>NZ_JBJURN010000001.1:87282-345049 GCF_046622475.1 Enterobacter sp. LM3 | reverse complement strand
TTCAACGTAAGGAATTTTAGGCTGATCGCCGTAGACGGTTGCGGATGAGCTGAAGATAAAGTTTTTGACGTTCGCCGCACGCATGGCGGAGAGTAAGCGCAGGGTACCGTTGACGTTGTTGTCATAATACTCAAGCGGTTTCGCTACCGATTCACCGACCGCTTTCAGGCCCGCGAAGTGGATCACGGTCTCAATCGCATGGTCGTGAAGGATTTCGGTCATCAACGCTTCATTACGGATGTCACCTTCCACGAAAGTAGGTTGCTTGCCGCCAAGACGTTCAATCACGGGCAGCACGGTGCGCTTACTATTGCACAGGTTGTCGAGGATGATGACATCATGACCATTTTTCAGCAGCTCCACGCAGGTATGACTACCTATGTAACCGCTACCACCTGTTACCAGAACTCGCATATTTCGCTCCATTGGGCTTATGGTATGTAATAACCATAGCATAACAGAGACGTCAAAAGTGTGACATGGGATATATTAGTGGAATCGTTTACACTGTTTTTCAAAACCATTTTTTAGCGCATATGTCGCATTCTAGATCAAAGAGATAGAGATGTATTGCTGCAGGTTATCTGAAAAGAGGAGGGCGGAGCCCTCCACGGATTAATCGATTTTGCTCAGAAGGTAGTGATAGCGTTCACCGTCCGGGACAAATTCGAGGCGATGAGTGATGCAGGCAGGAGCGTCTTCAGCATGGTGTGAAACAAACAGTAGCTGCGTTTCGCCTTCACCAATGAGAACGTCCACAAAGCGACGGATCAGCTGGCGGTTAAGCGGATCCAGCCCCTGCAGCGGTTCGTCCAGAATCAACAGGGTCGGGTGTTTCACCAGCGCGCGAACAATCAGTGCCAGGCGTTGCTGGCCCCACGACAGGCTATGAAACGGTGCATCAGCGACCCGGTTGTCCATCCCCAGAATATCCAGCCATTGCTGCGCCAGCTTGTGCTGTTTATCCGATACCGCCTGATAAATGCCGATGGAATCAAAATACCCTGACAGGATGACGTTACGCACGGTGGTGCTGACGCGGTAATCCAGATGCAGACTGCTGCTGACATAACCAATGTGCATTTTGATATCCCAGATGGTTTCACCGCTTCCGCGTCGGCGGCCAAACAGCGTCAGATCGTTACTGTAACTCTGCGGGTGATCGCCGGTGATAAGACTCAGCAGCGTCGATTTTCCTGCTCCGTTAGGGCCGGTGATTTGCCAGTGTTCACCTGGGTTAACCGTCCAGCTCAGCTGGTTAAGGATGGGGCGATCGTTATAAGAGACCACGCCATTACGCAGCATAATGCGCGGCTGGTGGGGGTCTAAACCGTGTCGGGCCGAAGGGGCATCGGGTTCCGGGAGGGTAATACCGTCCAGCTTTTCGCTGTGCGCCAGCTGGGCAATTAACGCTTGCTGAAGCAGTGCCGTTTTTTCACCGGTTTCGGTCAGACTGCAGTCGGCCAGCACGCCTGCGTTCTGGATAAAATCAGGGATTTCATCAAAGCGGTTAAGCACCAGCACAAGGGTGTAACCTTGCTGGTTGAGTGAACCTAACAGCGTTGCCAACTGGGCGCGGGAGCGCACATCCAGCCCGTCGAATGGCTCATCAAGGATCAGAAGTTCAGGCTCGCTCATTAGTGCCTGACACAGCAGCGTTTTTCGCGTCTCGCCAGTAGAAAGGTATTTGAAGCGCCGTTCCAGAAGCGCAGTAATCCCAAATTGCTCCGCCAGATGCTGGCAACGGGCGCTATCTTTCACGTCGTCCTGAATAATTTCTGCCGTAGTGCGGCCTGTATCCTCTTCACCCGGACTGAGTAAATCGGTGTTATTCCGCTGCCACTCATCGCTCACCAGTTTTTGCAGTTGCTCAAATGAGAGACGCGTTAGCCGGGTAAAATTACACTGACGCTCACCTTTAAGCTGGGTCAGCTCTCCGGCTAACGCGCGGGCCAGCGCCGATTTTCCGCTACCGTTGGTTCCCACAAACGCCCAGCTTTCACCCGCACGTAATGTCAGATCCGGAAGCGTCAGCGTTCGGGTATCGCTAAGACGAAACGTGCCTTGCGAAATATGCAATGATGACATGATTTATCCCATTTTTTGCAGCAACAGACGTCAGGGATACTCACTGTCGGCATGCTTGTCAATGCGCTTAGCACAATGTGGCGATAATCACCCGGTCGGCGTTGAAATATGCGGTCACCACAGCACCTTCTTCTAATTCGCTCGCCTCGCTTACCGGAACCGTCGCGCAAAGCGTTTGCCCGTCTGGCAGGGTCATCAGTACCTCACACTGCTCCTCGCCGCGTTCAATATGACTGATTGCGCCGTGCAGCTGGTTGTCCGCGTGCTTTGCGCGCTCGGGGTTGCGGGTGATATTGACCCACGGTGCCTTGAGCAAAACCAGCACCTCTTTGCCTTCATCCAGCCCGAGGCGATGTCCGCTCTGTGCCGTCACCGCGGCCTTCAGGCGAGTGGTGCCATCGGCAAGTAAGATCTCAATGTGCTGCTGCACCTGGGAATTATCGCGTGCCGTTACCGTACCAAACCACTGGTTGCGGGCGCTGGTCTGTAACGAGAAGCGGGAAATGGCCGCCAACAGGCTATCCAGCGGGAGGTTATCGTTGTCACTGAGTACATCAAAGGCTTTTTGCTGGATCTGCCCCAGCAGATCGTAAAGCTGAATCAGGCGCTGGCCGTAACGGGTCACTACCGCGCCGCCGCCACCTTTGCCGCCCGTTGCCCTGTCAACCAGCGTTTGTTCGCTCAGGGTGTTCATGTCGTTGATCGCATCCCAGGCGCTTTTATAGCTGATGCCTGCGTTCTTAGCACCCTGGCTAATTGAGCCGGTTTGTTCTATCTGTTTAAGCAGGGCAATACGTCGTGGGTCGGCGAAAAGCTTCTGCTGAAGTCGTAGGGTGAGGAGGATTTCGGCCTGCATAACAATGTCCTGGCAAAAAAACGTATTGTGACCCAAATGACGTAGTGCGCAAAGTACACCGCACAAAAGGGGATGTTTTTCTCACTTTTCAGGGTAGAATAAGCCATTCACAATATCTGGAGAAAACCATGTTAGAGTTGTTGAAAAGTCTGGTATTCGCCGTGATCATGGTACCAGTAGTGATGGCTATCATCCTCGGTGCCATCTACGGCCTGGGTGAAGTGTTCAACGTCTTTTCGAACATTGGTCACAGAGACCAGCCTAAAAAGCAGCATTAATTCCCCACAAAACGCCCGGCTTGCCCGGGCGTTTTGCTCTCAAGTTTTTCTTCCTTTCGCCGATATTTATTTCTGTAGCGCATATGTTTACTCATTAATCGGTACGATTTAACGCTAGGATATCCCTGTCGTTATCGTTATATTTATAAATATATAACGACACACAGGAGCTACAAATGGCACGTACATGGGTACGCCTTTTCGCAGGGGCAACGCTGACGTTCACTCTCGCCGGACACGCGCTGGCTGATGAAAATAAAATTACGGTCTTTGCGGCGGCGTCGCTGACCAATGCGATGCAGGATATTGCAGCTGAGTACAAGAAAGAGAAGAACGTAGAGGTTGTCTCCTCTTTTGCTTCGTCTTCTACACTGGCTCGCCAGATTGAAGCGGGCGCACCTGCCGATCTGTTTATTTCGGCAGACCAGAAGTGGATGGATTACGCCGCTGAGAAAAAATCCATTGATACGGCAACCCGTGAAACGCTGCTGGGTAATAGCCTTGTTGTGGTGGCACCAAAATCCAGTACGCAGGGCGACATCACCATCAACAAAGACACTCCCTGGATCCGCCTGCTGAACGGTGGGCGTCTGGCGGTAGGCGATCCGGAACACGTTCCGGCGGGAATTTACGCCAAAGAGGCGCTGCAAAAACTGGGGGCATGGCAGACACTGTCCCCGAAACTGGCTCCGGCTGAAGACGTGCGCGGCGCGCTGGCACTGGTAGAACGTAACGAAGCCCCGCTGGGGATTGTGTACGGTTCTGATGCCATTGCCAGCAAAGGTGTGAAGGTGGTGGGGACGTTCCCGGAAGACTCCCACAAGAAAGTGGAATACCCTGTTGCGATTGTTGATGGACATAAAAATGCGACGGTGACGGCCTTCTGTGACTATCTGAAGGGGCCGCAGGCGTCTGCAATCTTTAAACGTTATGGATTCACGACTCACTAATGATATTGACCGATCCTGAATGGCAGGCTGTGCTGCTGAGCCTTAAAGTTTCTTCCCTGGCGGTAGCGCTGAGTTTGCCCTTTGGGATCTTCTTTGCCTGGTTACTGGTTCGCTGTAAATTTCCAGGCAAAGCCCTGCTTGATAGTGTTCTTCATCTTCCCCTTGTCTTGCCGCCCGTCGTGGTCGGTTATCTGCTGTTAATTTCGATGGGCCGACGTGGGTTTATCGGTGAATGGTTATATGACTGGTTTGGACTGACGCTTGCCTTCAGCTGGCGTGGTGCGGTTCTGGCGGCTGCGGTGATGTCATTCCCGCTGATGGTCAGGGCGATTCGCCTGGCGCTGGAAGGTGTTGATCTTAAGCTCGAACAGGCGGCCCGTACGCTGGGTGCCGGGCGCTGGCGCGTCTTTTTCACCATTACGCTCCCGCTCACGCTGCCGGGTATTATTGTTGGTACGGTGCTGGGGTTTGCCCGTTCGCTCGGGGAGTTTGGTGCCACCATTACTTTTGTGTCGAACATTCCCGGTGAAACGCGCACCATTCCGTCGGCCATGTATACCCTGATCCAGACGCCGGGCGGTGAAGGTGCAGCGGCGCGGCTGTGCGTGATTTCGATTGTGCTGGCGCTGGGCTCTCTGCTGGTGTCTGAATGGCTGGCGCGCATCAGCCGTGAGCGAATGGGGAAATAGCCATGCTGGAACTGAATTTCACCCAGACGCTGGGAAGCCACTGCCTGACGCTTAACGAAACGCTGCCCGCGAGCGGTATTACGGCAATTTTCGGCGTCTCCGGAGCGGGGAAAACCTCGCTGATTAATGCTATTAGCGGCCTGACGCGACCGCAGTCAGGCCGCATTGTATTGAATGACCGCGTCTTAAATGACGTGGAAAACAAAATTTACCTGTCGCCGGATAAACGCCGCATTGGCTACGTTTTCCAGGATGCCCGCTTATTCCCGCACTACAGCGTTCGCGGCAATCTGCGCTACGGCATGGCGAAAAGCATGGCTGCACAGTTTGATAAGCTGGTGGCGCTTCTGGGGATTGAAGCGTTGCTTGAGCGGCTGCCTTCCTCCCTTTCTGGCGGTGAGAAACAGCGCGTGGCGATAGGGCGCGCACTGCTGACTGCGCCGGAACTGCTGCTACTTGACGAGCCGCTGGCGTCGCTGGATCTGCCGCGTAAGCGTGAGCTGTTGCCGTATCTGCAACGTCTGGCGCGTGAAATCAATATCCCGATGCTCTACGTCAGCCATTCACTGGACGAAATTCTGCATCTGGCAGACAAAGTGCTGGTGCTGGAAGACGGCAGCGTGAAGGCGTTCGGCAATCTGGAAGAGGTGTGGGGCAGTAGCGTGATGCACCCGTGGCTGCCGAAGGAGCAGCAGAGCAGCATCCTGAAGGTGAGCGTTCTGGAACATCACCCGCACTACGCCATGACGGCACTGGCGCTGGGCGATCAGCATCTGTGGGTCAATAAGATTGATAAACCGTTGCAGTCCGCGCTGCGGATCCGCATTCAGGCGTCGGATGTTTCCCTTGTGCTGCAACCACCGCTGCAAACCAGTATCCGTAACATTCTGCGCGCAAAAGTTGCGCAGTGTTTTGATGATAATGGTCAGGTTGAAGTACAGCTGGAGGTGGGCAGCAAGACGCTCTGGGCGCGCATTAGCCCGTGGGCCAGAGATGAGTTAGGGATCAAACCTGGCCTGTGGCTCTATGCGCAAATCAAAAGCGTTTCCATTACCACCTGATTACAGCAGGTGGCTATAGATATACTGCGCGATGCTGTCGGTTGTGTTATCGCCAATCACCACGTTGGCGCGGGCTTTCACCGCGTCATCTGCGTTACCCATCGCCACACCCGTCCCGGCGGCTTCCAGCATGCTGATGTCGTTGTAGTTGTCACCAAAGGCCACGACATCCTGCATCGACCAGCCCTGTGATTCCACGAACTGCGTCAGACGTTTACCTTTGCTGTTACCTTTACGGGCAATATCTACCTGATCGTGCCAGGACCATTCGCATTCCAGACCCAGTGTCTGTTCAACGTGTTTCGTGAAAGCATTCAGTTTGCTGGTGTCTTCATCCGTCAGGGCGAATTTCCAGATAGCATCAACATCCTGGGCCGCCTGGCGCAGGGAGGACACCTGAGTAAAGACAGGGCGTTGCACTTCCGGCAGCGACAACGCCCAGTTGTTGGTGCGGGTCACGTGGCCGGTAGGGCGCTCATACACCATCGCGTTATCCACATACATCAGGCCGTGAATGGCATGTTCATCCAGCAAATCAATCAGCTGCAGAGCCTGAGGTACGGGCAGTGGATCGGACTCTAAAACCTTTTTTGCTTTATAATCATACAAGTAGGTGCCATTGCAGCAAATTGCAGGTGTATCTAACGCCAGTGCCTGATAAAAAGGGTGAATGGCAACGTGATGTCGACCCGTTACGATAAGGAGTTGATATCCCACTTCCTGCGCACGTTTGAGCGCTTCAAGGGAAGAGGGAAGAAGGGTTTTTTGCGGCGTAAGTAAGGTACCGTCTAAATCCAGAGCAATCACACGCGAGGTCATTTATTTTTCCGGGTTAATATTGAATTTATGTTCTGATGGGATGGTACACCGAGAGGCGGATGCTTCAAAACTCCCGACGACAATTCAGCATTCACCGTCAAAAGTTAACTACTTTCATGCGCAGTGAGGAGTGAGTATTCATGAAACAAACCGTTTATACCGCCAGTCCTGAAAGCCAGCAGATCCACGTCTGGCGTTTAAATGCCGGAGGGACACTCACGCTGGTTCAGGTCGTTGATGTACCAGGACAGGTTCAGCCGATGGTCATCAGCCCGGATAAACGTTTCTTGTACGTGGGCGTGCGCCCTGAGTTTCGCGTGTTGGCCTACCGTATCTCCCCAGATGATGGTGCGCTGACTTACACCGCAGAAGCCCCCTTGCCGGGAAGCCCGACCCATATCTCCACCGATCGCAAAGGCCACTTCGTCTTCAGCGGCTCTTACAACGCCGGTTGCGTGAGCGTGACGCGTCTGGAAGACGGTATTCCGGTAGAAATGGTTGACGTGGTTGAAGGACTGGAAGGTTGCCACTCGGCGAATATCTCTCCGGACAACCGCACTCTGTGGGTACCTGCGCTGAAGCAGGATCGTATCTGCCTGTTTACCCTGAGCGATGATGGCAATCTGGTGGCGCAAAGTCCTGCTGAAGTGACTACCGTAGAGGGCGCAGGCCCGCGCCACATGGTCTTCCATCCAAACCAGCAGTATGCCTACGTGGTCAATGAGCTGAACAGCTCTGTGGACGTGTGGGAGCTGAAAGATCCTAACGGTCAGGTTGAGTGCGTGCAGACGCTGGATATGATGCCGTCTGGCTTCTCTGACACCCGCTGGGCGGCAGATATTCACATCACGCCGGATGGCCGTCATCTGTATGCCTGCGACCGTACCTCCAGCCTGATTACCGTGTTCAGCGTTTCCGAAGACGGTAGCGTGCTGGCGATCGAAGGTTTCCAGCCAACGGAAACCCAGCCGCGCGGCTTTAATATTGATCACAGTGGCAAATACCTGATTGCGGCGGGACAGAAATCCCACCACATTGCGCTGTATGAGATCAAAGGTGAGCAGGGCTTGCTGGAAGAGAAAGGGCGTTATGCCGTAGGCCAGGGGCCAATGTGGGTGGTTGTTAACGCGCACTAAGCGGCTAAAAGCAAAAAACCTCGCGAATGCGAGGTTTTTTTATGCCCGGTGGTAGCCGGGTGAGCACATCAAAACGTAACCAACATGGTCATCATAATATTGGCTTAAGGCGATGTAAATTCATCGTCAATAAAGAAAAGAGATCACGGAATGAACACATAATATTATTTATAAAATAATCAGTTGGTTAGTGGCGTTTTCTTTATAGATTCCTAAACTGGTTTTATCTGTTTTTATGTACAGTAGTGATTTGATATCATTCTGTCCGTTGGTTTGATGTGTTGCAGTTCCGAAATTCAGGATCCTTTTTAAGTCCTGGCTGTCGGGTGGTGCCGACAGTGCCTAAACTGCGGAGCACATCAAAACATAACCAACACACCTTCTGGTGACAGGCAGCGGAAAGGTAAGCCAGAGGAGAAGTGCTCTATACCAAAGGAGTGGCGTATGAGCGGTGTGGAATGGGCAATTCTGTTCCTGCAACTCATGGTTGCTATCATGCAACTACTGGATGCGTATCTGAAGTTTGGGGCCTGACGCATTCAGTCGCAGTAAAAGGGGGATTGAAATCCCCCTTTTACTCACATCTTACTGCTTCGGCTCAGCAACCACTTTGCTACCCAGCCCGCGGTTGTTGTATTCCCACATGCGGTTGAAGTTAGCGTCGTTCAGATTGCGCTGCACGTTTCCTTTATCGTCCACAGCACCGGTATTGCCGGAGAACGGACGTTTAGAGATGGCCGCATCTGCCCACGGTTTTGCCATGTTGAAACCTTCGTTGATCACGCTGTCGCGGATCACAACCTGACCGTTGGTGGCGGAGTCCACATCCAGAGAACGGCCCAGTTGCGCCACATTGTCACCGGATGCGGTGAAGCGGCTGTTCACTGCCAGGAAACCGTAGAAGAGGTTAGACGGTGTCGCCGGAGCAAACACATAACCTTCCTGTTGAGTACGTGAGTTCACCACGCGGAAGTCGGTGTTATCAAACACCACCGCACCGCGACCAGACACCAGGTCCACGTCGCCTTCAACGTAGCTGTTGGTCACCAGAGTACGTGTCAGACGGTTATTCTGCAGGGTGTTCTGCACGCCACTGTTGGTCACGAAGAAGGTGTTCTGGCGGCCCAGAATGTTCACGTTGTTAATCTGCACCTGGTCGCCATCGCTACGCAGTGCCACGGCCTGATGGTTGCCCGCGT
Organism: Enterobacter sp. LM3; assembly: GCF_046622475.1. Taxonomy (NCBI): domain Bacteria; kingdom Pseudomonadati; phylum Pseudomonadota; class Gammaproteobacteria; order Enterobacterales; family Enterobacteriaceae; genus Enterobacter; species Enterobacter sp. LM3. The sequence continues at coordinate 335,973 of NZ_JBJURN010000001.1, read as the reverse complement.
CAACGCTGTCACCCAGGGTGTTCTGAATGGTCAGGTTTTGCAGCTGCAGGCCGTTGTTCTGTGACCAGAATACGGCAGAGCACATCACGCCAATGGTGGCGGAGCGCTTGCTCTGACAGTTATCAAACATATACCACGCGGGTTTACCTGGCATGTATTTCCCTGCCGGGTTCACCAGACGACGCCAGGTGGTGCTATCGGTTTCAGAATCAATCGCCAGACCAATTTTCACGTCGAGCGCTTTTTCGCCCAGGCCGTAAAGAGTAATACTGCCTGGTGCGGCCGGAACGTAAACGGTGCCTTCATAGTCACCTGGCAGGATCGCGATGTACTGACGTGATGCACTGTGTTTGGTGATGGCAGCGTCAACCGCAGCCTGAACAGAGGTATGCGTTACGCCCTGCGCACCTGCCGGGCCAACAACGAAGTCAGGCTGCTTCGGCAGGTTAACAGAAGACGGTGTCCACGGTGCAGCGTTCGGATCCATCGCTGAGAAGTAGTGTGCGCGGTTGAAGTTTTTCGCTTCATCAGCGGACAGGATCGGACGGGAAGCGGTACCCGGCGCAACCTGCTCAGAAGGCCGCTGATCCGGTGGAGTTGAGCTGCATGCGGATAATGTCACGCCAAAGGCGAGTGCTAACGCCAGACGGGAAATCCTGGAAATGTTCAAGGTAGAGCTCCTGGGTATGCAAGTCTTTACGGGATAGACGAAATAGCCTGCTTTTTTATACTAAGTTGAGCGAAACGGGAAGATCAAAAGGGTAAAAGTTGCATTTTTCACCCTCAGGAGGCAGGGAAGTCATCACAAATAAATAACATTTTCCACAAAGTCGGTTGACAGCAGACAGCAGATGAAAATAAATGTCTATACAACCCATGACAAGTGAAACGCCCCATGCAGCAGCTTCATCCCAACGATGTGATATGGCGAAATGCGCGACTGGCAACAATGGTTCCCGGTGAGTCTGCGCCGTATGGCCTGAAAGAACAACACGCCCTGGTGGTTCGCGGTCAGACACTTCTGGCCGTCGTGCCTGAGTCAGACACCCCTTCCGGGCATCATAACAGCGTCGATCTCCAGGGGCGTCTGGTGACGCCGGGTCTTATCGACTGTCATACCCACCTGGTGTTTGGCGGCGATCGCGCGGCGGAATGGGAGCAACGCCTGAACGGTATTTCATACCAGACCATCAGCGCGCAGGGCGGTGGAATTAACGCTACCGTGACGGCGACTCGCAACAGCACACCAGAAACCTTGTTGCGCCTGGCGCAGCAGCGTCTTCAGCGTTTGATGGCTGAAGGCGTAACGACCCTTGAAATTAAATCGGGATACGGGCTGAACGCCGAAGCCGAAGAGAAGATGCTGCAGGTGGCGAATCAGCTTGCGCAGGATAATCCGGTCGACATCAGCCCAACGCTGCTTGCCGCTCATGCCGTGCCCGCAGAATACCGACAGAACCCCGACGCTTATCTGGCGCTGGTCTGCGAAGAGATCATGCCCTCCCTGTGGCAAAAAGGCCTGTTCGAAGCGGTGGATGTCTTTTGTGAAAATGTGGGCTTCACGCTGGCGCAAACCGAGCGGCTCTTCCAGGCCGCTGTCGCGCTGGGGATTCCGGTGAAAGGGCACGTGGAGCAGTTGTCGAATCAGGGCGGTGCCGCGCTGGTCAGTCGCTATAAAGGGCTTTCCGCCGATCATATTGAATATCTCGACGAGACAGGCATTCAGGCGATGGCACACAACGGCACGGTTGCGGTGCTGTTACCTGGCGCATTCTATTTTCTTCAGGAGCGTCAGCGCCCACCTGTTGAACAGCTCAGAAAACAGGGCATACCGATGGCCGTTGCCACCGACTACAACCCTGGCACCAGCCCGTTTGCGAGCATTCATCTGGCGATGAATATGGCCTGTGTTCAGTTTGGTCTGACACCAGAAGAAGCCTGGGCAGGCGTGACGCGACATGCGGCGCAGGCGCTGGGACGTGGCGCGACGCACGGGCAATTACAGGCCGGATACGTGGCTGACTTTATCGTCTGGGATGCGCACCACCCGGTGGAAATGGTCTACGAGCCGGGACGCAATCCGCTGTATCAACGTATTTTCCGTGGGGAGGGAGTATGACGCTCTGGCGGCCCGTTTCACAGACAGTCTGGCAGGGGCGCGATGACAGCGCCGAAGCCAGCAATGCAAAACGCATTTTCCAGACAATACACCAGCCGGAACAGTTTGCTCCCATATCATCAGGTATTGCCCTGATAGGGTTTGAATGCGATGAAGGGGTAAAGCGTAATCATGGCAGACCCGGAGCAGTGCAGGCTCCCGATGTACTGCGCAGGGCGCTGGCAAATATGGCCAGCCATCAGGGACATGAACGGCTGGCAGATATGGGCTCCATTTCCGTTGAGGGCGATGCGCTGGAGGCCGCTCAGCGGGCGTTAAGTGATGCAGTGACGTCATGCCAGCGCGCCGGAATGCGCACGCTGGTTTTGGGCGGTGGGCACGAAACCGCCTGGGCGCACGGGCGCGGGGTGCTGGATGCATTCCCGGACGACCGCGTGGTGGTGATCAACCTTGATGCGCATCTTGATCTGCGCAAGGCCGAATGCGCGACCTCCGGTACACCGTTTCGCCAGCTGGCTCACTACTGCGCCGAACAGTCGCGGGTGTTTCAGTATGCCTGCTTTGGCGTAAGCCGCGCGGCGAATACTCAGGCGCTGTGGGATGAGGCGGAACGACTGAACGTGACGCTGGTGGAAGATCTCCATTTCCGTCGCGATGCGTTACCTTCACTGGAAAAGGTGCTGGCGCAGGCCGATCGCGTTTACCTTACCATTGACCTGGATGTCCTGCCCGCAGGTGAGATGCCTGCCGTCTCTGCACCCGCGGCGTTAGGGATACCCGCGCTGGAGCTTTTGCCAGTTATTGAACGTATTTGTCGTAGTGGAAAATTACAGGCGGCGGATCTGGTAGAGTTCAACCCGCACTACGATCGGGACGGACAAGGGGCACGGCTTGCTGCCCGTCTGGCCTGGCAAATTGCTCACTGGTGGGCATAACAACACTGAAGGAGTCATGATGTTTTCTCGCTCACCTCAATCCAGCCCTCCTGCGCCTTTTTATGAAAAGGTAAAGCAGGCGATAAGCGAAAAAATTGCTGCTGGCGTCTGGCGTCCTCACGATCGCATTCCGTCGGAGGCTGAGCTGGTGGCGCAGTTTGGTTTTAGCCGGATGACCATCAACCGGGCGCTACGCGAACTGACGGATGAAGGTCTTCTGGTGCGCCTGCAGGGGGTCGGAACGTTTGTGGCTGAACCCAAAGGACAGTCAGCGCTGTTTGAAATCCGCAGCATTGCCGATGAGATTGCTGCGCGTAACCATCAGCACCATTGCGAAGTACTGGTGCTCGAAGAGACGCAGGCCAGCGCCGAGCAGGCCGTGGAGCTGAACGTCAAGGAGGGAACCCGCATCTTTCATTCCGTGATGGTGCATTTTGAGAACGATATTCCGGTGCAGATTGAAGACCGCTGCGTAAATGCTGAGCGGGTGCCGGATTACCTTGTTCAGGATTATACCCACACTACGCCGCATGCGTATCTTTCGCTCGTTGCACCGCTGACGGAAGGGGAGCACATCGTGGAAGCGGTGCGCGCCACACCGCAGGAGTGCGAGCTGTTGCGGATTAAGGAGCATGATCCGTGCCTGCTGATCCGCCGTCGAACCTGGTCATCATCGCAGATTGTGTCGCATGCAAAGCTGCTTTTCCCCGGGGATCGTTACCGGCTGCAGGGCCACTTTATGTCATAAGTTTTAAAAGCGTGATAGCTAACGCAATATAACAAAATTGTATCTTTTTTGTTAAATTCGGCCTTGTGTGTGCTTGTCTATACAAGTATATCTATTTGTATCTTCTGTCCCGAATGAGGAACACACAATGTCGTCAGGTAAATACCGCCAGCAGGATATCCGCGCCCCGCGCGGTACCACACTTACCGCAAAAAGCTGGCTCACCGAAGCACCGCTGCGCATGTTGATGAACAACCTTGATCCTGAGGTGGCGGAAAATCCTCACGAGCTGGTGGTCTACGGCGGCATTGGCCGCGCCGCTCGCAACTGGGAATGCTATGACGCAATTGTTGAATCCCTGACCAATCTTGAACACGACGAAACCTTGCTGGTGCAGTCCGGTAAACCAGTTGGCGTGTTTAAAACGCATAAGAACGCGCCACGCGTGCTGATCGCCAACTCGAACCTGGTACCGCACTGGGCAACCTGGGAACACTTCAACGAGCTGGATGCCAAAGGGCTGGCAATGTATGGCCAGATGACGGCGGGCAGCTGGATTTATATCGGCAGCCAGGGGATTGTGCAGGGCACCTACGAAACCTTCGTCGAAGCCGGTCGTCAGCACTATAACGGCTCGCTGAAAGGCCGCTGGGTACTCACCGCAGGCCTGGGCGGGATGGGCGGCGCACAACCGCTGGCCGCGACCCTTGCCGGAGCTTGCTCGCTGAACATTGAGTGCCAGCAGAGCCGCATTGATTTCCGCCTGCGTACCCGCTACGTCGATGAACAGGCTGAAAACCTGGACGATGCGCTGGCACGTATTCAAAAATACACCGCCGAAGGCAAAGCTGTGTCGATTGCGCTGTGCGGCAACGCGGCGGACATTCTCCCTGAACTGGTGGCCCGTGGCGTGCGTCCGGATCTCGTCACCGACCAGACCAGCGCCCATGACCCACTGCACGGTTATCTGCCGCAAGGCTGGACGTGGGAAGCCTATCAGCAAAAAGCCGAAACTGACCCGGAAGGCACGGTGCTTGCCGCTAAACGTTCAATGGCCGGGCACGTCAGCGCCATGCTGGCCTTCAGCCAGATGGGCATTCCGACCTTTGATTACGGCAACAACATCCGCCAGATGGCGAAAGAGATGGGCGTCAGTAATGCGTTTGATTTCCCAGGATTCGTTCCTGCCTATATTCGTCCGCTGTTCTGCCGGGGCATTGGTCCGTTCCGCTGGGTTGCCCTGTCCGGTGACCCGGAGGACATCTACAAAACCGATGCCAAAGTGAAGGAGATTGTCGCCGACGACGAACACCTGCACCACTGGCTGGATATGGCCCGTGAGCGCATCAACTTCCAGGGCTTACCGGCGCGTATCTGCTGGGTAGGGCTGGAGTGGCGGCAAAAACTCGGCCTGGCCTTTAACGAAATGGTGCGCAGCGGTGAAGTGTCCGCGCCGATTGTCATTGGCCGTGACCATCTGGACTCCGGCTCCGTTGCCAGCCCGAACCGTGAAACTGAAGCCATGCGTGATGGCTCCGATGCGGTGTCCGACTGGCCGTTACTGAATGCCTTACTGAATACCGCCAGCGGTGCAACCTGGGTGTCATTACACCACGGTGGCGGCGTGGGGATGGGCTTCTCCCAGCATTCGGGGATGGTCATCGTGTGCGACGGCACGGATGAAGCTGCAGCGCGCATCGCCCGCGTGTTGCATAACGACCCGGCAACGGGCGTGATGCGTCACGCCGATGCGGGTTACGAGATTGCGATTGAATGTGCCAAAGAGCAGGGGCTAAACCTGCCGATGATCCCTGCCACACAAGGAAAGCATTAATGAACGCATTAACACTCACCCCAGGTTCACTGACGTTAAAACAGCTGCGTAACGTCTGGCGTCAACCAGTCACGCTCTCGCTTGATGAAAGTGCCCATCGCGCTATTAATGACAGCGTCGCCTGCGTTGAAGCTATCGTTGCCGAAGGGCGCACCGCCTACGGTATCAACACCGGGTTTGGCCTGCTGGCGCAGACCCGTATCGCCACGCACGATCTGGAAAATTTACAACGTTCGCTGGTGCTGTCGCACGCCGCGGGCGTCGGTCAGCCGCTGGATGATGAGATTGTCCGTCTGATGATGGTGCTCAAAATCAACAGTCTGGCGCGCGGCTTCTCCGGTATTCGTCTGAGCGTGATCCAGTCGCTGATGACGCTGGTGAATGCGGAAGTGTATCCGTGGATCCCGGCGAAGGGGTCTGTCGGCGCGTCCGGCGACCTGGCTCCGCTGGCGCACATGTCATTGTTGTTGCTGGGTGAGGGCAAAGCGCGCTGGCAGGGGGAGTGGCTTCCTGCGAAAGAGGCGCTGAAAAAAGCCGGGTTAACGCCAATTACGCTGGCGGCGAAAGAGGGGCTGGCGCTGCTCAACGGGACTCAGGCGTCGACGGCATTTGCGCTGCGCGGTCTGTTTGAAGCGGAAGATCTGTTTGCTTCGGCGGTGGTGTGTGGTGCGCTGACCACGGAGGCCGTGCTTGGCTCTCGTCGTCCGTTCGATGCCCGCATTCACGAAGTGCGCGGTCAGCGGGGGCAGATTGACGCCGCCGCGATGTACCGCCATGTGCTCACCGAGACCAGTGGCATTGCAGATTCACACCACAACTGTGACAAGGTGCAGGATCCATACTCGCTGCGCTGTCAGCCACAGGTGATGGGGGCGTGTCTGACGCAACTGCGCCAGGCGGCAGAGGTGCTGCTGGTGGAAGCCAACGCGGTGTCCGATAACCCGCTGGTGTTCGCGCAGGAAAACGAGGTGGTTTCCGGCGGTAACTTCCACGCGGAGCCTGTGGCGATGGCGGCGGATAATATCGCGCTGGCGATTGCCGAAGTGGGAGCCTTATCAGAGCGTCGTATCGCGCTGATGATGGATAAACATATGTCCCAGTTGCCACCGTTCCTGGTACGTAACGGCGGGGTCAACTCGGGCTTTATGATTGCTCAGGTGACGGCTGCGGCGCTGGCGAGCGAGAACAAAGCGTTGTCGCATCCGCACAGCGTGGACAGCCTGCCAACGTCAGCGAACCAGGAAGACCATGTCTCTATGGCTCCGGCTGCCGGGCGTCGTCTGTGGGAAATGGCATCCAATACCCGTGGCGTGCTGGCCGTCGAGTGGCTGGCAGCCTGTCAGGGGATGGATTTGCGTGAGGGGCTAAAATCCAGTCCGCTGCTGGAGCAGGCGCGTCATGTGCTGCGCGAGCAGGTTTCACATTACGATGACGATCGCTTCTTTGCCCCGGATATTGATAAGGCGATGCAGCTTCTGGATGAAGGACGGCTGGTGGGGTTGTTGCCTTCCGTGCTGTGATGTTTTTGCCCTCTCCCTAACCCTCTCCCACAGGGCTGAGGGTTCCCCAGGCGGTGGCGGTGAACCGCCCTGGCACGTTCACCTGTATCGTCGTTACAGAGTAGCAATCAACATAAAGTGAACGGAATAACCACTACTGCTTTATGTTCCCCCTCACCCCAGCCCTCTCCCTCAAGGGAGAGGGGGTATTCTGTGCCAACCTGTAATTTGTGGGGATCACTCAACCCACAGGGAGAGGGAATGGTTAGGTTTTCGCCCTCTCCCTGTGGGAGAGGGCCGGGGTGAGGGCATCAGCCCGCACTATTACGAATACATCGCCGTAATCGACGCACTACCCAGCGAGTGGAAATGCACGTTAAAGCCTACCATCGCGCCGCTCGCCCCTTCATCGACCTCAATCTTGTCTACGTCCAGCGCATGCACCGTGAAGATATAGCGGTGGGTTTCCCCTTTTGGTGGTGCTGCACCACCGTAACCCGCTTTACCAAAATCGGTACGGGTCTGGATAGCACCGCCAGGCAGGGCAACCCGACCGGAGCCTGAGCCCTGCGGCAATTCACGCGTATGCGCAGGCAGGTTAGCCACAATCCAGTGCCACCAGCCGGAGCCGGTTGGGGCATCCGGGTCGTAGCAGGTCACGACAAAACTTTGGGTTCCCACAGGGATATCGTCCCACGCCAGATGCGGAGAAATATTATCCCCCTGATATCCCATCCCGTTGAAAACATGGCGTTCAGGCAGCTTTTCGCCGTCGCGCAGATCCTGACTGGTGATGTTCATACGATTTACCCTCGGTACCCGATCATGGAAAAAGTGTAATGCATAAACAGAGTACCGAAGCTAACACATTGGGTTAAATCGAAAAATGTGCGGGAATGTTAACGGCTGCAACGACGGCATCCGTCAGCTTACTCAACTGAGCTTCAGTAATGATATACGGCGGCATCAGGTAGATAAGCTTACCGAAAGGACGCACCCATACACCCTGTTCAACGAAGAAGCGCTGCAGTGCAGCCATGTTCACCGGATGGGTTGTCTCAATCACGCCGATGGCACCCAGCACACGAACGTCCGCCACGAACTCAGCGCCAGAGGCTGCACTCAGTTCGTGTCTGAGCTGCATTTCAATGGCTGAGACCTGCATGCGCCACTCACCGCTTTCCAGAATGGCAAGGCTTTCGCTTGCCACCGCGCAGGCCAGCGGGTTGCCCATAAACGTCGGGCCGTGCATAAAGCAGCCCGCTTCGCCGTTGCTGATGGTGTCGGCAACGTGGCGGGTGGTGAGCGTGGCAGAGAGCGTCATGGTGCCGCCGGTCAGGGCTTTCCCCAGGCACAGAATATCCGGCGCGATACCCGCATGTTCGCAGGCAAACAGCTTGCCGGTGCGGCCAAATCCGGTGGCGATCTCATCGGCAATCAGCAGAATACCTTCGCGGTCGCACATCTTACGAATACGCTTCAGCCACTCCGGGTGATACATCCGCATTCCACCCGCGCCCTGTACAACCGGCTCAAGAATAACGGCAGCAATTTCATGGCGATGTGCCGCCATCAGACGGGCAAAGCCCACCATATCGGCTTCATTCCACTCGCCATCAAACCGGCTCTGTGGTGCCGGGGCAAACAGGTTCTCCGGCAGATACCCCTTCCACAGGCTGTGCATGGAGTTATCCGGGTCACAGACCGACATCGCGCCGAAGGTATCTCCGTGATAGCCGTTGCGGAAGGTGAGGAAACGCTGGCGAGGTTCACCTTTAGCGTGCCAGTACTGCAGCGCCATTTTCATCGCCACTTCAACGGCCACGGAGCCGGAATCCGCCAGGAACACGCACTCCAGCGCGTCGGGGGTCATCGCCACCAGGCGACGGCAAAGGTCAACCGCAGGTTGATGGGTGATCCCGCCGAACATCACGTGCGACATCTGGTCAATCTGCGTTTTCATTGCGGCATTCAGACGCGGGTGGTTGTACCCGTGAATGGCCGCCCACCAGGAGGACATCCCGTCAACCAACGCTTCGCCGCTGGCGAGATGCAGTTCACACCCGTGAGCTGAAGCTACCGGATAGACGGGCAAGGGGGTGGTCGTGGAGGTGTAGGGGTGCCAGATATGCTGCTTGTCGAAGGCGAGATCGTCCTGGGTCATAATCGACTTGTAAACCATTTTGAAAAGTTTTAGGTTTACGAGTATAAACCGAACCGAAAATTAACAAAACCCTTTGGAGAAGCCCAATGGCTCACCACGCACGCTGGACGATGTCGCAAGTTACTGAATTATTCAATAAACCTTTCCTGGAGCTGATGTTTGAAGCCCAACAGGTACACCGTCAGCACTTCGATCCGCGCCATGTTCAGGTCAGTACGCTGCTGTCGATCAAGACCGGCGCATGCCCGGAAGATTGCAAATATTGCCCGCAGAGTGCGCGCTATAAAACCGGTCTTGAATCCGAACGTCTGATGGAAGTGGAGCAGGTGCTCGACTCTGCGCGCAAGGCAAAGAACGCCGGTTCGACCCGTTTCTGTATGGGCGCAGCGTGGAAAAACCCGCACGAACGCGATATGCCATATCTGGAGCAGATGGTGAAGGGCGTGAAGGAGATGGGGCTGGAAGCCTGTATGACCCTTGGCACGCTGAACGAAGAGCAGGCGCAGCGCCTCTCGGCAGCAGGGCTGGATTACTACAACCACAACCTCGACACGTCGCCGGAGTTTTACGGCAACATCATCACCACGCGCACTTATCAGGAGCGTCTGGATACGCTGGATAAAGTCCGCGATGCAGGCATCAAAGTCTGTTCCGGTGGGATCGTCGGACTGGGTGAAACGGTGAAAGATCGTGCCGGTTTGTTGTTGCAGCTGGCGAACCTGCCAACCCCGCCGGAAAGTGTGCCCATCAACATGCTGGTGAAGGTCAAAGGCACACCGCTGGCGGATAACGACGACGTGGATGCATTTGATTTTATCCGCACCATCGCGGTGGCGCGCATCATGATGCCAGGCTCGTTTGTACGCCTTTCTGCGGGTCGTGAGCAGATGAGTGAACAGACGCAGGCGATGTGCTTTATGGCCGGGGCTAACTCTATCTTCTACGGCTGCAAACTGCTGACCACGCCGAATCCGGAAGAGGACAAAGACGTACAGCTGTTCCGCAAGCTGGGGCTGAACCCGCATCAGACTGAGGTGCTGACGGGTGACAACGAGCAACAGCAGCAGCTGGAGCAGCAGATTTTCAACGCCGACACTGAACAGTTCTACAACGCGGCAGCCGTATGACCTGGCAACAGCGTATCAATTCCGCCCTGGAAGAACGCCGGGCGGCGGATGCTTTTCGGGTACGCAGAGTAGTAGAAAACGGCGCAGGCCGTTTTCTCACCCGTGAAGATCGGCAGTTTTGTAATTTCTCCAGTAACGATTACCTCGGTCTGAGCCAGCATCCGGCAATCGTTCGCGCCTGGCAGGATGGCGCGGCACGGTTTGGCGTGGGCAGCGGGGGTTCGGGCCACGTCAGCGGCTATACGACGGCGCATCGGGCGCTGGAGGAGGCGCTTGCCGACTGGCTGGGTTACCCGCGTGCGCTGCTGTTTATCTCGGGTTTTGCCGCCAATCAGGCGGTCATCGCCGCTCTGATGGGCAAAGATGACCGGATTGTTGCCGACCGTCTAAGCCACGCCTCCCTGCTGGAGGCGGCAAATTTAAGCCCGGCGCAGCTGCGGCGTTTTGCACATAACGATGCCGGGCAGCTCTCAACCCTGCTGGACAAACCCTGCGCCGGACAACAGCTGGTGGTGACGGAAGGGGTGTTTAGCATGGACGGCGACAGTGCGCCGTTGCGTGCGTTGCATGACGCGGCGAAACAGCAAAATGGCTGGTTGCTGGTCGACGATGCCCACGGTATTGGCGTGATGGGTGATGAAGGGCGGGGAAGTGCGTACCAGCAAAACGTGAAGCCGGAGCTACTGGTGGTCACCTTCGGCAAGGGCTTTGGTGTGAGCGGCGCTGCCGTGTTGTGCAGCGATCCCGTGGCCGATTATTTGTTGCAGTTCGCACGACATCTGATTTACAGCACCAGTATGCCACCCGCGCAGGCCGTGGCGTTGTCCGCGTCGATGGCGGTGATCCGCAGCGAAGAAGGTGCGGAACGTCGGCAGCGGTTAGCGGAACATATTCATCGTTTTCGCCAGGGGTTAGGGGCGCTGCCATTTCAGAGTACGGACTCACTGAGCGCTATTCAGCCCGTTATTGTCGGCGAAAACAGCCGGGCATTAGCGCTGGCACAGGCGCTGCGCGAACGGGGAATGTGGGTCACCGCGATTCGCCCGCCGACCGTGCCACCGGGCACCGCCCGTCTGCGCCTGACGCTGACGGCAGCGCACAAAGCACAGGATATTGATGCTCTTCTGGAGGCACTGCATGTCGCCAGTCAATAAGCAGGCCATTGCAGCGGCGTTTGGCCGGGCAGCCAGGAGCTATTCGCAGCACGATGAACTGCAGCGCCAGAGCGCACAGGGGCTGCTTGCCACGCTCGGTGAGAACGCGTTTTCACAGGTGCTGGACGCAGGCTGTGGCCCGGGAAGTCACAGCCGCTACTGGCGCGAGGCGGGGAGCCACGTCACGGCGATTGACCTGTCAGCTCAGATGCTTGACGAGGCACGACTGCAACAGGCGGCAGACTGCTATCTGGTGGCCGATATCGAGGCTATCCCGCTGCCGGATGCACAGTTTGACCTCGTCTGGAGCCATCTGGCGGTGCAGTGGTGCAGCAGCCTGAACCGGGCAGCCGGTGAGCTTTATCGCGTGGCGCGTCCGGGGGGCAAAGTGGCCTTTACCACCTTGCTGGAAAGCTCATTACCGGAGCTGAATCAGGCCTGGCGCGCAGTGGATGAACAGCCGCATGCCAACCGGTTTTTATCCCACGACCAGGTCACGCAGGCGTTGTCAGGCTGGCGCTATCGCTGCGCGGTGCAAACCATCACGCTCAACTTCAGCGATGCTTTCAGCGCTATGCGCTCCCTGAAGGGGATAGGCGCAACACACCTGCATGCCGGGCGGGAGAGAAAACCACTCACCCGTGGGGAGCTGCAGCGTCTGGAACAGGCCTGGCCGCAACAGCGGGGTCTCTTCCCGCTCTCTTATCAACTTTTTCATGGGATTATCGAACGTGACTGAACGTTATTTTGTCACCGGAACAGATACGGAAGTGGGGAAAACGGTTGCCAGTTCTGCGCTGCTGCAGGCTGCGCGTCTGCAGGGAAAAACCACTGCCGGGTATAAGCCGGTAGCCTCAGGCAGCGAGATGACGCCGGAAGGCTTGCGCAATAGCGACGCGCTGACGCTACAGCGTAACAGCAGCCTGGTGCTCGCCTATCCGGCGGTAAATCCGTACACCTTTGCTGAGCCGACCTCACCGCACATCATCAGTGCAGACGAAGGCCGTCCGATTGATTTTTCCGTGCTGTCTGCCGGGCTGCGGGCGCTGGAAAGCCAGGCTGACTGGGTGCTGGTGGAAGGGGCGGGCGGCTGGTTTACGCCGCTTTCAGACGATCAGACGTTTGCGGACTGGGTGCAGGCAGAACAGCTTCCGGTGATCCTGGTGGTCGGTGTGAAGCTGGGCTGTATCAACCACGCCATGTTGACCGCTCACGCCATTCAACAGTCTGGTCTGCGTCTGGCGGGCTGGATAGCCAACGACGTGGTTGCTCCAGGAAAACGCCATCATGAGTATCTGGCAACGCTCAAACGGGCACTTCCTGCGCCGTTCCTCGGGGAGATCCCGTGGCTTGCCGACGACGCAGAGTGTGCCGAAACCGGACACTATCTCGATCTCAGCGTCTTGCCTCCAGTGACATCCAGTGAGCGATAAGCTCATCATCCAGCTCGTTAACGTGGCCCTGTGCCACGTTACGCCCGCGATACAGCATACAAAAACGATCTGCAACCCGGCGGATAAACGACAGCTGTTGTTCGGCTAATAGCACCGTCATCCCTAATTCCCGGTTAAGACGCGCCAGCAGTTGCCCCAGCTTCTGGGCGAAGCTGTGTCCTGCACCATGCATCGGTTCATCAAGGATCAGTATGCGTGGACGGTTCACGAGCGCGTTGGCGAGGGCAAGTTGATACTGGTCGTCAGGGGAAAGCCCCCTGGCGTGGGTTTGTCGCAGCGAGTAAAGCTGCGGAAACAGGTCATAAACATCACGTTTTGCTGCAGGATCAGCAATTCCCGTTGCCCGCATGGCGATGTGCAGATTCTCCTCAATGGTTAACTGAGAAAAGATCCGTCTGTCCTGAGGAACGTAGCCAATCCCTGACACTGCACGCTGTTCGGGGGCCTGGCTGAGTAAATCTTGCGGTGGGGCACCGGCTTCATGCCAGATGATGGTGCCACTCTCCACGGGCAAATTTCCTGTGATGCAATTGATCAGGGTTGTTTTGCCCATGCCCGGAAGGCCAACGACACCCGTGCATAAACCTTGCGGTAAATCTAAATCGACATTCCATAGCGTATGTTGGCTTCCGTAGAACTGATTGACTGCGCGCAGACTCAACATTTTTCTCTCCTTAAAAAGGGTACGGGTAAGGCTCTTTCTGGAATGTGCAAAACGCCTGCCAGAACCATTAAGTTGATTAAAAAAGAGGCTTTTTTAGGAATAAGTCACCGTCAGACGGGCGGTGGATTACCGAATTGCACAGCGACAGTGCCAGAGGTGTTGGGTCGTGGTGCAGCGATCGAAAATGCGGAATTGTGAGTAAGATCTCACCAGGGCGTTATGAATAACTCAACTGATTATCATCAAAAAAGAGTGATAAAAATTTTTTGTCACCGCCCGGTGGGAAAAACCGGGAATTTGCTGAGTGGCGGTCTGTACGGGCTGGAAGCAGTTATCCACCATTCCTGTGGATAACCATGTGTATTAGAGTTAGAAAACACGCGATAAGCGAGAGAATACGCGGGTTACGCCCAAATTGATGCGAAACACGGCTTTAGGAAATATTGTTTATTAATCAATTTGTTAGATAAAAGCAATTGCTGCAATCAAACGGTCATCCATTGCTCTAAAACTTTCATTACATGGCTTGACAAATGTTAAAAAAGAAAAAGTTCTGGGGATAACCCTGGTTCGCTGGTGTTTTATTTTGTCGCGGTCTAAATTTTGACCGGTAACGCGCTAATCATCTGCACGCTACTCTAAATATCCTGACACGCCACTGGTTTTTCATCCAGTGTTTTTTACTGGCATTCCTGGCAACAACGAGTAAAATTACTCACCTGCCGCTTTTTACGTCATCAGGTTGTCGCCCATGAGTAAACCGTTCAAATTGAATTCTGCTTTCCGTCCTTCAGGCGATCAGCCTGAGGCGATCCGTCGTCTGGAGGAGGGGCTGGAAGATGGGCTGGCACACCAGACGCTGTTGGGGGTGACCGGTTCGGGTAAGACCTTTACCATCGCTAACGTGATTGCCGACCTGCAACGCCCCACAATGGTGCTTGCCCCGAACAAAACCCTGGCGGCACAGCTGTACGGAGAGATGAAAGAGTTCTTCCCGGATAACGCGGTGGAGTATTTCGTCTCCTACTATGATTACTACCAGCCTGAAGCCTATGTCCCGAGCTCTGACACTTTTATCGAAAAAGATGCTTCGGTGAACGAACACATTGAGCAGATGCGTCTGTCGGCGACAAAAGCGCTTCTGGAGCGCCGTGACGTAATCGTAGTGGCTTCAGTTTCTGCTATCTACGGTCTGGGCGATCCGGATCTTTACCTGAAGATGATGCTGCACCTGACTCAGGGGATGATCATCGATCAGCGCGCGATTGTGCGCCGTCTGGCGGAGCTGCAGTACGCCCGTAATGACCAGGCGTTCCAGCGCGGTACGTTCCGCGTGCGTGGTGAGGTTATCGATATCTTCCCGGCAGAATCGGACGATATTGCGCTGCGCGTTGAGTTGTTTGATGAAGAGGTTGAGCGCCTGTCGCTGTTCGACCCGCTGACCGGACATGTTGAGTCGGTTATTCAGCGTTTTACCATCTACCCAAAAACGCACTACGTCACGCCACGTGAGCGTATCGTACAGGCGATGGAAGAGATCAAAGATGAACTGGCCGATCGCCGTAAGGTGCTTCTGGCGAACAATAAGCTGCTGGAAGAACAGCGCTTAAGCCAGCGAACCCAGTTTGATCTGGAAATGATGAACGAGCTGGGTTACTGCTCCGGTATCGAGAACTACTCGCGCTTCCTCTCAGGACGCGGGCCGGGCGAGCCACCACCCACGCTGTTTGACTACCTTCCGGCAGATGGTTTGCTGGTGATTGATGAATCTCACGTGACGATCCCGCAGATCGGCGGGATGTATCGCGGTGACCGCGCCCGTAAAGAGACGCTGGTGGAGTACGGTTTCCGTCTACCGTCGGCGCTGGATAACCGTCCGCTGAAGTTTGAAGAGTTTGAGGCACTTGCCCCGCAAAGCATCTACGTTTCGGCAACGCCGGGCAGTTACGAGCTGGAGAAATCCGGTGATGAGGTGGTTGACCAGGTAGTGCGTCCGACAGGTTTACTTGACCCTGTGATTGAGGTGCGTCCGGTTGCCACGCAGGTTGACGACCTGCTGTCTGAAATCCGTATCCGTTCTGCCATCAACGAGCGCGTGCTGGTCACGACGCTGACCAAACGTATGGCGGAAGATCTGACCGAATATCTTGAAGAACATGGGGAGCGGGTGCGTTATCTGCACTCGGATATCGATACCGTAGAGCGTATGGAAATTATCCGCGACCTGCGTCTGGGCGAGTTTGACGTACTGGTGGGGATTAACCTTCTGCGAGAAGGCCTGGACATGCCGGAAGTGTCGCTGGTGGCGATTCTGGATGCCGACAAAGAGGGCTTCCTGCGTTCTGAACGTTCGTTGATCCAGACCATTGGCCGTGCCGCACGTAACATCAACGGTAAGGCGATTCTGTACGGTGACAAAATTACGCCGTCGATGGCGAAAGCGATTGGCGAAACGGAACGTCGTCGCGAGAAACAGCAGCGCTATAACGAAGAGCACGGGATCATCCCGCAGGGGCTGAACAAGAAGGTGGTGGATATTCTGGCACTGGGTCAGAACATTGCGAAGACCAAAGCGAAAGGGCGCGGTAAAGCGCGTTCTGTGGTTGAGCCAGATACCGTTGAGCTAACGCCGAAAGCGCTGCAGCAGAAAATTCACGAACTGGAAGGGCAGATGATGCAGCACGCGCAGAACCTGGAGTTCGAAGAGGCTGCGCAAATCCGTGACCAGCTGCATCAGTTGCGGGATCTGTTTATTGCTGCGTCCTGAGCCGTTTTTGCCCGGTGGCGCTGCGCTTACCGGGCCTACGGGATTAGCGTCTTTTGTAGCCCCGGTAAGCGCAGCGCCACCGGGGTTTTTTGTCAGCCCAGCGCCTGAATCGCCTTTTCCAGCGCTTCGCGCAGCAGATGGCGATCGTGGCGATACTGAATATCACTGGCTTCCAGCGGCTCCTGCACCACCACGCGGGCACTAATTCCTGACACATCCGCTTTCGGCCCGACCACCACCGCATCGATGATTTTTTTCCCGACGTACTGCTCCATGATGCCGAGCTTATCCGCAAGCGTCAGGCCTGCCGCCGCCGGGCTCAGTTCACGCCCTAAATTACCGATATAGACCACTGGTGCAGGGGTTCTGCGCAGCGCCTGGGCCAGCTCTTTGACCAGCAGAATGGGCATCAGGCTGGTATAAAAACTGCCCGGCCCAATCAGGATCAAATCCGCTTCGCCGATAGCATCAACGGCTTCGCGCGTCGCGGGCACGGCCGGATATGTCATAAGCTCTTTCGGCGGCAGGCAGAGCTGGTCGATATTTACTTCACCATAAACTTCATGGCCTTCCACGTCGATTGCCATCAAATCGACCGGTTGTTCAGACATCGGGATCAGGAATGCATCTACTTTAAGCAGATTTCGTATTAAATTGATGGCCTCAAGCGGGCGTACGCTCAGGTGATCCAGCGCCTTTAACATCAGATTTCCGAGGTTATGCCCGGAAAGTTCACCATTACCACCAAAACGGTACTCAAACATTGCCGAGGCGACGCTCGGTTCGGTGATTAACTGGTTAAGACAATTGCGCATATCACCCCAGGCGATCCCACCTTCGGCACGACGGATCCGTCCTGTAGATCCTCCGTTATCGGTCGTAGTGACTATCCCTGTTAACCTTGAGCCCAGTGAAGACAAAGAGGACATTACCCGTCCCAGACCGTGGCCTCCACCGAGAGCGACCACACGGTCAAGATCCGCAAAAGTGCGATTGCGCATACACATTCCTTATTACGTTCGAACAGCGTAACAGTACCCTAACTACCCCTAAAAGACGATGCTTCACCCGACGCAAAATGACGTATATCAATGCGAAAGTGCTGTTTTTGCGTATTCTGTAGCGAAAATGCACGATTACACCGCTATAAAGGTAATTATATAGCGAAAGGCGATAATGGCGAAGTGGTGATTTCCGCGCTACTATCGCCTTAACCACGTTTTCAAATTTGAAAACATACACTCTAGCCTTTGTGCCTGTGTCGAAAGATATGGCGCTCTGGCCGTGGCGGATTTGCCACCAGGGTACAGAAAGAAATGACTGTGCCTCCCGTATCTGGAAAGGTGTACATGGCTTCACAACTTACTGATGCTTTCGCGCGTAAGTTTTTCTACTTACGTCTGTCGATTACCGATGTGTGCAACTTCCGTTGCACCTACTGTCTGCCTGATGGCTACAAACCGGGCAGCGTCACCAATAACGGCTTTCTCTCCGTGGATGAAGTGCGCCGCGTCACGCGGGCGTTCTCTGAACTCGGCACGGAAAAGATCCGCCTGACCGGTGGTGAACCCTCTCTGCGTCGTGACTTCCCTGACATTATCGCGGCGGTGCGTGAAAACGAGCGTATCCGTCAAATTGCGGTGACCACCAATGGCTATCGCATGGCCCGTGATGTGGCGAACTGGCGCGATGCTGGCCTGACGGCGATTAACGTCAGCGTGGACAGCCTCGATGCCCGCCAGTTCCACGCCATTACCGGCCAGGACAAGTTCCGGCAGGTGATGGACGGTATTGACGCAGCGTTTGCTGCCGGTTTTGACAAGGTCAAAGTCAATACGGTGCTGATGCGCGATGTTAATCATCATCAACTGGACACCTTTCTGGCGTGGATCAAACCACGTCGCATTCAATTGCGTTTTATTGAGCTGATGGAAACCGGCGAGGGCAGTGAGTTGTTCCGTCGTCATCACATTTCCGGCATGGTGCTGCGCGACGAGTTGCTGAAGCGCGGCTGGATCCACCAGATCCGCCAGCGTAGCGACGGCCCGGCGCAGGTCTTTTGTCACCCTGATTACGAAGGGGAAATCGGGCTTATCATGCCGTATGAAAAAGACTTCTGCGCCAGCTGTAACCGCCTGCGCGTCTCCTCTGTCGGCAAGCTGCATCTTTGCTTGTTTGGCGATGGCGGCGTCGATCTGCGCGATCTGCTGGAAGATGATGCTCAACAGGACGCGCTTGAAGCGCGCATTTCCGAAGCGCTGACGCATAAAAAGCAAACTCACTTCCTGCATCAGGGCAACACCGGAATTACTCAGAACCTGTCATACATTGGCGGGTAATCAGGCTTAAGAAGGAATCATAAGATGAGTCAGGTAAGCGCAGAATTTATCCCGACACGTATTGCCATTCTGACCGTTTCCGACCGCCGTGGCGAAGAGGATGATACCTCCGGTCACTGGCTATGCGAGGCGGCACAGGAAGCAGGGCATAAAATCGTCGATAAAGCGATTGTGAAAGAGAACCGTTATGCTATTCGCGCCCAGGTTTCTCAGTGGATTGCGGGTGATGAGGTGCAGGTGGTGTTGATTACCGGCGGTACCGGGTTTACCGCGGGCGATCAGGCTCCTGAGGCGCTGATCCCGCTGTTCGACCGTGAAGTGGAAGGCTTTGGTGAAGTGTTCCGTATGCTCTCGTTTGAAGAGATTGGCACCTCCACGTTGCAGTCCCGTGCGGTGGCCGGTGTGGCAAACAACACGTTGATTTTCGCTATGCCTGGCTCCACCAAAGCCTGTCGCACCGCGTGGGATAACATTATCGCGCCGCAGCTGGATGCCCGCACCCGCCCGTGTAATTTCCACCCTCATTTAAAGAAATAAGTTATGTCGCAACTGACCCACATTAATGCCGCGGGTGAAGCCCATATGGTGGATGTCTCCGCCAAAGCGGAAACGGTACGTGAGGCACGCGCCGAAGCGTTTGTCACCATGCTGCCAGAGACGCTGGCGATGATTATCGACGGCAGCCACCACAAGGGCGATGTCTTTGCCACCGCCCGCATTGCCGGGATCCAGGCGGCGAAACGGACCTGGGACTTAATCCCGTTATGTCATCCGCTGATGCTGAGCAAGGTGGAGGTGAATCTTCAGGCGCAGCCAGAGCATAACCGGGTGCGCATTGAGTCGCTGTGTCGTTTAACCGGTAAAACCGGTGTTGAGATGGAAGCCCTGACTGCGGCGTCGGTTGCTGCGCTGACCATCTACGATATGTGCAAGGCCGTGCAGAAAGACATGGTGATTGGCCCGCTTCGCCTGCTGGCGAAAAGTGGCGGCAAATCCGGTGATTTTAAGGTGGACAGCCATGATTAAGGTTCTCTTTTTTGCGCAGGTACGCGAGCTGGTCAATACCGACAGCCTGACGCTCGATGCTCCCTTTGACGATGTTGCCGCACTTCGCACGCATCTGGCCGCGCAAAGCGACCGCTGGGCGCTGGCGCTGGATGAAGGTAAGTTGCTGGCCGCGGTGAATCAGACGCTGGTCGAGTTTACCCATCCGCTCACGGCAGGGGATGAAGTCGCTTTCTTCCCGCCGGTCACAGGAGGCTGAAATGGCGGAAACCCGAATTCTGGTCGACCACGCGCGTTTTAATGTCGGAACAGAATACAGCTGGCTGGCCGAACGTGATGAAGATGGTGCGGTTGTCACCTTCACCGGCAAAGTGCGTAACCACAACCTCGGCGACAGCGTGAAGGCACTGACGCTTGAGCACTATCCGGGCATGACGGAAAAATCGCTTGCGGAGATTGTCGGGCAGGCGCGCAGCCGCTGGCCGCTCGGACGGGTGACGGTTATCCACCGTATTGGTGAGATGTGGCCGGGTGAAGAGATTGTTTTTGTTGGGGTCACCAGCGCCCATCGCAGCAGCGCGTTCGCAGCAGGGGAATTCATTATGGATTACCTCAAGACCAAAGCACCATTCTGGAAGCGTGAAGCAACACCAGAGGGGGACCGCTGGGTTGAGTCGCGTGACAGCGACAAACAAGCGGCCGGCCGTTGGTAGTTGGTTTACGCAAATGTGTTAGTCTTAACGTGTGTGTCTACTTAATCAGGAGTGAATCATGGACCGATTTCCGCGTTCCGATTCGATAGTACAGCAGACCCGTAGCGGACTGCAGACGTATATGGCTCAGGTGTATGGCTGGATGACGGTCGGCTTACTGCTGACGGCGTTTATCGCGTGGTATGCGGCCAATACGCCTGAACTGATGATGTTTATCTTCTCCAGCAAAATCACCTTCTTTGGGCTGATTATTGCACAGCTGGCGCTGGTGTTTGTCCTGTCGGGAATGGTGCAGAAGCTCAGCGCCGGAATGGCAACCACGCTGTTTATGCTCTATTCGGCACTGACGGGGCTAACGCTCTCCAGCATTTTTATCGTCTATACCTACTCGTCCATCGCCAGTACGTTTGTGGTGACCGGTGGGATGTTTGGCGCGATGAGCCTGTGGGGTTACACCACCAAACGTGACCTGAGCGGTTTTGGCAGTATGCTGCTGATGGGGCTGATTGGGATTGTGCTGGCGTCGCTGGTTAACCTGTGGCTGAAGAGCGAAGCGCTGATGTGGGCCGTGACCTACATTGGGGTGCTGGTCTTCGTCGGGCTGACGGCATACGACACGCAGAAGCTGAAGAACATTGGCGAGCAGATTGACGTGCGCGACAGCTCAAACCTGCGCAAATACTCCATTCTGGGTGCGCTGACGCTGTATCTGGACTTCATCAACCTGTTCCTGATGCTGCTGCGTATTCTGGGCAACCGTCGCTAAGGTTGTTTTGCCGGGTGGCGGCTTCGCCACCCGACTTAAATCCCGTTGTAACGCCTTCTCATTCTTCTTCCGGCTCTTCAGTATCAAATAACCGTCAACATCAGGTTTTCTCTCCGTCTTCCACCTCTACGCGATCCTGAGTTTCCATTTTGGGCTGCACAGGGGGAGCCACACGTGCCAGCGTTGGTGTATGAGCGGGCAGCCAGCCCACCATCGCCGGGAAATGACGCAGGAAGTGGAACGCCAGCACGCTTTTTCCGAGATTCCACCAGGTGCGTTTCGGTACCATCGAGTCATCCACACGCACACAGTCATTGTCGAGCAGACCCTGCAGGTTATCGCGCAGGGTCTGATTAAACTGGCGATCGTGAATGATCAGGTTGGCTTCCAGATTAAGGGATAAACTCAGCGGATCAAGATTACTGGAGCCGACGGTCGCCCAGTGATCGTCCATCAGCGCGACCTTGCCGTGCAGCGGTCGGCGGCGATATTCATAGATTTGTACGCCGCCTTTCACCAGATAGTTGTAGAGCAGGCGCGCACCGACCTTCACAATCGGTATATCCGGCTCACCCTGCACAATCAGTTTTACGCGCACGCCGCGTCGGGCGGCGTTACGCATGGCGTGAAGCAGGCGATAGCCGGGGAAGAAATAGGCATTGGCAATGATGACTTCATGCTTCGCCTTCGCCAGCATTTTCAGGTAGTGATGTTCGATATCGTTCCGGTGCTCAGCGTTATCCCGCCAGACAAACAGCGCCTGCGCTTCTCCGGGATGCCGGTTCTCTTCGGGGCGATGGCGGCGTACCCACCAGTGGTGGGAGACCTCTTTACCCGACAGGTTTTCCAGTTCGAACAGCAAGATGTCCTGAACCACGGGGCCTTCAATTTGAATGGCGTAATCCTGTTTGGCCTCTGCTCCATAGTCGGACATATGTTCAGCGGAATAGTTAATGCCGCCGACGAACGCCATCGCTTCATCCACAACCACAATTTTGCGGTGCATCCGGCGAAAGAGGTTAGTGCGCATACCAAACAGGCGAGATCCAGGATCGTAGTAGCGGAACACCACGCCCGCCGAGGTGAGCGCGTTGACGAAATCATCGCTAAGATCCGGTGAACCATAGTCATCAAGTAATACGTCGATTTTGATACCACGCAGTGCGGCGCGCAACAGCACGGCATGCAACCGTCTCCCCACGTCGTCTTCGAACCAGATAAAGGTCTCGAGGATCACCTTCTCCCGCGCGCGGCTGATGGCATCAAAAACCGCCGGATAGTAGTTATCACCATTTTCCAGCAGCGTAATGCGGTTACCTTCCCGCCAGACGCATCTCATAGGTGGATCTCCACGCTGATAAAATGAAGCAGCAGTTAAATACGATGAAGCTATCATGAATGTTTATTGTCAGCACGTTACGCGAGAAAGCGGTATTTTATGGGCCATAAACGCCTTCCAGGATGACTATCCTGATGAAAATAAAGTGTAGTCGGCGTCACAAAAAGATGCGGTGTTACGGAATTTTCCGTAAAGTGCGGTAGTCTGAATAAGCAGAGAAATATTCTTCAGGAGAGAAGCCATGAAGTGGCAACAACGCGTTCGTGTCGCAACTGGCCTGAGTTGCTGGCAGATAATGTTGCATTTACTGGTCGTGGCCGTACTGGTGATGGGCTGGATGAGCGGCACGCTGGTGCGTGTTGGCCTGGGATTATGTGTGCTTTACGGCGTAACCGTGCTGTCGATGCTGTTCTTACAGCGTCACCATGAAGCACGCTGGCGCGAAGTGGGTGATGTGCTCGAAGAGCTCACCACCACCTGGTATTTTGGTGCGGCGATGATCGTTCTGTGGCTACTGTCACGCGTGCTGCAAAACAACCTGTTGCTGGCCCTGGCCGGTCTGGCCATTCTTGCAGGGCCTGCGGTTGTCTCTTTACTTACCAAAGAGAAAAAGCTACGCAATGTTTCGTCTAAACATCGCGTACGCCACTGACCCCGTCGTGGCCGCTATGACCAGTAGCGGCCACAAACTTCCCCAGATAATGTCCAGACTCGCATCCTTCAGATAGATTTGCTTGGTGATGTCCGTAAAGTGACGAATCGGGTTTATCCACGTCAGATCCTGTAACCACACCGGCATGTTCTCAACCGGAGAGACATAACCTGAGAGCAAAATCGCCGGCATCATAAAGACGAACACGCCAATAAATGCCTGCTGCTGTGTCGAGCAAAGCGCCGAGATCAGCAAACCAAAACCAACCAGCGACAGCCCGTAAATCACCATCGTGCAGTAGAACAGCGCCAGCGATCCGGCAAACGGAATTTGGTATGCCCAGATCCCAACTCCCAGCACGATAGTGGCCTGGAAGGTGGCGACAATCAGCGCCGGAACCGCTTTGCCGACGAAAATCTGCCAGGTTGCCAGAGGGGAAACCAGAAGCTGGTCAAGCGTACCTTGCTCGCGCTCGCGGGCGACGGAAAGTGACGTGACAATCATCACCCCAATGGTGGTGATCATGGCGATCAGCGACGGCACCACAAACCACTTGTAATCCAGATTTGGGTTGTACCAGTTGCGCACTACCAGCTCGCTGTTATTGGGTTTGGTTTTACCTTCCATCAGCTCCTGCTGGTAATTTTTCACTATCTGTTGCAGGTAATTAGCCGCTATCTGGGCACTGTTAGAGTTACGCCCGTCGAGGATGAGTTGCATCGGTGCGGTCTGGAAAGTGTCCAGGTTGCGGGAGAAATCTGCCGGGAACCGGACCAGCAGCAACGCTTTTTGCGTGTCAATGGTGGGCTGGATCGCCTGCGGGCTTTTCAGCAACAGGATGTGGGTAAACGCCTTCGCCCGGGCAAAACGCTGGGTCAGTTCGACAGAATGTTTGCCACTGTCTTCGTTGTAGATGGCAATGGTAGCGTTCGTCACCTCAAGCGTCGCGGCGAACGGGAACAGAAAAACCTGTATCAACACCGGCAAAACCAGAATGACACGGGTCTGCGGCTCGCGCAGCAGCGACTGTAGCTCTTTGCGGATCAATGTCCATAAACGGTGAAACATATTCGCTCCTTAATCCAGTCGCCGTTTGGTCTTCACCCACGTCAACCCAATGAACATCGTCGCCGAGGCCATCAGAAACAGGGTGTTGATAATCAGCACCAGCGGAATATTCCCCGCCAGGAACAGGCTTTGCAACGTACTCACAAAGTAACGCGCCGGAATAATGTACGTCACCGCGCGGATCACGGCGGGCATACTGTCTATCTGAAAGATAAACCCGGACAGCATAATCGACGGTAAAAAGGCGGCATTGAGCGCCACCTGGGCGGCGTTAAACTGGTTACGGGTCACGGTCGAGATGAGCAGCCCCATCCCCAGCGTGCTCAGCAGAAACAGGCTGGTGATGAAAAAGAGCAGCACCAGCGAGCCGCGATACGGCACACCGAGGATAAATACCGACACCAGCATGCAAAGCAGCATCGCCAGCATGCCGAGGAAGTAGTAGGGGATGAGTTTGCAGAGCAGCAGCTCTGCCCGCGTCACCTCAGTCGAGAGCAGTGCTTCCATTGTGCCGCGCTCCCACTCGCGGGCAATCACCAGCGAGGTGAGGATCGCGCCAATTACCGTCATGATGATGGTGACCGCGCCCGGAATAATAAAATGCTGGCTGATGGCGGCGGGGTTAAACCAGTAACGTGTCTGCACGTCGATCAGCGGTTCAAACGTTTCGCCTCTGTCCTCGGCTCGCTGCATTTGCCAGAGCTGCCAGATGCCTTCCACATAACCCTGCACGAAATTAGCCGTGTTTGGCTCGCTACCGTCGGTGATCACCTGAATGGGGGCGTCGGTATTCGCCCGCGCCATATTGGCGTCGAAATCTACCGGGATCACCACCAGCCCGCGAATTTTCCCGGCCTGCATCTTCTGGATCAACGCCTGGCGATTGTCGCTGATGGTGGCGTCAATATAGGGGGATCCGGTCATGGCATGGGTGAAGTCCAGCGCTTCTTTGCTCTGCTGTTCCAGTAAAATGCCCACCCGCAGCTTGCTCGAATCAAGGTTGATCCCGTAGCCAAAGATAAACAGCAGCATCAGGGGGATCACCACGGCAATCAGCCAGCTACTGGGGTCACGCACAATCTGGCGTGTCTCTTTGACGCACAATGCGCGCACCCTGCGCCACGAAATAGCGTTACTGCGCATCGGTATGCTCCTTATCCCAGTCGTGGATGAGGGTGATAAATGCCTGCTCCATCGTTGGGTCGGGCTGGCTGTCGTCTGCGGCCTGCGTTTTGAGCGAGTCCGGTGTACCGTGGGCAATCAGTTTGCCGCGATAGACCAGCCCGATGCGGTCGCAGTATTCCGCTTCATCCATGAAGTGGGTAGTGACCATCACCGTCACCCCTTTTTCCACCATGCTGTTGATGTGCAACCAGAACTCGCGACGGGTGAGGGGATCCACGCCCGAGGTCGGCTCATCGAGAAACAGAATATCCGGTTCATGCATCAGCGAGCAGGCCAGCGCCAGCCGCTGTTTGAATCCAAGCGGCAGTTCGTCGGTGGCGTGGGACGCTATGTTCGACAGGCCAAAGGCCTCACACATGCGGCTGATTTTCTCGTTTTGCGCCCGTCCGCGCAGGCCGTAAACGCCGGAGAAAAAGCGCAGGTTTTGCTCGACCGTCAGGTTGCCGTACAGCGAGAATTTCTGCGCCATATAACCCAGATGCTGACGCGCTTTACCGGAGCTGACCTTCAGATCCATATCCAGCACCAGCGCTTTGCCGGAGGTGGGGACCAGCAGCCCACACATCATCTTAAAGGTGGTGGATTTTCCTGCCCCGTTTGGGCCGAGCAGGCCAAAAATCTCACCGCGCTTCACGGCGAAATTGACGTTATCGGTGGCAGCAAAATCGCCGAACTTCTTCGTGAGGGATTTCGCTTCGATCACCGTTTCACCGGGCGTACCGTCGACCGTGTGCAGGATAGCGCCCAGTGGTGATTCCGATGTGCCCGCGCCGCCCAGCAGATCGATAAACGCATCTTCAAAGCGTGGCGCTGTCTCTTCAAGGTCTATTTCCGGTATGCCCGGTGCGTGGCGAATATCCGCTGCCGTGGCCCCTTTTTTGAGGATCACGCGCACGGAGCGGCCCTGAATCATCCCGTCGCTGACCAGCGGTAGCCTGAGCACCCGCTGCAGCAGCTTGCGGTTGGACTCCTGCGGGCTGTGCAGCAGGAAGCTGCGTCCGGCCATGCTTTGCGTCAGCGTTGTGGGTTCACCCTGGTAGAGCAGTTCGCCTTCGTTCATCAGCAGCACGTCGCGGCATTGCTCGGCTTCATCGAGATAAGAGGTGCTCCAGAGGATCAGCATTCCGTCACCTGCCAGTTCATGCACCATCTGCCACAGTTCGCGGCGTGAAATCGGGTCGACACCCACGCCGGGTTCATCCAGCAGCAGCACCTTCGGCTCTCCCACCAGTGTACAGGCCAGCCCCAGCTTCTGCTTCATCCCGCCGGAGAGCTTGCCTGCCAGCCGGCCAGTGAATGGGCCAAGTGAGGTAAATTCCAGCAGACGAGCGAAGGTTTTTTGCCGGGTCTCACCGGTAACGCTGCGCAGGTCGGCGTACAGATTCAGGTTTTCCATCACCGTCAGGTCTTCATACAGACCAAATTTCTGTGGCATATAACCCAGCATGGCGTGGAGCGCACTGTCGTCGTGGATGGGGTCGAGGCCGAGTACGCTGGCGCTGCCGTCATCGGGCTTCAGTAGCCCCGCCAGCATTCGCATCAGCGTGGTTTTGCCTGCACCATCCGGGCCGACCAGCCCGGTCACATAGCCTTTCTGGATGGTACAGTTCAGCGGGGCAACGGCCGGTTTATCCAGGCCCGCGAAGCGTTTTACCAGATTGTTGAGCTGGATAACCGTGTCATTCATGTCGTTTCCCGTCGTTGAATTTTACGGTTACCGGCATACCCTGGCGCAGGGCGTCGTCGGCATCGGTCACGATGATGCGCAGGCGGTACACCAGAGCGGTACGCAGATCCGGTGTTTCAACGGTTTTTGGCGTGAACTCGGCAGTCGGGGAGACAAACCCGACGATGCCGTGATACGGCTTGTCCGGGCGACCGTCGGTATAGAGCAGCAGCTCCCGGCCCGGCTGCACCTGGCCGAGGCTGGGTTCATCAATGTAGGCGCGTACCCACACCGGACGGGTCAGTGACAGTGTTAAGACGGTACTGCCCGCGCTTAACATGCTGCCTGGTTCCACGGCGCGGGTCATCAGCGTGCCGTCAGAGGGGGCAACCAGTGTGGTATCGTGCAGATCCAGTTCCGCCTGGGCCAGCTGCGCCTGTGCCTGTTCAAGGCTGGCTTTTGCCTGAGCAATATTCTGCGGGCGGTTACCGGTATGGTACTGGCTTAATTTATCCTGTGCGGATTTCAGTGTTGCCTGCGCCTGGTCGCGGGAGGAACGCGCATTTTCCAGGTCATTGGCTGAAATCGTGCGACTTTTCCACAACCCTTGCTGACGCGCATAGAAGTTCTGCGCATAGTCATAGGCCGCCTGTGCCTGTTTAACGGCTGCGGCGGCTTGGGCAATCTCTTCATCGCGATAGCCTGCCAGCATCAGGTCATACTGCGCCTGAGCGACAGACACCCCTGCCTTTGCCTGCATCAGCGCATTCTCGTATGGCGCTTTGTCCAGCATTCCCAGCATCTGCCCGCTTTTAATGGTATCGCCTTCGTCCACGGTGAGCGACGCCAGACGACCACCGACGCGGAAGCTCATGTTCACGGTACGAATATCGACATTGCCATACAGCGTCAGGCCTTTGTCCTGATGGCTCTGATACCACAGCCAGCCACCAACACCTGCGGCAAGCAGAACAACAACCACCAGAATGATGGCGACAGGTTTTTTCATGACTTCAGGCTCCTTTGCGTTAAGCCTTGCAGGATCAGATCGAGATGACAGGTGATGACCTGGCTAATCTGCGCGGCTTTATCCTCATCAAATTGTGTCCAGCCAGTACGTAGCAGGATAGTTTCCCGCCCCAGACGAAAGGCGAGCACTTCGCCCAGCAGGGCGTGGGTATGCAAGATGGTTTCTGTATCGTTGGCATCACGCCCGGTATAGGCCGCAATAAGCCGGGCCAGGTGGGTGTGCATCGGGGCAATGACCTGATCGTGAACCAGCTGATAGGCCGCAGTGGGGGAGAGCTGCTCACGGGAGATAAATTTACTCAGGTTCAGCGTATCGTCATGCGTCAACAGGCGGATCATATTGTGACAGGCATTGAGGATAAGCTGACGAATAGCGGCACGATCGGGTGACGGCTGGCTGAACAGCCTGGAGGCCTCGTCAATGTGCGGGCGAAAATTCGTGCCGATAAAATCGGCGATCGACTGCGCGCAGGCGAGGTACAAATCCTCTTTTGAGCCAAAATAGTAAGTAATGGCCGCAATGTTCTGCCCGGCCTGCGCGGCGATATCACGCGTGGTGGCATGTAACCCATACTCACCAAACTGCGCCAGTGCGGCGGCGATAAGCTGGCTTTTGGCCTGTTCACCTTTAGAGGTGGTCGGGGTTATATTCATGGCGGCATTAAAAATTAATCAATCGATTGATTAAGATTATGCCTTATTCGCAGTATCGTCGAGGGCGTGCTGAGGGATATTTTATGCGCCATGTCACAAAAGCTGCTACACTCCGCTGCTTCGCGACATTGTGGTTTTTGTCCTCTCCTTTATCGTTATATCTCCCTGAAAACTACACCTGTGACGGTCGGGGCGGTTCGGAGTTTTTATGTCTTTTGATTCCCTTGGCCTGAACCCGGAAATCCTGCGTGCAATTGCAGAGCAGGGTTACCTCGAGCCAACCCCGATCCAGAAGCAGGCGATCCCTGCCGTGCTGGAAGGCCGCGACCTGATGGCCAGTGCTCAGACCGGTACCGGTAAAACCGCAGGCTTTACTCTGCCGCTGTTAGAGCTGCTGGTAAAAAACCAGCCGCACGCGAAAGGCCGCCGTCCGGTTCGGGCGCTGATCCTCACGCCAACCCGTGAACTGGCCGCGCAAATTGGTGAGAACGTGCGTGAGTACAGCCGCTATCTCAACATTCGCTCGCTGGTGGTTTTCGGTGGGGTGAGCATCAACCCGCAGATGATGAAATTGCGTGGTGGTGTGGACGTGCTGGTGGCAACGCCGGGCCGTCTGCTGGATCTGGAACACCAAAACGCGGTGAAGCTGGATCAAATTGAAATTCTGGTGCTGGACGAAGCCGACCGCATGCTGGACATGGGCTTTATCCACGATATCCGCCGCGTGCTGGCTAAGCTGCCACCGCGTCGTCAGAACCTGTTGTTCTCTGCGACCTTCTCCGACGACATCAAGGCACTTGCTGAAAAGCTGCTGCACAACCCGCTGGAAATCGAAGTAGCGCGTCGTAACACCGCCTCTGAGCAGGTCACGCAGCACGTACACTTTGTTGATAAAAAGCGTAAGCGGGAACTGCTTTCCCAGATGATTGGCCAGGGTAACTGGCAGCAGGTGCTGGTCTTTACCCGTACCAAGCACGGTGCAAACCACCTGGCAGAGCAGCTGAACAAAGACGGCATTCGCAGTGCGGCGATCCACGGCAACAAGAGCCAGGGGGCACGTACCCGCGCGCTGGCTGATTTCAAATCCGGTGATATCCGCGTGCTGGTGGCCACCGACATTGCCGCGCGTGGCCTGGACATTGAAGAGCTGCCACACGTGGTGAACTATGAGCTGCCAAACGTGCCGGAAGATTACGTACACCGTATTGGTCGTACCGGCCGCGCGGCGGCCACCGGTGAAGCGCTCTCTCTGGTGTGTGTCGATGAACACAAACTGTTGCGCGACATTGAGCGTCTGCTGAAAAAAGAGATCCCGCGTATCGAAACCCCGGGCTATGAAGTGGATCCATCCATCAAAGCGGAGCCGATCCAGAACGGTCGTCAGGGCGGTGGTCGCGGTCAGGGTGGCGGCGGTCGTGGTCAGCAACCGCGTCGCTCTGAAGGCGGTGCGCCAAAATCATCCGCTAAACCTCCGCGTCGTAACAACGATGCTAAACCGGCGGGTGAAAACCCGTGGCGCAGTGGTGAAGGGAAACCGGCAGGGGAAGGGCAGCGCCGACGCCGCCCGCGTAAACCTGCTAACGCGCAGTAATCTGGAAGCCCGGCAGTAAAGCCGGGCTTTTCTTTTTGCGGCAACGGAAAGAAAGTGCCACAATAGTGGCTGTTTATACAGTATTTCAGGTTTTCCGATGGCTTTAACCGCGGCGCTCAAAGCGCAAATTGGTGCCTGGTATAAGGCGCTACAACAACAGATCCCCGATTTTATCCCCCGAGCGCCACAGCGGCAGATGATTGCTGACGTGGCAAAAACGCTTGCCGGGGACGACGGACGACATCTGGCGATTGAAGCCCCGACGGGCGTCGGGAAAACCCTTTCCTATCTGATCCCGGGCATTGCCATTGCGCGGGAAGAACAAAAGACGCTGGTGGTCAGCACCGCCAATGTGGCGCTGCAGGATCAGATCTACAGCAAAGACTTGCCTCTGCTGCGCAAAATTATTCCCGAACTGCGTTTTACCGCCGCTTTTGGTCGCGGGCGTTATGTCTGCCCACGCAACCTGGCGGCGCTCGCCAGTAGCGAACCCACCCAGCAGGATCTGCTGGCGTTTCTCGATGATGAACTGACGCCAAACAATAAGGCTGAACAGGATCGGTGTGCGAAGCTGAAAGCCGATCTCGACAGCTACAAATGGGATGGACTGCGCGATCATACCAATCAGGCGATTGACGACGACTTGTGGCGCAGGCTCAGCACTGATAAAGCCAGTTGTCTGAACCGCAACTGTCACTACTATCGTGAGTGCCCGTTTTTTGTTGCACGGCGTGAAATTCAGGAAGCAGAAGTGGTGGTGGCAAACCATGCTCTGGTCATGGCCGCGCTGGAGAGTGAAGCGGTCCTGCCGGAACCCAAAAACTTGTTGCTGGTGCTCGATGAAGGCCATCATCTGCCTGATGTGGCGCGGGATGCGCTGGAGATGAGCGCTGAAATTACCGCCCCGTGGTTCCGTCTACAGCTCGACCTGTTCTGCAAGCTGGTGGCAACCTGCATGGAGCAGTTCCGCCCGAAAACTACGCCGCCGCTGGCGGTGCCTGAGCGGCTGAGCGAGCACTGTGAAGAGGGGTACACGCTCATTTCGTCACTGAACAATATCCTGAACCTTTACCTTCCGGCGACGCAGGAAGCGGAGCACCGCTTTGCCATGGGCGAACTGCCGGAAGAGGTGATGGAGATTTGCCAGCAGCTGGCAAAGCATCTTGAAAAGCTGCGCGGGCTGGCGGAGATGTTCTTAAACGATCTCAGTGAGAAAACGGGCACCCATGACGTGGTGCGTCTGCATCGCGTGTTGTTGCAGATGAACCGCGCACTCGGCATGTTCGAAGCGCAAAGCAAGCTCTGGCGACTGGCCTCCATGGCACAGGCCTCCGGCGCACCGGTCACCAAATGGGCCACCCGTGAAGCGAAAGACGGGCAGGTACATCTTTTCTTCCACTGCGTGGGCATTCGCGTGGCCGACCAGCTGGAAAAGCTCATCTGGCGCAGCGTACCACATGTGGTGGTGACCTCTGCGACGCTGCGCTCCCTGAACAGCTTCTCCCGTTTGCAGGAGATGAGCGGTCTGAGAGAAAAAGCTGGCGACCGCTTTGTGGCGCTGGACTCACCGTTTAATCACTGCGAGCAGGGTAAGCTGGTGATCCCGCGTATGAAGTACGAGCCGCTTATCGACAACGAAGAGCAGCACATTGCTGAGATGGCGGCCTATTTTCGCGAACAGGTAGAGAGCAAAAAATACCCTGGCATGCTGGTGTTGTTTGCCAGCGGACGTGCGATGCAGCGTTTTCTGGAACACGTCACCGACCTGCGTTTACTCCTGCTTGTTCAGGGCGACCAGCCGCGCTATCGGCTGGTTGAGTTACACCGCAAACGCATTGATAACGGTGAGCGCAGTGTGCTGGTGGGGTTGCAGTCTTTCGCCGAAGGTCTGGATCTGAAGGGGGATTACCTCACTCAGGTACATATCCACAAGATAGCCTTCCCGCCCATCGACAGCCCGGTGGTGATCACCGAAGGAGAGTGGCTGAAAAGCCTGAATCGCTATCCGTTTGAGGTGCAAAGTCTGCCCGCTGCGTCGTTTAACCTGATTCAACAGGTGGGGCGTCTGATCCGTAGCCACGGCTGCTGGGGAGAGGTGGTGATTTATGATAAACGGTTGCTTACCAAAAACTACGGTCAGCGGTTATTGAATGCGTTGCCCGTTTTCCCCATCGAGCAACCGGAGGTGCCTGAGGTAAAAAAACGCCCGGCACAACGGGCTGCGGGGCGTAAAAAAAGCATCCGTACCAGGGGGCGCAGCCCTACTGGTAAGTAAAGGTCACCTGTACGATGCTGTTGAATGTGCCGGCAGTGACGGGCATCGAGGTGGCGTAATAACGCGCAGCTAAGGGGAAGTCTGCCGTATGATCGCTTTGATTAATCAGCACGCTAAAACTGGCCTCCGGGGCGATAAGCATTTTATCCGGGCGATCGGCCAGTTCGAGAGCCAGACCGCCAGCTGTGCCGGTATTCGCAAATTTCGTCGGGTGTGCTCCGTCCGCCTGTCCGTGAAACGTGGCGGTGGCAAGCGTTGTGGTGACCGGGCATTTCGAGAGCGTCAGATCAACGTTTTTCCAGACTCCCGTGTCACCGATGTCTTTAAAATCCCCGGACGTCGCCTGGCCGAGATCGACCGTTAAATTTTGGCTGGCACTGTCTACGGAGCAGGTGTTCGCGAAGATGTTCCCCCGCATCTCTACCTGAATATCGTCCGCAATAGCGTTATACGCCAGGCCAAAAAGCAAAATCAGAAGATACTTTTTCATTTATAGCCCAGTGTAATGGTGGCAATGCTGTTGGCAGTACCAGGGGTTACGTCGGCGGCTATCTGCTCATAAGCCACTTCGAAGGGGATCTCCAGCGTCTGGTTGGCCTGTGCCACTGCGGCGGTGTCCCTGTAGGTACCGAAAACAGGGACTTCGCCATCATATAACATACGAACTCCCACCCCGGTTGCGACACCAGTTTCTGGGGTCAGTTTGATAACGCCAGGAAAATCTGTCTCGTAGCCATTCGCACTCGTCACCATCGCTTCAGGCTGAACGGTGTCGGTGCAATTGACGTCAACATAAAACGTTTTACCGGGTGTCAGCGTGCCGGTGCCTGTAAAATCGCTGACCGGGAAATCACCTAACGTGATCGTCAGGCTTTTTGGCGATACCGAGCAGGTCACTTCGTTAAATGTGACATTCCCTGCGTAGGAGATAACGTTGGGTTCGCCAATCCCCTCATGGCCAAATACGCCAATACCAAACTGGGTTTGTGCCTGAGCCAACATTCCTGATGCGATCTCATTGCTGGTTTTCACCAGCTCAAGTGTGACGTCAAAACTGAAGGATTGCTGCCCGTCGCTGGAGACGTAGCCAATGGGGGTGCCGCGAGAATCACACTGTACGCCACCCGCACCACTGATGCGCTGGCCCTTGTCGTTCATCAACGCGATGCCAATGCCAGGTACGCCCGAGTCATAAACGCCAGTCATGCCCGGGATTTCCGCACCCGTGCCGTAATAGCAGGAGACAATTTCCAGACCACTATCGATGTTTTGATCGCAGTTTCCCGCCACATGCACTGTCTGTTCCGAACCGGGAATGATCGCCCCTACAGCCAGCGTTGTGGAGACCGAAATCGAGGCGACGTTAATCATTTTCGGCATATCCGGAGTGGTACAGGTCGCTTTCGCATGCGGCATAAATAACGCTGCAGTTCCCAGAATCAGTAAAAAAAAGCATTGCTTAATCAATTGCATAATATTTAGCCTGAACGGTGGATCACTGACACTGCGCGGCAGCATTAATGATGCTGGTTTTATCTTTCTCATCCGTTAGCGCGTATTCAGCGACGCAATGCTCGCTGGCACCTTGTCCCCAGTTAACGGAGAGTTTTCCGTGCTGAGGTAAACCGGAGAGGTAAGTCTGGCCGTCGTTGCCAACAATAAACTCGCTGTCCTTATCGTCGGTGGTGACCGTTGCGCCAAAGGGCAGCGGTTTACCGTTTTGCGTCAACGTCATCAGTACCCGACGCCCCACGCGAGTGTTGAAGCTGGCCCGCACCACGGCACCGCGTGTTGGGGTAACAATCTGCGCGGCGTGGGTCACGTCGGCATCGTCTGGTAGCGTTTCAGTATCCAGCGCAATGGTGTTATGACGATAGGCTGTGACAAATGGCACGACGGTATAGCCACGGAAATCGGTCTCGACGCCCGTCTGGTTGGTGATATGGGTACCATGTGTACCGGGTGCTTTCACCAGGGCGATGGTTTCCCCAAGCGGCTGGCTTAGCGTGATACCGTTGGCATGTGCCACAACGCCACCCTGCAGACCCATGTTGACGGTACGCTGATATTTATCCTGACTGATGCCACCACTCACTTCGCCATAGGTGGCCTTATAGTCGGCATTCATGCTGGTGGAGCTACCGCTGCCGGTTGTGCTCAGCCCTTCCTGAATATTCCAGTTAAGATTGTCTTCCTGCAGGGCCGTGCCATTCAGGCCAATGTTCTGCGTGGTACCCTCTTTGGTGTTGTTCAGGTTGTACGTCGCCCAGGTGTTGTGCATCCAGTGATCCAGCGGTACGGAGACACTCAGGGAAAGCTGGTTGTCGTTGGTGACGGACTCCCCATCTTCATCGCTGTCGTTAGTATTCTTGTTCATGCTGTAGCTCAGGCTGTAGCTCACGCCGTGCCAGCTGTTGTTGTAGCTGACGCTCATGGAGGTCATGTCCTGGCTCTGGCTCCAGTAGGTCTCTTTGACCAGGCTTAGCGTCACCGATCCCCAGCCTTCACCAAGCGTCTGGTCGATGGTGGCCTCTGTGCGCGCGCGACGCTGCTGGGGGGCAGACCAGTCGTCTGAGCGGGTGTACGACTCCATCGTGTCTTCCAGGGTATAGAAACCTTTGCTGTTATAGCGATAGCCCGCCAGAGAGAAGTTGGTGCCAGACCCTGCGAAATCTTTGCTGTAACGTACGCGCCAGGACTGACCTTTACTGGCCTGCTGCTTTTTCAGCAAGGCTTTTGCACGCGTAACGTCGATTGAAAAAGCGCCAAGATCGCCCATGTTTTTACCGGCACCGATGGCCTGCGACTGGTAATGGCTGCTCTGCTGCACGCCGCCATAGGCCGTAAAACCGTAGGGTAAACCATAGATAGCGCTGCCCTGGGCGAACGGAGTTTTCTCTACGTCGCTGTCGTACGAGCGATAACGACCGGCAGTGACGCTATAGCGCAGGTTATGTTCACGTTGCAGCACCGGTACGGAGGCGTAGGGCACCACGAAATGGCTTTCGCTACCGTCGGTTTCTTTCACCGTCACCTGAAGGTCGCCGCTGCTGCCGGTTGGGTAGAGATCGTTAATTTCAAATGCCCCGGGAGCCACGGTATTTTGATAAATGATGTAACCGTTCTGACGCACCATCACCAGCGCATTACTGTGTGCGGTACCGCGAATAATCGGCGCGTAGCCTTTCTCGCTGTCCGGGAGCATGTCGCTGTCGGAATTAAGCTGTACGCCGGTGTAGGGTACGCTGTCAAAAACGTCAGCCGGAGAAGAGCTTTGCCCGACCGTCAAACTGCTTTTCATCGCCGCAATATCGCGCTGGGCGTAGGTATAAACGGACGAGAACTTTTGCTCTTCTTCTTTACCCGTGGTGCTGCGGTTCCATGTCGAGTAATTTCTCAGCCGCCATGCGCCAATGTTAAGGCCAGGCCGGAGATTCACATACTGGCTGCTGGTATCTTCCTCACCCTGCTGACGCGCATGGCTTTGGCTTGCTGTCGCACTGTAATTGAGCAGTCCGGCAGTGATCCCTTCATCGAACTCTTTTGGGTCAATATAGCCACGTGGAACTTTACCCAGTGCGATTTGTGGAATGCTAAGCAGTAACTGCTGGTTACGAACATGAAAGGTGGCGGACGCCCCTGGGATCGCGTTTAAGTCTGCGCACTGGCCATTGGCGATTAACCGGGGGTACTTTTTGATTTTAATTCCGAGACTTTTTAACTCATCCGAAGTAAAGCAAGGCTGGAGTGAATTATTTCCGCTACTGTCCTTTCGTAATCTAAATGTGACATTGCGCGTGTCAATTTTATTATTATTGATAAAGACCGAAACCTGATATTTCCCTGGTGCTTGTCCCGGGCCTTTCTCATAAACAGACAGATCGGTCCTGGTCTGTTGAGGATTGTCAATATCCAGTAATGCCGGGTTAAAATAATCATCAGCCTGGACTTGCGATGCAAAGATAGCCATTGCCAGCACCCACAACAGGAGCAGCAATGAGAATATCTGGCAAGTGCAAGGCTTGTTATTGCTATACATGATTATTTAACATTACCGGCTTACAGAGTGATTAATGGAGTGATGTAGACCAGGTGTGGCTGATGCTGCCGTAATCGGTAATAATTGACCATGCGACGGTATTCCCACCCATATTCGCTGGAAGGGGAAAATGTGTTTCTGTCTTCGGGACGGCCCAGGTTGCTTTTTTCACTTTTTGTCCATTCAGCGTGACGCTCTGGAAGTTCATATAAAAAGGCGTTGGGTTATTGACCACCAGATCATTGCCTTCGCGATGCCATTCCAGTTTATCTGCCACATCTTCCGGCTTACCCTGAATCGAGGAGGGGCGATACAACAATTTAATGCGGGTGTTGATGGCGATTTGCAGGGTATTCATCCCTTCAACATGTTTTGAAGAGGGAATGGCTTTGATATTTAACCAGTACAGCGACTCGCGATCTTCCGGTAAATTCCCACCTGTACGCACAACGCGCAAAACATTATCTTCTTTTGCATCCAGACGAAACAGAGGCGGAGTAATCAGAAAGGGGGCTTTGGCCCGGTTTTTACCACCAGAATCAACCCAGGACTGCACCAGATAATCCGTTGTATCTGGGTTTGAAAGACCAAGAGATGATTCCTTTTTATCTCCCTGGTAAACCAGCCGTGTGCCATTGATAATGACACCTGCATGTGCAGTGGCTGCGACCAGTAAAAGAGTACTCAGTAAATAACCGTGACGCATAAATATTTCTCAAAAAAAATAAGAGATATCAGCCCCTGAACAGCGCTAATATCTCTGAATTGATAATATCAGTTATAAATGACGGTGAAGGTTGAAACAGAGTTAGCCGGGCCAGCAGTCACTGCAGCCTGAGTCTGAATATAACGCGCACCGAACTCCAGATTATTGACAGTCGTACCTGACGCTAACGGATATTGCTGGGAAGGTGTATATAAACTCACTGGCTGCTCTGCTGAATCAACCAACTGAATAGCAACACCTGTTGCCGCATCCACATCTGGCGATAATGCCAGAGTAGAATTATTGTTAGCATCTGGTGTACCACCAAAATTAATGGCAGCAGATGTCACCGTTTCCGGACAATTTGTTAACTGGATATCAAACTTCGTTAATGTGCTGGTGGAGCCTGCGCCGGTAAATACCGTTTTAGATACTTTGCCAAGCTGGACATTCAGCGGATTACTTAACCCATTAACGACCTGACATGCGGAATCAATGATTTCGCCAGTAAAGTTAATTTGACCTTCACCATTTGTTGCCGCAAATGCAGATGCAGAACATCCCACCGTTGCAGCGATAAATAACCCTAAAGCGACCTTGTTCATATTAAATCCTGGTGTATGTCGGGTGACAACGTTGCCTGGACGTTGTCACCGTTGACGCTCAATGACTTTCCGCTGGTTATTTAATCAAAAAATGCATGTCTAAGAATCTTCTGTAGAAATCACAAATAATTTAAATTCTGCTTGTGTTTGGCTTTTTCTCATCATTTCAGTGTGTTGATAAAATACTATCGGCCAGGTCTTCATCAGGGCTATATTGTTAACAAGATGATGCCGTAAGGAGAGATGTCGTGGATTACCGCAAAATTATCAAAGAGGTAGGGCGCGGAAAAAATCATGCCCGCGACCTGGACCATGAAACTGCACGTACACTGTATACCCACATGCTGAACGGTGATGTACCCGAGCTGGAGCTGGGCGGCATTCTGATTGCGCTGCGTATCAAGGGGGAAGGTGAGGCTGAAATGCGAGGCTTTTATGAGGCGATGCAGGCACAAACCCTGCGCTTAACGCCGCCTGTGGCCAAACCGATGCCGATCGTTATTCCGACCTATAACGGTGCGCGCAAGCTGGCGAACCTGACGCCGCTGTTGGCAATTTTGTTGCACAAGCTCGGGTTCCCGGTGGTGGTGCATGGCGTCAGTGAAGATCCAACCCGCGTGCTGACGGAGACCATATTTGACATGTTGGGTATCGAACCCACCCTGCATGCCGGACAGGCGCAGGCGAAGCTGGATGGACATCAACCGGTCTATATCCCTATCAAAGCGCTTTGCCCGCCGCTGGAAAAGCAGCTGGATATGCGCTGGCGTATGGGCGTGCGTAACAGTGCGCACACGCTGGCGAAACTGGTGACGCCGTTTGCTGAAGATGCCGCGCTGCGTCTTTCCAGCGTGTCACACCCTGAGTATGTGACCCGCGTCGGGAAATTTTTTGAGGATATCGGTGGCAGAGCCTTACTGATGCATGGCACGGAAGGGGAGGTGTACGCCAATCCGCTGCGTTGTCCGCAACTGATGCTTATCGATGCTGCGGGCACTCGCGCTGTGCTTGAGCGTGGGGAAGAGAATACTGACGTCATTCTGCCGCAGGTAAAAGATCCCCACTCAACTGCACAATGGATTGAGCAATGTCTTGCCGGCCATGTTCCCGTTCCGCACTCGATTAAACTGCAGATGGCTTGCTGCCTGTTGGCCACCGGGGAAGTGGAAACGGTCGAGGCTGGTATGCAGCGTGTAGAACGCGCGTTTTAGGCAAAAAAAAAAGCCCGTCCAGTGGCGGACGGGCAAGCAAGGGTAACAAACAGGGTCAATGAGGGTTGGAGCATCTCACCAGAGGGTTCGGTGAGGGTGGAGCATAATGCGTTCGGTTATTTATAGATAACCGCGGTACCGCTCAGCTTGTTGCCGTTGTTTGCGGAAGTGATGGTATAACCACTTGCACCCGCAGCCGCGGCTTTCTCAGCCAGTTTGGCTTCCAGACCGTCCAGCGTGGTTGCGCCTTCTGCACTCACCACACCGATTTTATTCATGCTCTGCGCCTGGGCAGAAGAGACAGGCTCTGCAGCGAATACGCCAAAAGAAAGAGCAGACAGGGCAACAGCAGCAACAGCATATTTGATGGTTTTCATTGTTAATCTCTCGCAGGTTTCTGTTAGGGGACGGTGTTCCGTCGATGTGATGAGTATCACGCTTTTTTTCACCAGAGAAAATCGAAGAGAATTGACGTGGTCGGTCAAAAAAACTGAATGACAAATAACTTATTGAATATTAATAAATTCAGGAGGGTAATTTACACTTCTTGTTGCTGCACTTTACAGAGCGATGGAGAAGGGCACATTTTGCTACGTGTTCAGCTAAAAATCGTGAGCGTAAAGGAAACAACTCAGAGGGTTTACTTAGGTAAAGGAAAGTCAACGTAACTGGCTGTCCTTTGAACCTCTGTGATTATATCCCGCATATGATGAGTTTTTTGAATCTTTATCCTGTTGGCAGGCAATGCATAACCGCACGCCAGGAATGGCTTTACGGCGAGCCTCCGGGATAGGATCTCCGCATTCCTCACATTCATATAAACTTTCGCCGTGTGGTATTTCACCACGAGCGCGAGCAACTGCATCTTCAATTGTACTGTTGATTTGTTCGTTAACGGCGTCGTCATTTGCCCAACCGGAAGCCATTGCATCCTCCTGTGTAAGTCAGATGGGATTAAAAATTATACAACCGGGGAGCGAGAAAAGAGAAACTGCATCTGGCAGGCAGATGCAGTCTGATGGCAGGAAGGCGCTTATTTATAGATAGTGGCGGTACCATACATATGGTTATCCCCTCCGGCGGAGTTCACCACAAATCCTTTCGCACCCTGCTCACGTGCTTTTTCAGCCAGCTTATCCTGTAGGTCGTCAAGGTTGCTCGCATTGCTGACAGAAACCGAGCCTGCAGGTCGCAATTGACTGGTATCCGTGCTGTTTGTCAGAGACTGAACTGACCAGGCGGAGAATGATACTGTTGCAAGTGCACCAGCGATAACAACAAGGGTCAGATACTTTTTCATAATCACATCCTCAGGGGAAACAACGGGTGACTCACCTTAAGTTTAGAAGCCTGGAGAGTGTGATTTAGCGCAAAAATTTGATGATGATCTGCTTATTTTTTGAACAATAATAGTTGTCAATTTATTGACAGATCATAGACATAGAGGTTGCTGATTTATGGCGTGTTTTTGCGTATTGAACAGAGATATTTACCGCTGGGTCTGCAAAGGGTATCTTACGCCGCTGTTTAAAGGAGAATGCCATGACTTCCCAAAAGCCGGGATTGCACCCACGAAATCGCCACCGCAGCCGCTACGACATGAAGGCGCTGTGCCAAAGCTGTCCTCCGCTGCAGGACTTCATTGTGCAGACGCCTGCCGGTGAACCTTCGGTCAATTTTGCTGACCCGCTGGCGGTCAAAATGCTGAATAAAGCGCTGCTGGCGCATTTTTACGGTGTCACGCACTGGGATATTCCGGAAGGCTTTCTCTGCCCGCCCGTGCCGGGGCGTGCCGATTATATCCACCATCTTGCCGATCTCCTGGCAGAAGATCATGACGGCGTGATCCCGCAACAGGCCACCGTGCTGGATATCGGTACCGGGGCGAACCTGATTTACCCGTTGATCGGTGTCCATGAATATCACTGGCGCTTTACCGGCAGTGAAATCGGTGCAGAGGCATTTTCCAGCGCGCAGGCGATCGTTAACGCGAATGCGGGGCTAAGCCGGGCCATTCGTCTGCGCAGGCAGAAAGAGGCGAATGCCATTTTCAACGGCATTATTCACAAGAATGAACAGTACGATGCCACAATGTGCAACCCGCCATTCCATGATTCAGCGGCTGCCGCCCGCGCGGGCAGCGAGCGTAAGCGTCGCAATCTGGGTCAGGATGAAGATGCCGCGCTGAACTTCGGTGGCCAGCAGCAGGAGCTGTGGTGCGAGGGCGGTGAAGTAGCGTTTATTCTGCGCATGATTGCAGAAAGTAAACCGTTCGGCCGTCAGGTTAAATGGTTTACAACCCTGGTGTCCCGTGGCGATAACCTGCCGCCACTCTACCGTGCATTGAGCGAAGCTGGCGCGGTGAAAGTGGTGAAGAAAGAGATGGCGCAAGGCCAGAAACAGAGCCGCTTTATCGCCTGGTCGTTTATGGACGATAACAAACGTCGTAAATAATCCGCAGACCGGGGAAGGCGTCGCCACTCTCCGGCTTGTTCCCCCGGTTTACGGCGGCTGTGTGGTGAACGATACGCCAGAGAACACTCTGAAAAAAAAAGCCGGGCTCTGCATTCGCATACCCGGCTTTTTCGAACGTTGGCGTATTACGACACGTGCTGCAGGAACTCCTGCAAACGCTGACTTGGCGGGTTTGCAATCAGTTCTTGCGGATTACCGTCTTCCGCGATACGACCTTTATCAATAAAGATCAGACGGGAAGCCACCTTCTCAGCAAAGCCGATTTCGTGGGTGACGATAACCATCGTCATTCCTTCCTCTGCCAGATCCTGCATGACTTTCAGCACTTCGTGGCGCAATTCAGGGTCGAGCGCCGAGGTTGGCTCATCAAACAGCATCATTTTCGGTTTAACTGCCAGCGCACGGGCAATCGCCACACGCTGCTGTTGACCACCGGACAGCTCTGAAGGGTAGTGGTGCGCACGTTCTGCCAGGCCAACTTTGGCCAGCAGATCTTTTGCCAGCGCTTCTGCAGCCGCTTTGTTGGCACCGCGCACGCGCAGTGGGCCAAACATCACGTTTTCCAGCGCCGTGAGGTGCGGGAACAGGTAGAACTGCTGGAACACCATGCCCGCTTCCTGACGAATCAGACGGTCATCCACTTTCGGGTCATTCACCTTCAGACCATCGACGATCAGATCGCCGCTGGTTATCTCTTCCAGCTTGTTGATGCAGCGCAGCAGAGTGGACTTACCGGAGCCGGATGGCCCGATAATGACCACCACTTCACCCTGTTTGATGTTCAAATCGATATTGTGCAGCACCTGGGTTGGGCCAAAGTGCTTGGAAACGTTTTTAAATTCAATCACAGGATTTTCATCCTTCTTTCAAGACGACGCAGAACGAAGCTCAGAACCAGAGTGATGACCAGGTAGACAACGGCTACCGCACTCCAGATTTCCAGTGCACGGAAGTTGCCCGCAATAATCTCCTGGCCCTGACGGGTCAGTTCAGCAACGCCGATAACAATGAACAGCGACGTATCTTTAATACTGATGATCCATTGGTTACCCAGCGGTGGCAGCATGCGGCGCAGCGCCAGTGGCAGAATAACGTGGCGGATCGTTTCGCGACGGGACAGGCCTAATGCCAGACCAGCTTCGCTGAAACCTTTATGAATCGACAGAACGGCACCACGGGTAATTTCCGCGATGTAGGCACCGGAGTTGATCATAATAGTCACGACGGCGGCACTGAACGGGTCAATGCGCAGGTCAGTAAAGGCCATTGGCAGGGCGAAATAGATGAACATGACCTGGACGACAATAGGGGTGCCGCGGATCACTTCGATGAAAACCAGTGCGATGTGGTTTGCAATCCAGCCGCCGTAGGTGCGGGCGAAACCGGCGACAAGACCGATAATCAACCCACCAACCAGACCGAGGACCGAAATCCACAGGGTCATTTTAGCGCCTTCAAGCAAGATAGGAATGGCAGGCCAGATGGCGCTCCAGTCAAACTGCATGATAGTTTCCTGTTACTGTTACCGTGTTTCAAAAATATCAGGGGCGAAAGGTCGCCCCCGAGTGAACATTATTTTTTTAAGAATAATTATTTAGGCTCGGTACCGAACCATTTTTTGTAGATTTCGTTGTACGTGCCGTTCTCTTTCAGGGTTTTCAGCGCGCCGTTAACTTTGGTACGCAGATCGTCGCTGCCTTTCGGGAACGCAATACCGTACTGCTGTGCTTCCAGAGATTCACCTACCGCTTTGAACTTGCCGTTACCTGCTGTTTTGATGAAGTACAGGATGTTAGGGGTG
This sequence comes from Enterobacter sp. LM3, assembly GCF_046622475.1. NCBI lineage: Bacteria > Pseudomonadati > Pseudomonadota > Gammaproteobacteria > Enterobacterales > Enterobacteriaceae > Enterobacter > Enterobacter sp. LM3. The sequence goes on along the minus strand of NZ_JBJURN010000001.1, from coordinate 292,410 downwards.
TCGTGCAGAACAGCGTCAGCACGGTTGGTGCCCAGTTCCATGTAGGCGTTATCGATGTTCGGGAACTGACGCAGGTCTTTGGTTTTGATGTTAGCTTTCGCGTAATCAACGGAACCCGTGCCGCTCTTCACTGCCACCACTTTACCGTCGAGGTCTTTCACGCTTTTTACGTCATTATTATCGGCTTTCACCATCACCAGCAGGCCGCTTTTGTAGTAACCGTCGGAGAAGTCGATCGCTTTTTTGCGTTCTTCAGTAATGGTGATGCCTGCCAGTGCTACATCAACGTTTTTGGTTTGCAGTGCCGGGATGATACCGCTGAAATCCATAGGCTTCAGGGTGTAATCCAGTTTGAGCTCTTTTGCTACCGCAGCCCACAGATCCACATCAAAACCAACGTATTTATCACCCTGTTTGAATTCAAACGGAACGAACGCCGTGTCGGTCGCTACAACCAGTTTGTCGGCAGCCTGAGAAGACACCGCAAAAGCCAGGGTAAGTGCAGCCAGTGAAACTTTTAATACAGACTTCATAGCATTTCCTTTTATATCCACGGGGCGATCCCCTGCGAGAACAACAGGCACAATGAAAAAATCGTGCCAACTTTACAAGCCATTGTTTTTCAAAGGGGATGGTGTCATGCATTGCACAATAAATGTGGCAATGATGTTCTGTTGCACCAGGATGGAGCACCATTTTGGTGCGTTTCGTTTGATGCAACTGACGGGGTGCTATTTAGCGCAAATTCTGACGAAAAAACAATCTTCCATTAACGGTTGTGTGAGGTGATTATTACATTTTCTTCACTTTTGCACTGTCTCAGGAAAAAAATGCGCACCATAAATGTGCAAAACCCTCACCGGTGGCGAGGGTTTGGGAGAAAATGCTCAGGAATTACGCGATGTTAGATTCAATAAACCACAGGAATTTGTCCAGGTCGCGAGAGGCGGCAGTGAAAATGTCAGCGGTGTCTTCGTCTTTCGTTTCAGAAATGGCTTTGCGGACGTCGTTGGCGACAACCGCATAACGATCGGCCAGCTCTTTCAGGTGATCCTGAACCGTATGGATCTCCAGCGGGTAGCTTTTCAGCGGCGTTTTACTGTTGATAACCTGCGTAGTGCCCAGGGCTACGCCCCCAGCTGCACGGCACGCTCTGCCATTGTGTCAAGATGATCGGTCAGTGCTGTACGGAAGCCATCCAGCATTTCATGTACGGCAATAAAGTTTGCACCACGCATGTTCCAGTGGGCCTGTTTGGTGATCAGCGACAGGTCAATGAACTGGATCACCTGACGATTAAGCAACTCAACCGTCGCTTTTTTATCGCTATCTGATACATCGTTGCGGGTATAAAGCAGATTAGACGCTTTTGTTTTCACCAGCTTAGCGGTACTCATAATCTCATATCCTCTTGATGTTAGTGCCCCATGAATTAACGAGGTTGAGTATAGCACCGGATTTATGCAGTACAGTTTTGGTGTTGCCTATCGCTTTAATAGTAAAGCACATTGTTTTTTATTAGTGCATTGTTTTTATGGTGATTTTTTATTTTATGAGATGGTTTTTATAATTGCGTTGGTAAGTGTTGTTATCTGCAATTTTATTTCTTGGTGATGTCAAAGATGTGAGGAAATAATTCAGTGAGCGGTTCTGGACTCTATTCTGCATGGCTATTTAGCCATGCAGAATAGAGTGCGTCAGTTAATATCGACTTTTTCGACTTTGCTCTCCCGATTCAGGGTGAGCGTGGATCCCATAGATGCGGCAATAATGGAGCAGAGTGCCAGCGTCTGGGTGAATGTCAGGGTTTCTCCGAGGAAAACCATACCGGAGATGGCGGCCAGTGCAGGCTCCATGCTCATCAGTGTGCCAAATATGCGTGTCGGGAGACGCGTGAGGGCAATCATCTCCAGAGAATAGGGAAGTGCTGTTGACAGAATGGCGACAGCAAGCCCGATGGGCATGACCGACCATTGCCAGATGGATGCCGTAGCCTGCGCCATGCCGATTGGAACAAAGACGATGGCAGCAATTAATGAGCCCAGTGCGACGGTCGCCGGGCCATGCTCTTCCCCGGCGCGCTGGCCAGAAAGGATATAAACCGCCCAGCCGGCTCCTGCACCCAGTGCCAGCGCCGCACCTTTCAGATCAATGTGTGAGACATTCTGACCCAACGGTAACAGGAACCATAGCCCCAGAACGGCTAACACAACCCAGATAAAATCGACCGGACGACGAGAAGAAAAGAGCGCTACGGCCAGCGGGCCGGTAAATTCAAGCGCGACGGCGATCCCCAGAGGAATGGTCTGGATGGAGAGATAGAACATATAGTTCATTGCCCCCAGCGACAGCCCGTAAAACAGCAGAGGTAAACGCTGCTCTTTTCTGAAGCGCAATCGCCAGGGTTTGAAGATGACCACCAGAATCAGGGTCCCTAATACGATACGCAGCGCTGTGACGCCCGGCGCACCGACCAGTGGAAACAGCGATTTTGCCAGCGATGCGCCGCTTTGAATGGACAACATCGCGATGAATATTACAGCAACCGGCAACCATACTGAAGCCTTGCGGGGTGACCCTGGCATCCTTTCTCCCGTCAGTTTATGTCAAGTGGGGTAAAAGCTGCAGTGTAATGGAAATATGCCGTAACGGTTGAGGCCCCGTTGAAAAAAAACGGTGTGAGATCCGTAAAATGGTTAAGCGCGGGTGGATTTATCGTCTGTCTGATTAGGAATAATCTGGATGAATGTAACAGCACAGGCGCGCACTATTGGTGTTTTGAAGTGGAAATTCTATGTTATTTGAATGAGATAGCTAAAGCTGGAAATGTTCTGTTACAGGAAAGGTTTTGTTAGACATCACGAATCACAAAGAGTTTCACAAGAATTTTTGATATATTGAAAACTTACGGATTTACTTGAAGCACATTTGAGGTGGTTATGAAAAAAATTGCATGTCTTTCAGCACTGGCCGCAGTTCTGGCTGTTTCCGCAGGTACCGCTGTAGCTGCTACTTCTACCGTTACCGGTGGTTACGCTCAGAGCGATATGCAGGGCGTGATGAACAAAGCTAACGGTTTCAACCTGAAATACCGCTACGAGCAGGACAACAGCCCGCTGGGTGTGATCGGTTCCTTTACTTACACTGAAAAAGACCGTTTCGACGACAGCGCTTATAACAAGAGCCAGTACTACGGTATTACCGCAGGTCCTGCTTACCGTCTGAACGACTGGGCAAGCATCTACGGTGTTGTTGGTGTTGGCTACGGTAAATTCCAGCAGACCGAAAACGAAGGTGCTAACCGCACTGCAAGCACCAGCGACTACGGTTTCTCTTACGGTGCGGGTCTGCAGTTCAACCCAATCGAAAACGTTGCTCTGGACTTCTCCTATGAGCAGAGCCGTATCCGCAGCGTTGACGTTGGCACCTGGATCGCGGGCGTAGGTTACCGCTTCTAATCACTCCGGTGAGCCAATAAAAAATCCGCCCAATGTGGCGGATTTTTTTTTGCTATTTCCCCTCATCCCAGTCCTCTCCCCAAAGAGGAGAGGGGGGGCGTCCGTGCAGCCTTTTGGGCTTGTGGAAGATGTCACTTACTCTTTATATCGAATACATCCGTTCCCAGATGGGTATAGTCAACTTTCTGTAACTTGAAGTTGGTAATGTAAACTGGGGGAGCCTTCTTACCTGAGACAAACGGGTAACTATTTTTAATCTGTTCCGCAGTAATCCCCGTCCACTGCGAGAAGAATTCCAGGAAATCATTCGCGGAACGACGCGCTTTGATGATGCGGTGCGTTTTGTCATCACTCGACAGCACCATAAACGGCACCTGGAAGTTCTGCTGGAACTGGTCATCATGGGCCAGGTACTGTACCTCTTTGCCACGTTCCTTAAACGCCAGCCCGTGATCCGAGAAATAGACCAGCGAGAAACTGTTGCCAGTATTGCGGAGCTGGTCGTACAGCTTGCTGAGCAAATCATCGGTTTGCGTCATGGTATAGAGGTAGCATGAGGTCTCTCTGGATTGCACGAACTCAGCGTATTTTCCCTGCGTGCGATCGCATGCCTGCGGGTGTGAGCCCATCAGATGCAGAACAATCAACTGAGGCTGGGTATGCTGAGTGGCAAAGACCTGAGACGTCATTTTCAGCAACGCTTCATCTTTGGTGTTTTTATCGGCCTGGAAATCACCGTTTTTCAGGAACTGCACTTCATCGGCACGCTTTGCAATACTGGCGATGGCCGTATCGTATTCGCCAATTTGACCCTGGTTGGAGAACCACCATGTCTGGAAACCTGCACGGTTAGCCAGAGTGACAAAGTTATCCTGGTACTGCGGTTTACCATCGACCACGCGGTTCAGCGTCAGGCCAAGTGATTTCTGCGTCGAGCCGCTGGCCGCCACATAATCGGTAAACAGGGTGCCATTGACCGTACTCGCAAACGGCGTGTTGTCCCAGTGTCCGCCAAACGCGCCCATCGCATCGCGGCGTGCGCTTTCGCCGATCACCACGACATAGGTGTGGTACTTCGGTTTTACGGCCAGCACGTTCCAGGTGTCTTTCATTGTGGAAAGCTCGGCCATGCGTGCCTGTTCGTCGAGAACCTCTTGATTGTTGACGACGACGTCTTTTACAAAACGGAATACCGGATAGCCGGTATCTTTCAGCTTAAATACACCTCCCCAGGCAAGATTTTGCACGGGGGCGACAAAAATAGTGGCGATACTGAATACCAGACACAGGTGTTCAATTTTGCTCCATGTTTTTTTCTCTTCCGCTTTGCGGCGAACGGCAATAACGCCAAGCGCGAAGATGAACAGGGCAACCACATAGCTGTACCACGGGAAGATCGTCAGGATCTCTGTCGACTCTTCCATATTGGTCGAGTGTAGTGCCAGCAAGGTATTAAAGTTTGGCGCGCCATAGGCCTGGCCAAACGGGAAATAGAAGGCGGCGACCAGCGAACAGAGCCCGATTAACGTTTTCTGCACGCGCGGAGCGCTCCGCCACAGTAAATGCAGTATGCAGGTGAAGGCCGCGGTGTAGAGCAGGCTAAAAGGATAGCCCAGCGCAAAGTTAATCAGCAACGATTGCAGAAAGTAGAACCCCGTCCACGGGCTTAAGGCCCGGCTGCGGGTAACAAGTGTTTCTTTCAGGGTTAAATTCATAGGTCACTATCATGCATGAAAACGCCATGTGCTCACCCTGGCGTCGAGGGTCAAAACCTGCCTGACAGTGCGTGGAGAGGGAATGAGGGTCCGCTTCAGCGAGCCGCAAATTGTGCAGGGCAGCAAGAAGATAGTGCGAGCGTTAACTAAGGTCAACAGTTGCTAAGCAGATGTTTTGCGAAGGGGATTGCAAATCCGTGAAAAAGATCGGGAATTACGCGGCCTGGAGCCAGTTTACGGAAGAATTATGACGGAAAAATGAAGCGGCGTACCGCGACGCCGCTTAGTGGGAAGGTTTATCGTCCTGATGCGGTTTCTGACTAAACATATCGCACAGCATGTTCAGCAGCATTAAGCGTACTTTAAAAGGAGAGTGAGTAAACACGGTCATACACCTCTTGAATTCATTCATAAGACCTCCTGATTTTTGACCCCTTCGATCCGTGAAAGGTGACTGCATTACGTACAGATATAGCACAGGCTATATTTTATAGCTATGGCTATTTCGTTAATTTTTTGTGCTTGTGAAGTGATGGTTTACAATGTGTGTTCTCGATTCCGGGCGCTGGAAGCGTCACCCTACTGAGGAAGTGCAATGAACCGTCGCGCAGGTAAGCCAACAATAATAAAAACGACGCAACTGGTGAATGTCGAAGAACATGTCGAAGGTTTTCGCCAGGTACGTGAAGCGCACCGGCGTGAACTGATCGATGATTATGTCGAGCTGATTTCCGATTTGATCCGTGAAGTGGGGGAAGCCCGTCAGGTTGATATGGCGGCCAGGTTGGGTGTCTCGCAACCCACCGTTGCCAAGATGTTAAAACGGCTGGCATCTGTGGGCTTAATTGAAATGATCCCCTGGCGCGGTGTATTCCTGACGCCGGAAGGGGAAAAGCTGGCGCAGGAGAGCCGTGAGCGCCATCAAATCGTCGAGCATTTTTTGCTGGTGCTGGGCGTCAGCCCGGAAATTGCCCGTCGTGATGCGGAAGGAATAGAGCACCATGTCAGTGAAGAGACGCTGGCGAAATTCCGCGAATTTACACTCAACGCCGGGATTTCTGCAGAATGAGGCTTCCCGGACTCCAGGCACTGGCTCGCGATCGTTTTTTTCATCTTTTATTAATTATTGGTGCAGGGCTGAGTGCTTTTGTACCGTTCGCGCCACAGACCTGGCCTGCGGTAATTGACTGGCGTACGATAATTACCCTGAGCGGCTTAATGATGCTCACCAAAGGGGTGGAACTGAGCGGTTACTTTGATGTACTGGGGCGTAAAATGGTGCGCCGCTTTGCCACTGAGCGCAAACTGGCCCTGTTTATGGTCTTTTCCGCTGCGGTATTGTCCACCTTCCTGACTAACGATGTGGCGCTGTTCATTGTGGTGCCGCTGACGCTCACGCTGCGGAGGCTCTGCGAGATCCCGGTCTCCCGCCTGATCATCTTTGAGGCACTGGCCGTGAATGCCGGTTCGCTTCTGACACCCATCGGTAACCCGCAAAACATTCTTCTCTGGGGTCGCTCAGGCCTGTCGTTTGCCGCTTTTACCTGGCAAATGGCACCGCTGGCGCTGGTGATGGTGCTTTCGCTGCTGGTGGTCTGCTGGCTGGCGTTCCCCGATACAAAACTGCAGTACCATAGCGGAACCCCGGGCCCGGAATGGCTGCCTCGTCTGGTCTGGAGTTGTCTGGGCCTTTATATCGTCTTCCTCACGGCACTGGAGTTGAAACAGGAACTGGCTGGGGTGTTACTGGTGGCCTGCGGATTCCTGTTCCTCGCAAGACGCGTGCTGGTGAGCGTCGACTGGACATTGTTACTGGTCTTTATAGCCATGTTTATTGATGTCCATTTGCTTATCCAGCTTCCGGTGCTGCAAAACGTTCTGCATGGCGTCAGTAGCCTGTCGCAGCCGGGGCTGTGGCTGGCGGCGATTGGCCTGTCGCAGTTTATCAGTAACGTTCCCTCGACCATCTTACTGCTCAACTATGTTCCCCCTGACACGCTGCTGGCCTGGGCGGTTAATATCGGTGGATTTGGGTTACTCCCCGGTTCGCTTGCCAACCTGATTGCCCTGCGAATGGCGAATGACCGCCGTATCTGGTGGCGCTTCCATTTATGGTCACTCCCGATGCTGGTTTGGGCTGTGGCGGCTGGTTTCGGTTTATTCCTTCTCGTATAGCCGTCTCCTGTAATGAACTGTCAAACCCTGCATGGAAAAAGATTCAGAGGATTGGGCAAGAAACGGACAGAAACGCCACATTCGCGTTCGCTGAGGGGCGGGTATAACTATCAGGCACTCATCAAACAAAATGCGAGGAATGTCTTATGCGTTATCAAAAACTCGGCAATACCGGTTTGTTTGTTTCTGAACTGTGCCTCGGCACCATGACATTCGGCGGTGAAGGTGGCATGTGGGGCAAGATTGGCCAGCTGCAGCAACGTGAAGCCGAGCAGCTGGTGGGTCGCGCGCTGGATGCCGGGATCAATTTCATCGATACCGCGAACGTCTATTCAGAAGGTCGCTCGGAGGAGATCACCGGGCAGGCGCTGAAAAACCTGAAGATCCCGCGTGAAAATGTTGTTGTCGCCACTAAAGTGTTTGGCGAGACCGGTACGGCGGGCGTGAACTCACGCGGCAGCTCACGCTATCACATTATCAGCAGCGTGAAAGAGAGCCTGCGTCGCCTGCAGCTTGATCATATCGATCTCTACCAGCTACACGGATTTGACCCCGCGACGCCCATCGAAGAGACGCTTTATGCGCTGGATAACCTGGTGCAGCACGGCCACGTGCGTTATATCGGCGTCTCTAACTGGGCGGCATGGCAGATTGCCAAAGCGCTGGGCATTTCCGAGCGTCTTGGGCTGGCACGTTTTGCCTCTTTGCAGGCGTATTACACCATTGCCGGTCGTGACCTGGAGCGCGAGCTGGTGCCGATGATGCAGAGCGAAGGTGTCGGGCTGATGGTCTGGAGCCCGCTGGCGGGTGGCCTGCTGAGCGGAAAATATGACCGCGACGGCCAGAGCGAAGCCGGTGGACGTCGCCAGGAGTTTGACTTCCCGCCTGTGGAGAAAGAGCGTGCCTTCGACTGTGTTGACGTGATGCGCACCATTGCCGAAAGCAAAGGCGTTTCCGTTGCACAGATCGCGCTGGCGTGGCTGCTGCATCAGAAAGTGGTCAGCAGTGTGATCATTGGCGCGAAACGGGTCGACCAGTTGGATGACAACATTGCCGCAACCGGGATCCGGTTAAGCGAAGAAGAACTTAAACAACTTGATGCTGTGAGCGCACTGCCACGGGAATATCCGGGCTGGATGCTGGAGCGACAGGGCGAATATCGTCGTAATCAGTTAGCACAGCAGTAACCCTTCTTTTCCCCGGTGGGCTTCGCTTACTGGGGCTTTTTTTCTGCCCATCTCACAAAAAACGATCCTTCTCTTTGATTGATTTTTCATCTTCGCCTATATGACTAGTCATGAAATTTAAATGACTAGTCATATAGGGAGAAACCATGAACCAATCACTGCCAGTCAACTTTTTATGGGGTAATTCGGTATCCAGCATGCAGACGGAAGGGGCATGGAACGAGGGGGGAAAGGGGATGTCGGTGTACGACATTCGCGAAGCCGGGGAAAACATCTCCGACTGGAAGGTGGCGACCGACTCCTACCACCGCTATCGGGAAGATTTCGATCTGATGCAGGATCTGGGCATGAACTGCTACCGCTTTCAGATAGCCTGGAGCCGCGTCTGTCCGCAGGGTGACGGGGATTTCAACGATGAAGGCATCGCGTTTTATGACCGCTTTATCAACGATCTGATCGCCCGCGGTATTGAGCCGATGATCTGCCTCTACCATTTCGATATGCCGCTGGCACTGGCGCAGGAGTACAACGGTTTTAACGATCGTCGGGTGATGGACGCCTTTATCCGCTACGGTAAAAAGATGATCGACTGCTACGGTGATCGCGTGAAGTACTGGTTGACCTTCAACGAACAGAACATCTTCCATATGCCGGAAGCGTTTCGCATTTCCGGCTACATGAAAGGCGAGAAAACCCTGCGCGAGCTGTATGAGCTACAGCACCATACGATGGTGGCGCACATGGCGCTGACCGGGTATCTGCACCAGACCAGACCGGGTCAGCTGATGGGCGGTATGCTGGCGCACCAGCTGATTTACCCGGCCACCTGCAAACCGCGCGATATCTTCTGTGCGCAACAATATGACGAGTTTCTCAATCAGAACCTGCTGCGTGTCTTTGCCGGTCAGGGCTACAGTCCGGCGGTGATGGCGGTGGTGGAACAGGAGGGCTTTGGTGATATCTACCGGGCCGAAGATCTTGCCCTGCTGGGGCGTACCAGGAATGACTTTATGGCCTTTAGCTATTACGCCAGCAAAACGCTGGACAGTGATGCTATTCCGGAAGGTACGCCGGTTAACGATTACCTGCTGCACGGCGAGAAAAATAACCCTTACCTTAAAGCGACCGAGTGGAACTGGCAGATCGATCCGCTGGGCTTTCGCACCATCATTACCCGCTACTACAACGACTGGCGGATGCCGGTATTCCCGATTGAAAACGGTATCGGGGTGATTGAGTCCTGGGACGGTGTGAACCCGATCGAGGATACTTACCGTATCGACTACCACCGGGCGCACATTGATGCCATGAAAGCCGCGATGGTTGAGGATGGCGCAGAGGTGATTGGCTATCTCGGCTGGGGCTTAATCGACATTCTTAGCTCACAGGGAGACATGCGTAAGCGCTACGGCGTGGTCTATGTCAACCGTGAAAACCATGACCTGAAAGACCTGAAACGTGTGCCGAAGAAGAGCTACGCGTGGCTGAAACAGGTTATCCATACCAACGGACGCGAAATGTAAGCCGTACGCTGCCGGGCCGTTTTTGTGACTGATTGATGGGAAATATCCGCTATGTCTGAAACAAAAATAACACCGAATATGCAGTCCTTTGTTGACAGATTTGTTGAGTTTTCGGCGCGCCTGGCAAACCAGGTGCATCTTCGCTCCCTGCGCGATGCCTTCGCCACGGTGATGCCGATTTTCATCCTCGCCGGTCTGGCGGTGCTGGTGAACAACGTGGTCTTTCCGTGGGTTTTTGCAGGCGACACGCTGACGCAGTTTAAAGTGTGGGGCGAGGCCATTATCAACGGTACGCTGAATATTGCCGCGTTGTTGCTGGCCCCGATGATTGCCTGGTCACTGGCGCGTAACAAAGATTTCGACAATCCGGTCTCGGCAGTGGTTATCGCTGTCAGCAGTTTTATTATTATGATGCCGATGCGTTTACAGCTCACACCCGTCGGCAGTGACACCACGGTGAATGTCACCCAGGTACTGACGTTCGCCAATATCGGCTCTACCGGAATTTTCGCCGGGGTGTTGATTGGGTTGCTGTCGACGGAGCTGTTTATCGCCATTTCCCGGCTGAAAGCATTGCATATTTCACTGGGTGAAAACGTCCCCCCGGCGGTGAGCAAATCGTTTACCGCGCTGATCCCAACAATCCTCACGCTCTCTTTATTTGCCGTGCTGGCGGCGGTACTGGCGAACGTGCTGCATACGGATCTGATCCATCTCATCACAACCTTTATCCAGCAGCCGCTCAGGCTTATCAATACCAGCCTGCCGGGGACGATGTTTATCTACAGCTTTGGTAACTTCCTGTTCACGCTGGGGATCCATCAGTCGGTGGTGAACAGCGTGGTGCTGGAACCGTTCCTGCTGATTAACACCAATGAGAATATGCTGGCCTTCGCGAATGGTCAGCCGATCCCGCATATTATCAATAACATCTTCGTACCGACGTTTGGCATGGTGGGTGGCACTGGCAGCACTATCTCCTTGTTGCTGGCGATCTTTATCTTCTCGCGGCAAAAATCAGCAAAACAGGTGGCCCGTTTATCGCTGGCTCCAGGCCTGTTCAACATCAACGAACCGGTTATCTTCGGTTTACCGATTGTCTTTAACCTGCCGCTGATGATCCCGTTTGTGCTGCTGCCTGCCATCGGTATTTACTTTGCCTGGCTCTGTACCACGCTGGGGTTAATGTCGCGCTGCGTGGTGATGATCCCGTGGACGACCCCTCCGATCCTGAGCGCCTGGCTGGCGACGGCGGGCGACTGGCGGGCAGTGGTGGTGCAGTTGGCAATCATTATATTTGGTGTATTCTTCTACCTGCCTTTCCTCAAAATTGCCGAGAGAGTGGCATTAAAAAACAGCGGGATAGAAAACTAACAGAAAGGAAGGACGATGGCGGCGAAGTACATCACCATAGCGCGGGAAATTAAGAAACGCATTATCAGCCAGCAATATGCCGCCAACGAACCGCTGCCGGATCAGTTTGCCCTGGCAGCGGAATTCAGCACCAGCCGGATGACCATTCAGCAGGCGATGCGCCAGCTGATTGTTGAAGGGCTGGTGTATACCCGCCAGGGGCAGGGGACGTTTATCCGCAAAAATTTCCTGCAGCTTTCCCAGTGGGATCTTTCCGGCAGCGACTACTTTGGTGCCACAAAAACCTGGGAACATCTGGGCACGGTATCCAGCCAGGTGGTGCATTTCGAGCTACGTTTTCCCAATGAGAAAGAGCAGTCTTCGCTGATGATTAACGCGGATACGCCGATCTACGACTTCATTCGCCTGCGTCTGCTCAACGGTGAGCCGATGTCGCTGGATTCAACCGTTATGCCGCTCAACCTGGTGCCGGGCCTGAACAAAAGTCACCTTGAAAGCTCGGTGTTCCGCTATGTGCAGGAGACGCTGGGGCTCAAAATCATGGGGTCTTACCGGGTGGTGCGGGCACTAAAACCAAATGCGCTGGATATGCAACACCTGGTCTGTGAGCACAGCGATCCGGTTCTGGAGGTGGAGCAGGTGATCTATCTGGAAGATGGCACACCGCTGGAGTATGCGCATTGTCATTATCGTTACGACCACGGCGGAATTGTGATCGTGAATAACGGGTAATCAGGCGATCAGGCGCACGACTCGAAGTAACTGTCGGTGTCTTTTATATAGACATCATTCTGGCACAGATAGTGAATTTGCCCGGGCTTAAACGTAAAACGTATTTTCTGGAGCAGTGAACGTTTTATTTTGCTGGTATTGTCACGGGATAATCCGTAGTCATGGATTATTTCATGGACAAATCGAATGCTTTGCGCCGAAACATAAACAGGTGTTTTTGTTAACTGAATAAGTTTACTGATCCAAATATCGTCTGCACGCGGACAGACGGTCAGGAAATCTTCGTTGAAATGAAAATATTCCGGGATCATCTTTTTCTTGAGCACCACACCGCCAAGACCGGTGATGATATAGTCCCGTTCGACCACTTTCGGCACGGTAATGAGTGGGAAATTACGATAGGTATCAAGAAGTTCTTTTTTCTTCTTTACCGTTTTACGCACGCGGGCAGCCACCACATACTCCTGATTGTGGCGATAAAAATCATCCAGAAGCGTTTCCGCCCAAATTTCGTTATAGATGGCGTCATCGTCGGCGTAGATCAGAATATCGTCTTCGGCCGCGACCTGTAGTGCCGGGAACAATTTTCGGTAAGGCCCGGTGTTTTTGACCCATTTAAAAACCAAATGAGTTCCGGTCTGGCGTATTTTCTCAGCCCATGCAGGCTCTTCAGTGATGCCTTCGTCACTGAGATAAGGTGTACTGGAAACCCACACAACAATTTGATCGACCTTGGTACTCTGGTTCGCCAGTGACCACACTGTTTGCGAACAGAGATAAAGGCGCGATTTCGTTGTTGTTAAGTTAATACTGATCATTGAACTAAGTGTGCTCCAGAAAGAATATACGACCCTATAAATGCAGAAAAAACTGATTTTATAGGCTCGTGCATCATAACACCTGGTTGAAAAGATGTAACCCTGCTGACTTAACAGAAAGTGGCTTGAAAGGGATTATAGCAATAATTGCTTTTTAGACAGAATGAGGGTAAGGCGCTGGATAAAATAAGACCCCGATGTATCGGGGTCTTAATGGGTAAGCGAGTGTAATTAGTTTAAACGTACTGGCATACCAGAGCGGTTCTGAACGGCCTGGTCAACAACGGTGGTATCGACATCAGCCTGAGACGTCACGGACTTCACCGCGCTGTTCAGCGTAACCGGTACGGTTTCGTTGTTGTTGATCTGGTCTTCGCTGGTGGACAGCGGGTTGTGCACTTCAATGTAACGGCTGCCATCCGGTTCAGAGGTCGCTTTCACCGGTTCGTTGATGAACTGGACGCGTGTACCTACTGGCACGTTATCGAACAGGAACTTGATGTCATCGTTACGCAGACGCACACAGCCGTGGCTTACGCGCAGGCCGATACCGAAGTTGGCGTTGGTACCGTGGATGGCATACAGACGGCCAATGTACAGGGCATACAGACCCATTGGGTTATCCGGGCCTGCTGGCACAACGGCTGGCAGTGGTTCGCCCGCAGCAATGTACTCGGCGTGCATTTTCGCGGTTGGCGTCCAGGTTGGGCCGGCTTTCTTACGCTCAACTTTGGTCGTCCAGTTCAGCGGGGTGTCTTTGCCCAACTGGCCGATACCGATTGGCAGCACGATGACGGTGTTGGTGCCTTTCGGGTAGTAATAGAGACGCATTTCCGCGCTGTTGATCACGATACCTTCATGAACGGTATCGGGCAGGATCAACTGCTGAGGGATATTCAGAACCGTACCGGCTTTTGGCAGATACGGGTCAACGCCCGGGTTAGCTTCCAGCATGTTGGACAGGCCAAGCTGGTACTGCGCAGCAAAATACTCCAGTGGCTGGGTGTTGCCTTCTTCAACGGTGACAACCTGGTTTTGACCTACCAGACGGCTTCCGTCTGTCGGCAGGGGATAAGTCACCGCAGACGCGGTTTTACAAAAACCTACTACGGCAAACGCCGCCGCAAAAAGCGTTGTTAATTTCATGTTCATGTTGTGCGAGGTATCTGAGCCACTCTGGCGATTAGTTGATAAGTCTGAGTCTGTGATGGGAGCGCATTATATGTGCATTCCCACTAACAGGGAATTCAGATGTGTACGAAATCACACTTTTTTCGCTTTTGTTAAAGTTTAGTGGAGAGTTGCAATACGGGATCTCATTTCGGAATTGTGGCATAATGCCGTGTTTATCACACTTTTCGCAGGAATCTCCCCGTGTTAGTTACCAGCAACGTCACTATGCAGTTTGGCAGTAAGCCGCTGTTCGAAAACATTTCCGTCAAATTTGGCGGCGGCAACCGTTACGGCCTGATTGGTGCCAACGGTAGCGGTAAATCCACCTTTATGAAGATCCTCGGTGGTGACTTAGAGCCGACGCTCGGCAACGTGTCGCTCGATCCAAACGAGCGTATTGGTAAGCTGCGTCAGGATCAGTTCGCCTTTGAAGAATTCACCGTGCTCGACACCGTGATCATGGGGCACGCGGAGCTGTGGGAAGTGAAGCAGGAGCGCGATCGCATCTACGCGCTGGCCGAAATGAGCGAAGAGGATGGCTACAAAGTGGCTGACCTTGAAGTGCTGTATGGCGAAATGGATGGCTACTCTGCGGAAGCGCGTGCGGGCGAGCTGCTGCTGGGCGTAGGGATCCCGGTTGAACAACATTACGGTCCGATGAGCGAAGTTGCTCCGGGCTGGAAACTGCGTGTTCTTCTGGCACAGGCGCTGTTCTCCAACCCGGATATCCTGCTGCTCGACGAACCAACGAACAACCTGGATATCGACACCATTCGCTGGCTGGAGCAGACGCTGAACGAGCGTGACAGCACCATGATCATCATCTCGCACGACCGTCACTTCCTGAACATGGTCTGTACGCACATGGCGGATCTGGACTACGGCGAGCTGCGCGTTTATCCGGGTAACTACGACGAATACATGACGGCGGCAACCCAGGCGCGTGAACGTCTGCTGGCCGATAACGCCAAGAAGAAAGCGCAGATTGCGGATCTGCAATCCTTCGTTAGCCGCTTTAGTGCGAACGCCTCTAAATCACGTCAGGCAACCTCTCGTGCCCGTCAGATTGACAAGATCAAACTTGACGAAGTTAAAGCCTCCAGCCGCCAGAACCCGTTTATCCGCTTCGAGCAGGATAAGAAACTGTTCCGTAATGCGCTGGAAGTGGAAGCCCTGGCAAAAGGCTTCGAAAATGGCCCGCTGTTTAAAAACTTCAACCTGCTGCTGGAAGTGGGCGAGAAGATTGCCATTCTGGGGGCTAACGGCGTGGGTAAATCCACTATGCTGAAAACCCTGGTGGGCGAACTGCAGCCGGATAACGGTACCGTTAAATGGTCTGAAAACGCGCAGATTGGTTACTACGCGCAGGATCACGAGTACGAGTTCGAAAACGACCTGACCGTCTTCGACTGGATGAGCCAGTGGAAGCAGGAAGGCGACGATGAGCAGGCGGTACGTAGCATTCTGGGTCGTCTGCTGTTCAGCCAGGACGACATCAAAAAGCCTGCTAAAGTGCTCTCCGGTGGTGAGAAGGGCCGTATGTTGTTCGGTAAGCTGATGATGGAAAAACCCAATATCCTGGTGATGGACGAACCAACCAACCACCTGGATATGGAATCTATCGAATCGCTGAACATGGCGCTGGAAATGTATCAGGGAACGCTGGTGTTCGTGTCTCACGACCGTGAGTTTGTCAGCTCGCTGGCAACCCGTGTGATTGAAATTACGCCAGAGCGCGTGGTGGACTTCACCGGTAATTACGAAGATTATCTGCGTAGCAAAGGTATCGACGGCTAAAAAAAGCCCGGTGGCGCTACGCTTACCGGGCCTACGTTCTGTTCCCTCTCCCTGTGGGAGAGGGTCAGGGTGAGGGCATCAGGCCGCACTACACCACCCAATCACACCTTTCTTCACCGTTCACCAGCAGCTTGCGCTTTTCCCCCGCCGGTAACGATACCTTCAGTGCCTTCCACGCCGGACGATAATCCCCGCGTGATTTCACCTTCAGGTTAATGGTCGTGGCATTGCATTCCATTTCCCACTCGACCCACAGTGCATTCCCTTTCTGGTAGCCCCAGCTTTCACCGTCGTCTTCAAACAGCAAGCCGGATGTGGAGCCGACACCGCTCACCGGGAACAATTTCAGCTCGCGGGTATCATCTTTTTCAGCGCTCACATGGGTGATACGTTCGCTGAGCGGCAGACCCGCACCGGCGCGGACCAGCAGCGGCAATTTTTCCAGCGGGGCGTCACGAACAATCCACTGGCCGCCGGAGAACCACTCGTGGGTGTAAAAATCGTACCAGCCGGTTTCGTTATCCGGCAGCCAGACGCGGCGCTCGCGCTGGCCGGCTTCCACCACGCTTGCGACCAGTACGTCGCGGCCGAGCAGGAAATCGTCACACTCTTCAAAAGTCTGAATATCGTGTTCGTGGTCAAGGAAGGTCGGACGCAGCATCGGTTCATCGTCGACATGCGCCTGCCAGAGCAGGGTGTAGAGATACGGCAGCAGACGATACCGCAGCTCAATCGCACCGCGAATGGCTGGTGTGACGCCCGGATACATCCACGGCTCGTTCACCGTGTGGTCGTCGTTCCACGAGTGAATGGTAAAGCGCGGATGCATCACGCCGTTCTGTACCCAGCGCACGAACAGCTCGGCATCAGGCTTATCACCGGAGAAACCACCGACATCATGACCGACGTTAAACAGTCCTGAAAGGCTCATTCCTACACCCATACGGGTGTTATAGCGCAAAGTATCCCAGTTGGTACGGTTGTCGCCGCTCCAGGTCTGAACGTAGCGCTGCATCCCGGCGCAACCGGAGCGGGAGATCAGGTACGGACGTTTTTCCGGGGCAAAGCGCTGCTGCGCTTCCATTGATGCACGCATCATCAGCAGCGGCATGACTGGCCGGATGTGTTTGATGGCGATTGCCTGGCCGAAACCAAAGCAACGGGCCTCTCCATCCCACACTTCAAATTCGTTGTTATCGTTCCAGGTGGAGTCTATCCCCATCTCCAGCAACTGAGTGGTCACGCCTTCCTGCCACCATTGAACCGTCTGTGGGTTGGTAAAGTCGAGGTGAGAACCTTCGTCATCCCAGAAGCTGGAACGTTCTGGTGAGTTCGCTTCTGAATCGCGAATAAACAACCCTTTTTCTGCCACCTCGTTATAGCGCGGGTGATCCTGTAGCAGGCACGGTTTGATGTTCGCGGCAAGCCGCAGCCCTGCATCGTGGAACGCCTGGCTCATCACTTTCGGCTGCGGCACTTTGTCGTAGTTCCAGTTAAAGACGTAGCGCTTGCCGTTGATTGAGGTATAGCCGGAGGAAAGCTGGAACGAATCACACGGGATGGCGTGCTCTTCACACAGACGAATAAAGTTCATCAGCTGGTTTTGCGCGTCCGGCGCATCGGTATAGTGCATGGTTGAACCGCTGTAGCCCAGGCTCCATTTGGGTCCGAACAGCGTTTTCCCGGTCAGACGAACGAAGGCTTTGGTGATATCCAGGACCTTTTTCCCGGTGAACATATAGTAATCAATATCGCCGGCTTCCGCCTGCCAGCGACGATACGCCGTATGGTAGTTATCAATTTCGTTACCCAGATCCAGCCAGCAACTGCTCAGGTTGTCGTAGAACAGGCCGTAGCTCACGTCGTCGCGACGGGTAATGGTGAACGGAATATGTTTGTACAGCGGATCGGTGCTGACCGCGTTATAGCCCATCGCATCGAGGTTACGCATCTCATAGCGTTTACCGTTGCGCTGCAGATCGCCCGCTTTTTCACCCAGACCGTAGAATCGCTCGTCCTTACGACGGCTCAGATAATGCGCCACGCCGTCGCCGTGGGCGTTCAGCAGATAGGCGCTTGTCGGACGGTCATTCACCAGCGGCTGCCATTCACCCGCGTCGTTGCGGTAGTGCCACTCCAGCCACAGCGGCTGATGTACGGTGACGCGCAGCTGTTCGGTTGCCACTGTCAACACGTTGTCCTGTTGCGTCATCGTCCAGGCCGGGCAGGTGAAGCCGCTCAGGTCGTCGCGACGACGGCCTTCCCACGGCACATCCTGCTCCGGTGCGATGCTCCAGGTGCGGTCGAGCGCCAGTTCACCTTTGCGTTTAATCAGCACGCGGAACAGATTCTCTTCCAGCACATACAGACACAGACGGTGCTGGTTATCGACCAGCAGTTCCAGATGGTTTGCCGATTGTTTATCTACGGTCCAGTTTTTCAGGGTTTTCATATGCAATACATCCACTATCAGGCGCGCTTGGCGCGACGTTCAGCAATAAATGCCACCAGGAAAACAGCGCCAATCAGGTCAAAGAAACCCATGGCAATAAAGAGCGGGTTAAAGCCGATTGTGTCGGCGGTAACACCAATCAAAAGAGAGAACAGGAAGCTGGCGATCCATGCCGCCGAGCCGCGCATGCCGTTAACGGTTGCCATCTGGCCTTTATCAAACGACTCCACGACCAGGGCGCTCAACATGCAGGAGATGATCTGGTGCCCGAAACCGCCGATAGAAATCAGCACGATGGTGATATACGGGTCGCGGGTAATGGCGACCACGCCTAAAGAGATCATCAGAAATGCGCCGGTTACGGAGCTGGCCACCACGGAGTTTACGCGGGTGCAACCGAAGAGACGGGTATACAGGCGGGTGAGGTAACCACTCGCCACGCTGCCGAGGTCGGCGGCGAGGAACGGCAGCCAGGCAAACATCGCAATTTGCTTCAGATCCATGCCGTGTTCTTTCGCCAGATACAGCGGTACCCAGAAGCTCAGCACCGCCCAGGCCGGTTCCGCCATAAAGGCCGGGATGGCGATACCGTAAAAACGTTTGTTCTTTGAGACGGTTTTCAGCGCAGTCAGGAAGGGCAGTTTTACCGCGGGTGGTTCATTATCCTGCTTGATAAAGGTCAGCTCTTCTTTACCCAGATTCGGGTGCTGTTCCGGGTTGTGATAGAACACCCACCACAGGATCACCCACAGCAGCGCCAGCACACCGGTAAACATAAACGCACCCTGCCAGCCAAATGAAGCGTGCGCGAAGTAGATGATAGGCGGTGCCAGCATCGCACCCACCGAGAAGCCCACGCCTGCCCAGCCGGCCGCAACAGGACGTTCTGATTTCGGGAACCATTCACCAATGGTTTTAGCGTTAGCTGGTGTGGCAGCAGCTTCTGAAGCACCCATAAAGAAGCGCAGGATCGCGAGGTGCAGCCAGCTTCCGGCTCCGGCATGGAAAATACACATCAGTGCCCAGATCCCGGCGCAAACCATGAAGCCAATCTTCAGGCCAATCACGTCAATCAGCCAGCCGCACAGAGGCTGGAAAATGGTGTAGGCAATCTGGAACGCGCCGACGATCCAGGAGTATTGTTCGGTAGTGATCCCCAGGCTGTCTTTCAGCTCTGGCGCAAGGATCCCTAATGAATTTCGGGTGATGTAGTTAACGGTCACGCCAAGTAAAAACAGCACCAGCACGTACCAGCGCAGGTTTTTAATAATGCGGCGCGGTTTGCTTGCCTCTGTCGTGTTATTGATGTCCTGACTCATTTCTCTCTCCACAAGACGATCGGTAAGGAATAATTGTTTCAGGTGTCACACAGATTTTTATGGCTTTGATAGTTATCGGTTTTAATGCTTCAAATTGGTATGCAACTAGTATGGAAGTTGTGTGACAAGTTCACCTTAAGGGAGAAAATGAGCGGGAAATAGTGAATTTTGTGAAAATTTTCTCATAACTGATGCCGGCTATTTGGCATGATGCCTGTGACATCAGTAATTGCCTGATGGTTACGCTATGAAAATTTTGTCATTTCGCAAATGGAGCCAGATCACAAAATGGACAAAAGGCTAAAAATTACCGAAATTGCCGCCCGCACGCAGTTGTCCATCAGCACCGTTTCCCGCGTGCTGGCAGGTAAAGCCAACACCAGTGAGAAAGCGCGCAGTAAAGTGCTGACATGCGCGCGCGAGCTGGGGGTGATGGATGGTCTGGCGGCTGGTCGGCTGCTGCTCAATAGTCTGGTGGTCTTTGCACCTCAGCGGGCTTTTGACGAGCGGTCTGACATCTTTTACTACCGTGTGATCCAGAGCGTGAGTAAAGGCCTTGCTTCACATGAGGTTCGCCTTCGCTATTGCGCGCTGGAAGAGAATGACAGCGACGCACAACTGTTTCTGGCACGCATGAACGAACAGGACACCCAGGCCGCTATTCTTCTTGGTATCGACGATCCGCATATCCAC
Source organism: Enterobacter sp. LM3 (assembly GCF_046622475.1). Classification (NCBI taxonomy): domain Bacteria; kingdom Pseudomonadati; phylum Pseudomonadota; class Gammaproteobacteria; order Enterobacterales; family Enterobacteriaceae; genus Enterobacter; species Enterobacter sp. LM3. Next base: position 271,994 of record NZ_JBJURN010000001.1, on the reverse strand, counting down.
GATCTGGCGGTCGATGTCGGTAAACCGTGCATGCTGATTAACTGCCGCGACCGACGCATGCGCCTGCCTGCCGTCACGCCCGATCACCGTGCTATTGGCGAGCGGGCGGCGGAATACCTGTTTGAAATGGGGCACCGCGAGGTGATGAACGTACTTTGCCTGCGGCGTTACACGATGGAGCTACGCCTGTCGGGGATCCGCGATGCATGGCAGTCTCACAACCTGAAGCTCAATGACAAACGCGATCTGCTGGTGGTGCCAAGCTTCAGCGCACGTGAAACGGAGCAACTGGTCAGCGACTGGCTCAGCCAAAAGCAGGGGAAAGATTTACCGACGGCCTTTTTGGCCGGTGGCGATTTTATGGCGGCGGGTATTATCAGCGCGTTACAAAAGCAGGGGCTGCGCGTGCCGCAGGATGTCTCGGTGATGAGTATTGATGGGTTCAACCTGGCGGCGATCCAGGATGTTCAGCTTACCGCGGTACATGTTCCGCGTGATGAACTGGGTACCGAAGCGGTACATATGCTCCAGCAGAGGCTGATGCGCCCGGATGCGCCAGTAGGGACGCTGTTGCTTAATGGCACGCTGACCGTACGGGAGTCCGTACGGCGGATACGTCAGGGGAAACGACGCACCGCCGTCGAGCGGGAAGGGCTATATGACAGTTAAGCCATGCCCAGCGCGCGCTTGCCGTGGATGTTCAGATCGTTCACGGTAAAGCGATCCTGCCAGGTTTTTTCATAATCTTCACGCGGGAAATCACCCGGTGATGCGCCGGTTTCCAGCGCGACTTTTACCTTCTTCGCGTAGGCGAGGTTTTTCTCACACATTGGCGCAGCAGGAATGTACATCACGTTGCCCCAGCCCTGTTGATCTTTAACCGGTGCGACGGAGTGAATCACATCGCAGTGCCACCACACCGAATCACCCGCTTCCAGTGCCGGAATGCTGGTTAACGCTTCGATTAACAGCGGGTGCCATTTTTCGGAAATCGGCAGCACGCGACCCGGTGCAACACCACACAATTCATCTTCCGGCACATCGTCCAGCAGCGGACGCAGCAGAATGTACGCCATCGCTTCCGGGATCGGCACCACGTGCAACAGACCTTGATCCGGGATCATATCCGACAGCGCCGTCCAGCCCTGGAAAGTGCGGAACACGGAGCACCTGGTGGTGTTATCCACGGTGTACTCTTCCACTTCAGTGCGGTGTGCGGCATTCCACGGATCGTATTTGTCCACATTACCGTCAAAGACGCGGGCAAACACCTGCTGGTAAGCCGGAAGCAGCCAGCGCTCCAGCGCGCCGGAATCGGTATGCGCGCCAAGCCCTTTCGACGTGGTTCCCGGTGGGCGGCGGCGGATACGATCCGGGTAAATCACGCTGACATCCGGGTTGAACCACTGCTTGCCGTTGCTCTCGAATGTCCATAAACGGTTCAGGAACGATTGTACCTGGGCCATTTCTTCACTCTGGCGCGCCTGCATTTGTGCCTGCGACCAGTAGATCGGGTAAATCTCCGGGCGAGACGCCATTAAGGTGCCGAAGAAGTTATCGCCAGGCCCTTTATAGACGTCATCAAACTGGTTGAGAGCGAGGTAGTCGAGCATCGCGTTATCCCACGCCAGCGCCTGCTCGCGCGGGAAGTGACCTTTGATGACCGCACAGCCACGGCGTTTCACCGCCTCGCGCTGTTCTGCAGTGATGGTACCGTTTTTCACATCAGCAAACGGGATCACTGGCCAGACAGGTTCGCCTTTATTTTTCAGCGCATTAATTTCCGCCACGCGGGTCGCAATTTTATCGCTGAGTTGATCGAATACCGCTTGTACGTCGCCGATCTGTGCCCGTAACTCACGTTTCATCTGGCGGATCGCCGCTTTGTGGTCCGCAGGCAGAATTTCACTGGTAAAGGTTAACGTCATAACGACCTCGCATCTTTCATTCGAAACTAAAAATATCTACAAACGATACTTTAAGTTAAAAATAAGTTAATGCAAGTTTAAAAATTTGACGTGTGACACAGGATGGAAAAAGAGTGAAGTGCCGGAGCGTGGCTCCGGCGAAGAAGAAATCAGGCATCGAACGGGGAGTGGTCGTCGAGCACGGCCTGAATAACGTTTAGCGCGCCCTGATGGTTGTTGTCGTCGGTGCTGTAGCGACTGATTTCTTTTATGCTCTGCGCCGCGTTGCCCATTGCGAAGGAATATTTCACCAGCCTGAGCATTTCCGCATCGTTACCGCTGTCACCAATGCCTGCGCACTCCAGTGGCGATATCTTCCAGCGCTTCAGCAGTCGGCTGATGCCGTTAGCTTTGTGCAGACCCGGGATAATCAAATCCACAAATCCAAAGCCGCTGGTGACGGGCTTCATAATACCGTCCAGCGACACATGCAGTTTGTCGACAAGGTTCGGGATATCGCTGTCCGGCAGGTTCAGGGAGAATTTGAACAGTACGTCGTCAATGTCACGATAATTGCTGATGCGTTTTAAACGGTGATAGTGCTTCGACATCAGCGCCACGAACGCTTCAGGGGCGTTATCGCTGACGTAGGCGCTTTCCAGCCCGCAGGCCACGAAATTAAGCCCTTTGTCTTTCAGCAGCTCACCAATGACGATTTGTGATTCATGGCGGGTCAGTTCACCGTGGAAAATCTGCTCACCGTGATCGAACACCAGAGCGCCGTTTTCCGCCACAAAGGAGATCTGATCTTTCAGTTCCGGGAAGAAGGAGATGAGCTGGTAATACTGGTTGCCGCTGGCGACAACGAATTCAATATGACGGGCTTTAAGTTGTTCAAACTGCGCCTGAAAGCGGTCACGATCGTACTGCTTGGCATCATCAAGGAAAGTTCCGTCCATATCGGTGACGATAACTTTTACGGTCATACTTTGCGCTCCTGAATATTACTGCGACCAGCAACATTCTAATAACAAGGTGACGGGGAGCACAAATTTAATTTCATTCGAAAGTAAAAGCAAAACGGCAACCGAGGTTACCGTATTTGTCGTTGCCTGTTAGGCAAGGGTATTATTAATCCCAGTTCCCGTACGGGTAGGTTTTGCCTTTGATGAAATCCTGGGTGGACGGGATAACGTTGAACGTGCCGCCGGGCACGACATAGTTTTTACAGAGCGTCAGATCCTTGCCGGCGCGGGTTCTTATTTTCAGGGGTTTGACGGGAAGGCTGGGGCGTCCGGCAACATCCGGGAACCAGATGTTGACTTTACCGCCGGGGGACAGGCCGAAGGTCATATTGTCGTACCAGACGGTATCCTCGTCCCATGTATGGTCGGCGGGTGTTTTCATGCGCAGCCAGGTTTCCGGCCCGAAAACGGCGCTGGTTTCGTAGGTTTGTTGGTCAATATAGGATTCCCAGCAAAAGACAATGTACTGTAGGGGTTTTTTGACTTTGTTGAAGTTGACGCTGGGGCCATGAACGGCTGAAGCCCATTTATCGACAGAACCAGGACCACGGGAAGTTTGATCGAGCGTGTTAAAGGTATAAAGGTACCCATCCGTATCAATTATGCGTACATGCGTCGTTGCTGCCGGCAAATATTTGGGGGTGACAAAGGAAAAGCTCCACTCGCCGTAAGGGAGCGTCCAGTCTCCGCTGGCGGCCTGCTTTGACTGTAACGGTTGGGGTTTCTGAGGGCTACAGCCAGTCAATGCCAGCAGCAGCGCAAGTGCCATTGCGTTATGTCTTTTCACCATTTTTTTCCATCCATGTTGTAAACCCTTCTTGTTCCGCTCTTCAGGCGTGAATACTGCAACTTTTTTATGCTGCCGGGGCAACATTTTTATCTGTTTGTTAATCCCAGTTGCCGTACGGGTAGGTTTTGCCTTTGATGAAATCCTGCGTGGACGGGATAACGTTGAACGTGCCGCCGGGCACGACATAGTTTTTACAGAGCGTCAGATCCTTGCCGGCGCGGGTTCTTATTTTCAGTGGTTTGACGGGAAGGCTGGGGCGTCCGGCAACATCAGACAACCAGACGTTAACTTTTCCACCAGGGGACAGGCCGAAAACCATTCTGTTGTACCAGACTGTTCTGCCGGTAGGACCAATATGATCGGCGGGTGTTTTCATCCGCAGCCAGGTGTCGGGGCCGAAAACGGCGCTGGTTTCGTAGGTTTGTTGGTCAATATAAGATTCCCAGCAGAAGACAATGTACTGTGGGGGTTTTTTGGCTTTATTAAACTGGCCACCATAGCCATGAGCATACTCCGGCCATCTGTCAACAGAGTTGGGATCAGAAGAAGTAGAATCAAGCGTATTATAGGTATACAGGTAGCCATCCGTATCAATGACGCGCGCATGCAGTACTTCTGAAGGTAACTCAGAGGGCGTGATAAATAAAAAAAACCACTCCCCGGTAGGCAGCGTCCAGTCTCCGCTGGCGGCCTGCTTTGACTGTAACGGTTGGGGTTTCTGAGGGCTACAGCCAGTCAATGCCAGCAGCAGCGCAAGTGCCATTGCGTTATGTCTTTTCACCATTTTTTTCCATCCATGTTGTAAACCCTTCTTGTTCCGCTCTTCAGGCGTGAATACTGCAACTTTTTTATGCTGCCGGGGCAACATTTTTATCTGTTTGTTAATCCCAGTTGCCGTACGGGTAGGTTTTGCCTTTGATGAAATCCTGCGTGGACGGGATAACGTTGAACGTGCCGCCGGGCACGACATAGTTTTTACAGAGCGTCAGATCCTTGCCGGCGCGGGTCCTTATTTTCAGTGGTTTGACGGGAAGGCTGGAGCGTCCTGCAACATCCGGGAACCAGATGTTGACTTTACCGCCGGGGGACAGACCGAAGGTCATATTGTTGTACCAGACTAAGTCCCCATTACTCCAGATATGATCGGCGGGTGTTTTCATCCGCAGCCAGGTTTCCGGCCCGAAGACGACGCTGGTTTCGTAGGTTTGTTGGTCAATATAGGATTCCCAGCAAAAGACAATGTACTGCGGGGGTTTTTTGACTTTGTTGAAATTAACGCTTCCGCCAAAGGTCACATCTGACCATTTGTTTACGGAATCTGGATCGCGATCAGTCGAGTCAAGTGTGTTAAAGGTATAAAGATAACCATCGGTGTCGATTACCCGCACATGAAGCGCTTTTGCAGGTAATTTATAGGGCGTGATAAAAGAAAAGCTCCACTCGCCGTAAGGGAGCGTCCAGTCTCCGCTGGCGGCCTGCTTTGACTGTAACGGTTGGGGTTTCTGAGGGCTACAGCCAGTCAATGCCAGCAGCAGCGCAAGTGCCATTGCGTTATGTCTTTTCATCGTTTTTTTCCATCCATGTTGTAAACCCTTCTTGTTCCGCTCTTCAGGCGTGAATACGGCAACTTTTTTATGCTGCCGGGGCAGCATTTTTATCTGTTTGTTACTCCCAGTTCCCGTACGGGTAGGTTTTGCCTTTGATGAAATCCTGCGTGGACGGGATAACGTTGAACGTGCCGCCGGGCACGACATAGTTTTTACAGAGCGTCAGATCCTTGCCGGCGCGGGTCCTTATTTTCAGTGGTTTGACGGGAAGGCTGGGGCGTCCTGCAACATCCGGGAACCAGATGTTGACTTTACCGCCGGGGGACAGGCCGAAGAGAAGATTGTCGTACCAGACGGGGGCACCGGAGCGGTATGTATGGTCGGCTGGCGTTTTCATGCGCAGCCAGGTGTCGGGGCCGAAAACGGCGCTGGTTTCGTAGGTTTGTTGGTCAATATAGGACTCCCAGCAAAAGACAATGTACTGCGGGGGTTTTTTGACTTTGTTGAAGTTGACGCTGGAACCATGAACGGCTGAAGCCCATTTATCGACAGAATCAGGACCACGGGAAGTTTGATCGAGCGTGTTAAAGGTATAAAGGTACCCATCCGTATCAATTATGCGTACATGCGTCGTTGCTGCCGGCAAATATTTGGGGGTGACAAAGGAAAAGCTCCACTCGCCGTAAGGGAGCGTCCAGTCTCCGCTGGCGGCCTGCTTTGACTGTAACGGTTGGGGTTTCTGAGGGCTACAGCCAGTCAATGCCAGCAGCAGCGCAAGTGCCATTGCGTTATGTCTTTTCATCGTTTTTTTCCATCCATGTTGTAAACCCTTCTTGTTCCGCTCTTCAGGCGTGAATACGGCAACTTTTTTATGCTGCCGGGGCAGCATTTTTATCTGTTTGTTACTCCCAGTTCCCGTACGGGTAGGTTTTGCCTTTGATGAAATTCTGGGTGGACGGGATAACGTTGAACGTGCCGCCGGGCACGACATAGTCTTTGCAGAGGGTCAGATCCTTGCCGGAGCGGGTTCTTATTTTCAGGGGTTTGACGGGAATACTGGGGCGTCCGGCAACATCTGAAAACCAGATTTTGACCTTGCCACCGGGAGACAGGCCAAACACCATTCTGCTGTACCAGACTAAGTCTCCATTATTCCAGATATGATCGGCAGGTGTTTTCATACGCAGCCAGGTGTCGGGGCCGAAAACGGCGCTGGTTTCGTAGGTTTGTTGGTCAATATAGGACTCCCAGCAGAAGACAATGTACTGTGGGGGTTTTTTGACTTTGTTGAAATTAACGCTTCCGCCAAAGGTGACATCCGTCCATTTATCCACGGATTCGGAGTCAGGAGAGGTTGGGTCGAGCGTATTAAAGGTATACAGATAACCATCCGTGTCTATCACCCGGGCATGAAGAGCTTCCGCCGGAAGCTCATAAGGAGTGATAAAAGAAAAATCCCAGTAATCGTAGGGAAGTGCCCAATCACCATTAGCGGCCTGTTTGGACTGTAGCGGATGGCTCTTTTTAGGGCTACAGCCAGTCAATGCCAGGAGCAGTATTAGAGTCAGTAGGTAATGCTTTTTCATCTTTCGTTTCCATCCATGTTGTAAATCGTTCTTGTCCAGCCCTCGTCCGGCCGGTTGACAAAGCTGATGGCTTCGCTGGCTGATGCACCGCCCTGTAATTCTCCGTTCTGTCTGAGCTCTACGGCGTTCCAGTGGGCCGAGCAGTGGATATAGTGTTGAGCAATCGCATCGACGTCTTCAGGCGTAAAACCGGTTACGGTTGTATGTTGACGAGCCGCTTTTCCCATTACGCGGACGCGTTCGCTGAACGGTCTCAGCTCATCAGGTAAGGTGTGCTGTTTAATGGTGTCTGGGTCAGCAAATAACGCTCCGGCTTCAACTGCCGCATCGACCATTACCCGCAGCGCGACCTTCGACCAGTCATAACTCACCGTACGATGGCGCAACGTCAGCGCGGCAAAGGTGCGTTTCTTAGGCTGACTGTGATTGTCTGGCGGGGCGAAATCATCCTCCCATACGTCCGGGGTGATGGCGTTGGTACGAATAATGGGCATAATGGCTGGGGAATGTTCCAGCACGCGCAGCTGCGCCATCGCCTGCTGGTAAACGTGCGATTGCGATCCCGGCTGGTTTTGAGACAGGGTTTCCACCTGAGGACGAGTGAGAAAGAGGTTCTCCCGCAGCTGGGGCAGATAACCACCACCGATATCGGAATGGGCACCCGGGAGTGCCAGCTCGGGCCACGCGGGGGCAACGCTGTTAAGGGCGAAGTTATAGCGGCACTCGTGCTGGGCGGTGATATGGAATACCTTTTCCGCAACACCCGGACGCAGACGGATGTCGACATTGCCCGTATCGGCGCTATGCGGATTAAGACCGTTTGCCAGCGTGCCGACCGCCGCCACGGTGTCCATGATGCCGAGAAAACGGGTTTTGCCTGCAGATGCGCCGCGATAATTATATTCTTTCATCCCGTTCGAGATTGCATTGATGATAGCGCGTTCTTCAGACTGGATGCGGTTGGCGAAGTGCCGTGCTGCCGCCGCACCTCGGCTGAAGCCGAAGATATCAAACAGCAGGTTTTTGACAGCAAACTTACCGTTTTGTTGGGAGAGCGTTTTCTTTATCCCAGCTTCCAACTGCACCACTGCAGCGTCAGTTTTTGCGATAATCCCGGTCTCAGCAGTGCCCAGACCCAGTCCTATCGGATTATCGGGTTCCCCCGCCCGGGTACCTATTCCTTCGACATAGATAGCACCCTGGATGTAGCTGCTGTCTGGAAGAAAGTTTTGTTCATACAATTCATTTAACCAATGAATGTTTGTGTAATACCCCAGATAGCTACCCGCTCCGATCCCGCTGATGCCCATTTTCTCCGATGCATTTCTGGCGAGAATGGTTTCCGCATCCAGGCTATTGATATCAAAGTACTGTGCCGTAAGCGCCTCAAGCATGTTCCGGGTATTCACCGCGTTATTACCCGTGCCGTCAAAGAAGATCCCTAGCACCAGCGTCACCTTACGCTCTGGTGGCTCTTCGGGCAGGAGAATTTTCTGCGACACCGGGAAAAGGCGGTGATAATTTTCCGGCGTCAGCAGGTAATCGAACTCGGTACCAGCGATAAGATGCCGGCTCAGAATATAATCGTAATTCACCGATATATATTCGTAGGGCATATTGTTCATCTTGACGGTCTGATAAACAGACTGTAGTGTTGCACCGCGAAGTTCGATAAGATAAAACTTTTCCATGTGTCCGTATTTATTAGTACGGTAAATATCAAACGTCAGTTTTAGACGTTCATTATTATTAATGGCGTTATTGAGTAATGGAGAGCTTTTATCCAGGAGTTTGCAAAATTGCAGGGCGTGATGATGGATACCTCCATTAACCCCAGCCACCGCCTGCGTCAGGCTGAAGACAAAGATTTCATCTTCATGCCCCAGCTGATAGCGGTTACCAACAGAGGCCTGTGAACCACAGCCTGCTGAAATCTTTCCCTGAATATCACCCTCAAGCGTTAAATAAATAATGTTGCTCATTTGCTTCCCTGAGTGAGGTGTTTAATCAGGAAGAAGCCTAATGATAAAATTGAGGTGTTAACTTGTTATTAATCAAATTAAATGAAGGAAATGGTTTTTATTTAAGCGTAAAAGGAATGGCTAATAAATTAAATGGTAGTGGGGACGGAAAGAAATATCTTATTATCAGAGGTGTAAAATTAAAAAATCCCCGGCGATGTATGCCGGGGATTTGTGTATGCAAATTAAAGCGTATGTTCAGTACGCGCAATAATATCGTCCTGCGCATCCGGCGACAGGGCAGTAAAGAACGCCGAGTAACCCGCTACGCGCACCACCAGGTCACGATACTGGTCAGGGTGTTTCTTCGCTTCCAGCAGTGTTTCCCGCGAAACGATGTTGTACTGAATATGCCAGCCTTTATGCACCTCGAAGAAGGTACGCAGCAGCACCATTAACTTCTGGCGGTCGCTGTCGTTTTCCAGCGTTGATGGGTTCAGTTTCTGGTTTAACAGCACGCCGCCGAGGATCGCTTCGGTTGGCAGTTTACCTACGGAGCCAATCACCGCCGTTGGGCCGAGGTGGTCAGTACCGGAGGCCGGGCTTGCCCCTTCAGCCAGCGGCGTATGTGCTTTACGTCCGTCTGGTGTTGCCATCGTTGCTGCACCAAATGGTACGTTCGCAGAGATGGAGGAGGTACCTGCATAGTAGTTACCGCCAATCGGGCCACGACCGTAGCGTGGGTTATGGTACTGCTTCAGCTCTTCGATATAGGTTTCGTAAGCACGGGTGAGCAGCATATCCACGCTGTCGTCGTCGTTACCGTATTTCGGCGCGCCGTTGATGAGACGCTGGCGCAACTGCTCGTGGGTCAGCCCGTCGAAATCATCCGCCAGGGCAGCCGCCAGCTGTTGTTGACCAATCGTTCCCTGTTCGAACACCAGCTTTTTCACCGCGGCAAGGCTGTTACCGAGGTTAGCGATCCCCACCTGCAGGCCGGAGACCCAGTCGTACTTCGCGCCGCCTTGCTTGATGCTTTTCGCGCGTTCGATGCAGTCATCTACCAGGGCCGAGCAGAGAATATCGTGGACGTTCTCCTCCAGCATGGTGTCTACCACATATTCAATCTCAATGGATTTACGGGTGTAGTAGCGGATCTGGGTGTCCCAGGCCGCCATCACTTCCCCGAAGTTATTGAAGTTACCGGCGGAGAGCGCTTTCTCCTGCGGCAGGAACACGTTGCCGCTGGTGGCATCACGGCCGCCTTCCAGCGCGGCCAGCATCACGCGGGCAAAGTTAATGAAGCTCATGCCGGTGCAGCGATAGCCCCACTTGCCGCCAACCGCCGTTTCGATACAGCCAATCGCCGCATAGTCGTAGGCGTCGTCTTTCTCAACGCCCAGCTTGATGAACTCCGGGATCACGATTTCATCGTTGTTAAATGCTGGCATACCAAAGCCGCAGCGGATCACCTGCACGCAGGCGTCGAGGAAGTCATTACTCATTCCGGCGTGATAACGCACGCTCAGGTTAGGCTGGGTAGAGCGCAGACGGCCGCAGGACTCCAGGATAGCGTAGGAGAGCGGGTTCACGGCATCCATTGGCTCACCGTTCACCAGTTTCTGACCACCGATAGTCACGTTCTGATACAGCGGACTACCCGCAGAGGCTTTGGAGTGCGAACCGGAGCGGATCTTGTTCACTTCGAGCAGCTTCAGCCAGCAGCTGTGCAGCAGTTCAATGGCGTGTTCGCGGTCGAGGTTCTGGTTCAGCTCCACGTCACGACGGTAGTACGGATAAAGATACTGATCCATACGGGCAAACGACACGGAGTGGCCGTTGGATTCAATTTGCAGGATCAACTGGATGAAGTAGCACAGCTGCAGCGCCTGCCAGAACGTTTTGGGTGGTTCATGGGCGATAACGTCGCAGTTTTCTGCCATTGCCAGCAGTTCATCACGGCGGCTTTCACGCGTTTCGGTGGAGGCCATTTCGCGTGCCAGTGCGGCAAAACGTGCGATATGCAGACTTACGGCTTCCAGTACGATATCGATCGCTTTCAGGAACTGGTCTCCGTGGAGGTCTTCCAGCACGGTCAGGTTGATGCGGGAACGGCGCTCTGCCACTTTGGCGCGCATCCCGTCGAGACCTTTTTCCAGCACCAGCGGGAAGTTAACGGCCAGGTGTGCATCGCCGGAGGTCATGTTGCCTTCGGCTTTGATAATGCCAGTTTCCAGCAGGCCTTTCTGTTCGTCGGTGAACATCCCGTAACAGCGATCCTGCACCGTCTGGCCGCGCCACCACGGACAGACTTCGTGCAGGACGCGTTTATTCTCTTCGCTTACGGCAAAACCTGCACCCGGGCGGTCCGCCAGATCGTCGATCTCTTTCTCAATCCAGGAGACGGTATATTCCGGGAAGATCGGCGCGGCGCGCACTTCGCTTGCCTGGTTACCGATGATCAGCTCATCGTGTTTGATCCAGATGGTGCGTTTTGCCAGGTGATGTGCCAGTGCCAGGGCCCGGCGTACCGGAACAGGCTTGTCCATGTGCTGCTGGTACATTTCGGTGTAGTGCTGTGCGCGTTCGGTACACACCGGCGGCTTGACGATATGCACCAGGGCGGTTTTGTGCGCTTTAATACGGTCGCTTAGCGTGTTGAGATTCAGGGTTGTCATCAGTTTATCCTCGTAAGGTCGCGGTTAACCCTTTCTGGCAGGCATACTGCTGTGCAAAGTCCAGTAGTGCAGGGTTATCCAGCGGTTTGTCAGGGGCAGAGTAGGGTTGGCCGAGCAGGGTGTATTTGTTCATGCCCAGCGTGTGATACGGCAGAAAATGAATATCGTGGACGTTGAGTTCGTCGGCAGCGAAATTGATAATGTCAGTAATGGAAGCTTCATCAGCGTTAAAGCCCTGGATCAGCGGTACGCGGATGGTTATCTGTTTCCCGGCGGCAGTAAGGCGTTTCAGGTTATCCAGGATCCGTTTTGCCGAGCCGTCCGTCCATTGTTTGAACGTGTCACCATCGACGTGCTTCAGGTCGGCCAGGAACAGATCGACATAAGGCAATGAGGGTTCGATATAGTGCCACGGTACGTGAAGGCAGGTTTCGACGGCAGTGTGGATCCCTTCTTCGTGGCTGGCCTTAAACAGGGCGTGCGCCAGCTCCGGGTTCATAAACGGTTCGCCACCGGAAAGGGTGATCCCACCGCCACTGCGATCGTAAAACGGTTTGTCACGTAGTACGGTGGCCATAATGTCTGCGACCTGCTGCTCTTCACCGCATACGGTAAGCGCCTGCGTTGGACAGCAGTCAGTGAGGGCGTTGAGCGTTTCTTCGCTCAGTTTTTCCCGGTGGATGACCAGGCCGTTCAGCGCTCGTTCAATACAGCCCGGGGCAGCCAGCTGGCACAGGTCACAACCTTCGAGGCACAGACGTGCATCAAACAGCACATCCCGCGTGCGGGAGCGGCTTTCCGGGTTCTGACACCAGCGACAGCCCAGCGAGCAACCTTTCAGGAACACCACGGTACGAATACCTGGGCCATCGTGAGTGGAGTAACGCTGAATATTGAAGATCATTTTTTCGCCCCTTATTTGCATATGAAGATTAAATTACTTTCGAATGAAAGTTATCTTGATGTGGGTCAACTCTTGAGCGGGTTTTGCCGTGATAGGGTAAGTGCAGGCTAATTTTGAGGGTTACATCATGGAACTTTATCTCGACACATCCGATGTTGCGGCAGTGAGAAAGCTGGCACGTATCTTTCCACTGGCGGGCGTGACCACCAACCCAAGCATCGTGGCAGCGGGTAAAACACCGCTCGACGTGCTGCTGCCAGAGTTACATGACGCGCTGGGTGGTAAAGGTCGTCTGTTCGCGCAGGTGATGGCGACCACCGCCGAAGGGATGGTGGATGATGCGCATAAACTGCGTGCAATTATTCATGACCTGGTCGTGAAAGTACCGGTGACAGCGGAAGGGCTGGGGGCAATTAAGATGCTGAAAGCCGAAGGGATCCCGACGCTGGGTACGGCGGTGTATGGTGCTGCTCAGGGGATGTTGTCCGCGCTGGCGGGAGCAGAGTACGTAGCGCCTTACGTTAACCGCGTAGATGCGCAGGGTGGGGACGGGATCCAGACGGTTATCGAGCTGCAACAACTGCTGACGCTGCATGCCCCGCAGTCAAAAGTGCTGGCCGCGAGCTTCAAAACCCCACGTCAGGCGCTGGATTGCCTGCTGGCGGGTTGTGAGTCCATCACGCTGCCGCTGGACGTGGCGCAGCAGTTTATTACGTCACCAGCAGTGGATGCGGCGATTGTGAAGTTTGAGCAGGACTGGCAGGGGGCGTTTGGGCGGACGTCTATCTGACGGATGCTGCCTGATGCCCTCACTCCCGACCCTCTCCCACAGGGAGAGGGAGCAAACACTAAAACGGCAACCTGAAGGTTGCCGTTTGCTTTAACCTCCGCAAACCTCACACCCCGGGTTACGCATCAACTTCATCTCGCGGAACTGGCAGGTCATCGCGTCATACATCACGATTTTCCCTGCTGCTGGCGTGCCGTAGTGCGCCAGCACTTTGATTGCTTCCATCGCCTGCAGTGAGCCAATCACGCCGACGAGCGGAGCCATCACACCCGCCTCCACGCAGGTCAGCGCGTTTTCGCCAAACAGGCGGCTCAGGCAGCGGTAGCAGGGTTCACCTTCGGCGTACGTGAAGACACTGATTTGCCCCTCCATGCGGATCGCCGCACCGGAGACCAGCGGTACTTTATGGGCGAAACAGCCCGCGTTGAGCTGGTTACGAATGGTGACGTTATCGGTGCAGTCCAGCACGAGGTCATGCTGCGCAATCTGTGCGAACAGCGGTTCCTCGTCGAGCATGGCATCAATCAGGGTAAACTGAACGTTGGGGTTGATACGCGCCAGTGCCGCCCGGGCAGAGTTGACTTTCGGCTGGCCCACCGTCGCGTCGCTGTGCAACGTCTGGCGCTGCAGGTTTGATACCGATACGGTATCGAAATCCAGCAGCGTCATGCTACCCACGCCCGCAGCCGCCAGATACTGCGCAGCTGCGCAGCCCAGACCGCCCAGACCGACGACCAGCACCCGCGCCGCCCTGAGCGCTTCCTGACCCTCGAAATCAAAACCGCGCAGCACAATCTGACGGTTATAACGCATCATCTCCTGGTCGTTCAGCTCTGCCGCCATCGTCAGCCTCCGAACAGATGATTAAAGCTTTCCACTTCAACCCATTCGCCGGCTTCCACGCTGCCGCGCTCGCGCTCCAGCACGATAAAGCAGTTTCCCTGACTGAAGGAGCTGAAAATGTGCGAGCCCTGATGGCCGGTAGTACTCACTTCCAGCTCGCCGTCGGCGTTGCGTGTCAAAATCCCACGCTGGAAATCAAGACGACCCGGTGATTTTTTAAGCCGTGTTGCCGCACGCACGCGCTGACGCACCGGAAGTGGAGCCACATTGCTGCCAGAAAGCTTCGCCAGCAGCGGCTGCACCAGCTGGTAGAAGGTCAATGCCGCAGAGACCGGGTTACCCGGCAGGCCACAGAACCAGCTGTGCTCCAGCTTACCAAACGCGAACGGTTTGCCCGGTTTGATGGCCAGCTTCCAGAAGGCTATCTCCCCCAACTCTTCGAGCATGGTTTTGGTGTAATCCGCTTCCCCCACGGAGACGCCGCCGGAGCTTATCACCACGTCGGCGGATTTATCCGCTTCAATAAACGCGGCGCGCAGTTTTTCCGGGTCGTCGGGAATAATGCCAAGGTTGATGACTTCACAACCCAACTGCTCCAGCATCAGATGTACCGCCAGGCGGTTGGTGTCGTAAATCTGCCCCTCTTTTAGCGGCTGGCCGGGCAGCTGAAGCTCGTCACCGGTGGAGAAGACGGCGACACGTACCTTACGAATGACGTCGATTTCGGCGATGCCAAGCGAGGCCAGCACCGGCAGCTCGGCCACTGTCAGCTTCTGTCCGGCGGCAAAAACCGTTGCGCCGAGGGTAATGTCTTCCCCGACACGGCGGATGTTCTGGCCCGCTTTGACGCTGGCGGTAAAATGTACGCCGCCGTCGGTTTGTTCCGTCTCTTCCTGCATCACCACGGCATCGCATCCCGCCGGAACCGGGGCACCGGTCATGATGCGCACGCAGGTGCCAGCCGGCCATTCACCCTTAAACGGTTGACCCGCAAACGCTTTACCTGCTACCGGCAGCGCCTGGCCCGTCTGGATATCCGCCAGGCGCACTGCGTAGCCGTCCATCGCGGCGTTATCGAACCCAGGCACGTTAAGCGGGGAGACGATATCGCGTGCGGCAATACGACCAAAACAGCGCACTAACGGCAGCGTCTCGTGATCATGCAGCGGGGAGATTCGGTTGAGCATTTGCGTGAGTGCCGTTTCAAGCGGCATCAGTCCGGCGGTAAAATCCATAGGTGGCTCCTGCACAGTAACAACGAAAGCGTCCATTATGGCAGAAAAGTGCCACTAACAGTATGACCCGCCTGGAGTACCCTTTACATCGTTGTTGCGTCTTTCTATATTCAAAAATTATCTGAAGAATCATCAACGATAATGATATTTATAGCAAAAGCGGCAAGTCGGCTAACGGTGATGTGAAATGGTTAATGCGGTTATCGCAATTCATGGTGGTGCAGGGGCAATTACCCGCGCAAAGCTCAGCCCTGAGCAGGAAAAATGCTATATCGACGCGCTTTACGCCATTGTAGAAACAGGCCAGCGGATGCTGGAGGCAGGCGAGAGCGCGCTGGATGTGGTCACCGAGGCGGTGCGTCTGCTGGAAGAGTGTCCGCTGTTTAATGCGGGGATCGGCTCCGTGTTTACGCGCGATGAAACCCATGAGCTGGACGCCTGTGTGATGGACGGTATCACTCTGAAAGCGGGGGCAGTGGCTGGCGTGAGCCACCTGCGTAACCCCGTTCTGGCGGCACGTCTGGTGATGGAAGAGAGTCCCCATGTCCTGTTGACGGGAGCCGGAGCGGAACAGTTTGCCTTTGAACACGGGATGGAGGCGGTCTCGCCCGATCTCTTTTCGACCCCGGAGCGTTATCAACAACTGCTGGAGGCTCGTTCAGCGGGTGTGACACAGCTTGACCACACTGCACCGCTGGATGAGACCACCAAAATGGGCACGGTAGGGGCGGTTGCGCTCGATAAAGCCGGTAACCTTGCGGCCGCCACCTCGACTGGCGGCATGACCAACAAACTGCCGGGCCGGGTAGGTGATAGCCCACTGCCGGGGGCAGGATGCTACGCCAACAACGCCACAGCGGCGGTGTCGTGTACCGGGACGGGCGAAGTCTTTATTCGCACCCTTGCGGCGTATGACATTACCGCACTGATGGATTACGGCGGATTAAGCCTGAGTGAGGCCTGTGAACGTGTGGTGATGGAGAAGTTGCCTGCGCTGGGCGGCGTCGGTGGGTTAATTGCCGTGGATCATGAAGGAAACGTGGCGTTGCCGTTTAACAGTGAAGGTATGTACCGTGCCTGGGGCTATGCGGGTGATGAGCCCAGTACGGGGATCTATCGTGAATAAGGGGGCAAAGCGTGCCGCACAGTGAAGCGCTGGACAACCGCGAAGTGTTGGCCGTTCATCATCTGAATATCGCGTTTCAGGAAGAACGGCAGTTTATCCCCGCCGTACAGAATTTATCGTTTTCGCTTAATCGTGGCGAGACGCTGGCGATTGTCGGTGAATCTGGCTCGGGCAAATCGGTCACCGCGCTGGCGCTGATGCGCCTGCTTGAACAAACCGGCGGGCAGGTGACCAGTGACAAAATGCTGTTGCGCCGCCGTAACCGACAGGTAATCGATTTAAACGAACTGAGCGCCTCGCAGATGCAGGGTGTGCGCGGGGCGGATATCGCGATGATTTTCCAGGAGCCCATGACCTCGCTGAACCCGGTTTTTCCGGTCGGTGAACAGATTGCCGAGTCCATCCGTTTGCATCAGGGACTGAGCGGCGACGAGGCGCTCCTTGAAGCGAAACGGATGCTGGAACGGGTGCGTATTCCGGAGGCGCAGGCCATTTTATCGCGCTACCCGCACCAGCTTTCCGGCGGGATGCGCCAGCGGGTGATGATTGCGATGGCCCTGTCGTGCCGCCCGGCGGTGCTGATTGCGGACGAACCCACAACGGCTCTGGATGTCACCATTCAGGCGCAGATCCTGCAGCTTATTAAAGTGCTGCAACAGGAAATGGAGATGGGGGTGATTTTCATCACCCATGATATGGGCGTGGTGGCGGATATTGCCGATCGCGTACTGGTGATGCACCAGGGTAATGCCGTGGAAACGGGCAGCGTAGAGCAGATTTTTCATACGCCTGTTCACCCCTATACCCAGGCGCTGCTGGCGGCGGTACCCCGTCTTGGGGCAATGAACGGCAGCGATTTGCCGCGACGCTTTCCGCTGATATCGCCGGGTGAACCCGGTACTCAGGAAACTGAACAGGACACCGTGGTGCCGGGTAAACCGATTCTGGAAGTCCGGGGGCTGGTGACGCGTTTTCCCTTGCGCAGCGGGTTGTTTAATCGCGTGAAGCGCGAAGTCCACGCCGTCGAAAATGTCAGTTTTGATCTCTGGCCCGGTGAAACGCTGGCGCTGGTGGGGGAGTCCGGCTGTGGCAAATCCACCACTGGCCGGGCGCTGCTGCGGCTGGTGGAGTCTCAGGAAGGGAGCATCACCTTTAACGGTGAACGTATCGATACCCTGCCTTCCGGTAAGCTGCAGGCGGTAAGGCGGGATATTCAGTTTATTTTTCAGGATCCGTATGCCTCCCTCGACCCGCGCCATACGGTGGGGTACTCGATCATGGAGCCGCTGCGTGTGCATAACCTGCTCGACGGTGACGCCGCGCAGCGTCGTGTCGCCTGGCTGCTGGAGCGCGTGGGACTGAAACCGGAACATGCCTGGCGTTATCCGCACGAATTTTCCGGTGGCCAGCGGCAGCGCATCTGCATTGCCCGCGCGCTGGCGCTGAACCCGAAAGTGGTGATTGCGGACGAATCCGTCTCGGCGCTGGATGTCTCCATCCGCGCGCAAATTATTAATCTGTTGCTCGATTTGCAGCGGGATATGGGGATTGCGTTCCTGTTTATCTCGCACGATATGGCGGTGGTCGAGCGTATCAGCCATCGTGTGGCGGTGATGTACATGGGGCAGATTGTTGAGATTGGCCCACGGCGGGCGGTATTTGAAAACCCGCAACATCCGTACACCCGTAAGCTGATGGCTGCTGTACCGGTTGCCGATCCTGAGCATCGTCATGCCCAGCGCGTGCTGCTGCAGGACGAAATGCCGGGCAATATTCGTAAACGGGGCGAGCGTATGGAGCGAGTGACGCTGCGTGAAGTCGGCCCGGGTCATTTTGTCGCCCCTCCGCGTCAGGACAATGCATTCTCGCGGTTATAACTTACAACAGGCAGGAGAACACAATGGTTAAATTTGTTGCCCGGACATGGCTGTTAGCCGCGAGCGTGACGGCAGCCCTGGCCGCCGCACCCGCGTTCGCTGCCAAAGATGTCGTGGTTGCGGTTGGATCGAATTTCACGACCCTCGATCCTTATGACGCTAACGACACGCTCTCGCAGGCGGTCGCCAAATCTTTCTATCAGGGGCTATTTGGCCTGGATAAAGAGATGAAGCTGATGAACGTGCTGGCGAAGAGCTATACCGTCTCTGACGACGGGCTGGTGTATACCATTAAGCTCAGAACCGGCGTGAAGTTCCAGGACGGCACGGATTTTAACGCTGAGGCGGTGAAGGTGAACCTCGACCGTGCCAGCAACCCGGAAAATAGCCTTAAGCGCTACAACCTCTATAAAACCATTGCCAGCACCCAGGTGGTTGACCCGGCGACGGTGAAGATCACCCTGAAAGAGCCGTTCTCGGCCTTTATCAATATTCTCGCGCACCCGGCAACGGCAATGATCTCGCCTGCGGCGCTGAAAAAATACGGTAAAGAGATTGGCTTCCATCCGGTCGGCACCGGCCCGTATGAGCTGGTTACCTGGAATCAGACCGATTTTGTGAAGGTGAAGAAATATACCGGTTACTGGCAACAAGGGTTGCCGAAGCTGGATACCATTACCTGGCGTCCGGTGGTGGACAACAACACCCGCGCGGCGATGCTGCAAACCGGAGAAGCGCAGTTTGCCTTCCCGATCCCGTATGAGCAGGCGGCGATCCTGGCGAAAAACAGCAAGCTGGAGCTGGTGGCCAGCCCGTCCATCATGCAGCGCTATATCAGCATGAACATCACGCAGAAACCGTTTGATAACCCGAAGGTGCGTGAAGCCATCAACTATGCAATTAACCGTCAGGCGCTGGTGAAGGTGGCCTTTGCGGGCTTCGCGACCCCGGCAACTGGCGTCCTGCCGCCGACCATCGCCTATTCGCAAAATTATCAACCGTGGCCATACGATCCGGCTAAAGCGCGCGAGTTGCTAAAAGAAGCGGGCTTCCCGAACGGCTTTAGCACCACGCTGTGGTCGTCGCACAATCACAGTACCGCGCAGAAGGTACTGCAGTTCACCCAGCAGCAGCTGGCGCAGGTGGGTATTAAGGCGCAGGTTACCGCGATGGACGCCGGACAACGTGCGGCAGAAGTGGAAGGAAAAGGGCAGAAAGAGAGCGGCGTACGGATGTTCTACACCGGCTGGTCGGCCTCCACCGGCGAAGCGGACTGGGCGCTCTCGCCGCTGTTCGCCTCGCAGAACTGGCCGCCAACCCTGTTCAACACCGCGTTCTACAGTAACCCGCAGGTGGACAAAAACCTGGCCAACGCGCTGAAAACCACCAAACCGGAAGAGAAAGCGCGCCTCTATAAAGAGGCTCAGGATATCATCTGGAAAGAGTCACCGTGGGTCCCGCTGGTGGTGGAAAAACTGGTATCAGCCCATAACAAGGCGCTGACTGGCTTCTACATCATGCCGGATACGGGTTTTAGCTTCGATGATGCAGATTTGAAATAAGAAAACTCATGCCTGCAGGCGGTGATCTGTGGGATGAGAGGGAGAGGCATGCTGAATTATGTTTGTAAACGCCTGCTGGGGCTTATCCCGACGCTGCTGATTGTGGCGGTGCTGGTGTTTTTGTTTGTTCATATGTTGCCAGGCGATCCGGCCCGGTTGGTGGCAGGGCCGGAGGCAGATGCTACGGTCATTGAACGGGTACGTACACAACTGGGCCTTGATCAGCCTTTGTACCGGCAGTTCCTGCACTACATTGGCAATGTGCTGCAGGGTGATTTTGGCACCTCAATGGTGTCGCGTCGTCCGGTATCGGAAGAGATTGCCAGCCGCTTTATGCCGACGTTCTGGCTGACCATCGCCAGTATGACCTGGGCGGTGCTGTTTGGTCTGAGTGCCGGGATTGTCGCGGCCGTGTGGCGTAACCGCTGGCCGGACAAACTCGGTATGGCACTGGCGGTAACGGGCATCTCCTTCCCGGCGTTTGCGCTCGGGATGCTGCTGATGCAGATTTTCTCCGTGGAGCTGGGCTGGCTGCCAACCGTCGGGGCTGATACCTGGAAGCACTATATCCTGCCTTCTCTGACTCTGGGCGCTGCCGTTGCGGCGGTAATGGCGCGCTTTACCCGCGCTTCGTTTGTTGATGTGCTGAGTGAAGACTACATCCGCACCGCGCGGGCAAAAGGGGTGAGTGAAAAATGGGTCATTCTCAAGCACGGTTTTCGTAATGCGATGATCCCGGTGGTGACGATGATGGGGCTGCAGTTCGGCTTCCTGCTGGGCGGCTCTATCGTAGTGGAGAAGGTCTTCAACTGGCCAGGGCTGGGGCGTCTGCTGGTCGATTCAGTCGACATGCGTGATTACCCGGTCATTCAGGCGGAAGTCCTGCTTTTCTCACTGGAGTTTATTCTTATCAACTTAGTGGTGGACGTGCTCTACGCCGCCATTAACCCGGCCATCAGGTACAAGTAAGATGCGATTGTTAAACTGGCGTCGTCAGGCCGTTTTAAACGCTATGCCGGGGCTTAAACCGGATCATATCCGCACCCCGTGGTTTGAGTTCTGGCGGCGTTTTCGTCGCCAGCCGGTCGCCATGACGGCAGGGCTGTTTGTGCTGTTGCTGATTGTGGTGGCGATCATTGCCCCGTGGGTGGCTCCGTTTGATGCCGAAAACTACTTTGATTACGATCGGTTGAATGACGGGCCATCAATGCTGCACTGGTTCGGCGTGGACTCACTCGGGCGCGATATCTTCAGCCGCGTGCTGGTGGGGGCACAGATCTCTCTTGCCGCCGGGGTCTTTGCGGTACTGATTGGCGCGGCGACAGGCACCGTACTTGGCCTGATTGCCGGGTATTACGAAGGCTGGTGGGACAGGATCATCATGCGTATATGCGACGTCTTGTTTGCGTTCCCCGGCATTCTGCTGGCGATCGCTGTTGTCGCGATTATGGGCAGCGGTATGGCGAACGTGATTGTTGCCGTGGCGGTCTTCTCGATCCCGGCATTTGCCCGTCTGGTGCGCGGCAACACGCTGGTACTTAAACAGCAAACCTTTATCGAGTCGGCGCGCAGTATGGGGGCCAGTGATGCCACCATCCTGTTCAGCCATATTCTGCCGGGGACGGTGTCGTCCATCGTGGTCTATTTCACAATGCGTATTGGCGTGTCGATTATCTCGGCGGCCAGCCTGTCGTTTCTGGGGTTAGGGGCACAACCACCGACGCCGGAATGGGGGGCGATGCTGAATGAGGCGAGGGCGGATATGGTGATCGCACCGCATGTGGCGATATTCCCGAGCCTGGCGATTTTCCTGACCGTGCTGGCATTTAACCTGCTGGGGGATGGGCTGCGCGACGCGCTGGATACGAGGATTAAGGGGTAGGTTTCCCCTCTCCCCAGTGGGGAGAGGGTCAGGGTGAGGGGGGAATTAAACCCGGCTACCCCACAAATCATACTCGTCGGCGTTTTCAACTTTCACACGAATGATATCACCCGGCTTCACGTTGGTTTCCCCGTTCAGGTACACCGCGCCGTCGATTTCAGGGGCATCCGCCATGCTGCGGCCAATCGCGCCTTCTTCGTCGACTTCATCGATAATCACCAGAATTTCGCGACCCACTTTTTCCTGCAGACGTTCAGCAGAAATCTGCTGTTGCAGCTGCATAAAGCGGTTCCAGCGTTCTTCCTTCACCTCTTCAGGTACCTGATCAGCCAGTTCGTTGGCGGTTGCGCCTTCTACCGGGCTGTATTTGAAGCAGCCTACGCGATCCAGACGCGCTTCTTTCAGGAAGTCCAGCAGCATCTGGAAATCTTCTTCGGTTTCACCCGGGAAGCCGACGATAAAGGTGGAACGCAGGGTCAGATCCGGGCAGATTTCACGCCACTGTTTGATGCGCGCCAGCTGGCGGTCAACGGAACCTGGGCGTTTCATCAGCTTCAGAATACGCGGGCTGGCATGCTGCAGCGGAATATCCAGGTACGGCAGGATCTTACCTTCTGCCATCAGCGGGATGACGTCGTCAACATGTGGGTAAGGGTAGACGTAGTGCAGACGCGTCCAGATACCCAGCTTAGAGAGCTGTTCGCACAGGCCGACCATGCTGGTTTTTACCGGTTCACCGTTGTGGAAGCCGGAACGGTGCTTCACGTCCACGCCGTAGGCAGAGGTATCCTGGGA
Source organism: Enterobacter sp. LM3 (assembly GCF_046622475.1). Taxonomy (NCBI): domain Bacteria; kingdom Pseudomonadati; phylum Pseudomonadota; class Gammaproteobacteria; order Enterobacterales; family Enterobacteriaceae; genus Enterobacter; species Enterobacter sp. LM3. The sequence goes on along the minus strand of NZ_JBJURN010000001.1, from coordinate 249,486 downwards.
AATGACCAGCAGTTCCTTCACGCCCGCGTCGGCCAGACGCTTAGCTTCTGCCAGCACTTCGCCAATCGGACGACTCACCAGATCGCCACGCATAGACGGGATAATGCAGAAGGTGCAGCGATGGTTGCAGCCTTCGGAAATTTTCAGGTATGCATAGTGGCGCGGCGTCAGTTTCACGCCCTGTTCCGGTACCAGGCTCAGGAACGGGTTGTGCTTTGGTTTTGGCACGTAGTGGTGAACATGTTCCAGCACCTGCTCGTAGCTGTGTGGGCCAGTGATTTCCAGCACCTTCGGGTGTACTTCGCGGATTTGATCCACTTTTGCGCCCAGGCAGCCAGTCACGATGACTTTGCCGTTTTCAGTCAGGGCTTCACCGATGGCTTCCAGAGACTCCTGAACCGCACTGTCGATAAACCCGCAGGTATTGACGATCACCATGTCGGCGTTGTCGTAGCTTGGCACCACGTCATAGCCTTCGGTGCGAAGTTCGGTCAGGATACGTTCAGAATCCACCAGGTTTTTCGGGCAGCCCAGGGAGACGAAGCCGATTTTCGGCTGGTGCGTAACATTGCTCATAGGTTAAAAATTCATCAATTATGGAGTTGTCAGGGCGGGATTTTACAGCGTTCTGCAGGGGATTTATACAGGTCTGTGTGCTGATGTGGCCTGGTCCGGGTTAACCGCTTTGCTAACCAACACTGTTTAGAATTACTTATCCCGGCTTTAAGCGTTGCTAATTGGCTAAAAAAGAAGCAGGTGGTATCTTTCATCCCATCAACAACACTGATGAGGTTATTAATGAAAGATATTCATGTGCAATCCAAAGTTGCTATGGCCAAAACCCTTCACGCTCACGGCGTAAACCTGCCTTACATTGCGGTTGCGACCGGACTGACCCCGCGCAAAATTAGATCTGAATTAAAACTTGCCATTAAAAATAAAATTAATAAACGCAAACTGTAATCCCTGCATTATTCCAGATTCCACTTTTACCTGTTTACCCCCAAATTTATTCAGTTGCCTGAAGAGGGTTTCCTATGCAAAATTCCGTTGTTCGCACAGCTTATCGCACCGACATTGAAACGCTGAAAAAAACGATTGTCGAAAAATTACTTTATATCGTTGGTAAAGATCCGGTCATTGCCACCAACCGTGAATGGCTAAATGCCACGCTGTACGCCGTGCGCGACCAGCTGGTCGAGCGCTGGCACCGGTCTAACCGCGCGCAATTTTCTCAGGACGAGCGGCAGGTCTATTACCTTTCAATGGAGTTTTTAATTGGTCGGACATTATCCAATTCTCTGTTATCTCTGGGGATTTATGATGATGTCAAAGGCGCGCTGGAGTCCATTGGGCTGGACCTGGAAGAACTTATCGATGAAGAAAACGACCCGGGGTTAGGCAATGGCGGTTTGGGCCGTCTGGCGGCCTGTTTCCTGGATTCGCTGGCTACGCTTGGCTTGCCGGGTTGCGGGTACGGTATTCGCTATAATTACGGTATGTTCAAACAAAGTATTATTGATGGTCGCCAAAAAGAGACGCCGGATTATTGGCTGGAATATGGTAACCCGTGGGAATTTAAACGCCATAATACCCATTATAAAATCCGCTTTGGCGGACGGCTTCAGCACGAAGGTGGTAGAACCCGCTGGGTTGATACTGAAGAGATCCTGGCCGTGGCACACGACCAGATTATTCCCGGTTATAAAACGGATACCACCAATACGCTGCGTCTGTGGAATGTCCAGGTGAATAGTGAGATTAATTCCGCTCGCCTTGCGCAGGAGGATGTTTCCCTGCCGGAGGAAAATAGCTATCACTACGACAAAATCTCGCGGGTACTCTATCCGGATGACTCGACGGAAGCCGGGCGCGAATTGCGTCTGCGTCAGGCCTACTTCCTGGCCTCGGCGACGATTCAGGACATCCTGAATCGCCATTATATGCTGCATAAAACATGGGATAACCTGGCCGGGAAAGTGGCCATTCATCTCAACGATACGCATCCGGTACTCTCCATTCCGGAGCTGATGCGCGTGTTGATCGATGAGCATAAATTCAGCTGGGAAAAGGCCTGGGATATCACGAGCCAGATTTTCTCTTACACCAACCATACGTTGATGAGCGAAGCACTGGAAACCTGGCCGGTAGAGATGCTGAGCCGTATTCTGCCGCGTCATCTGCAGATTATTTTCGAGATTAATGACCGTTTCCTGAAGAAAGTGTGTGATGTGCATGGTGGGGATAGCGGGCTGCTGCGCCGCGTATCGCTAATCGACGAATCGCATGGCCGCGTGGTGCGCATGGCATGGCTGGCGGTCGTAGCCAGTTATAAGGTAAATGGCGTCTCTGAACTGCATTCTGATTTGATGGCGCAGTCGTTGTTTGCTGATTTTGCGCGCATCTTCCCGACGCGTTTTACCAACGTGACCAACGGGGTGACTGCCCGTCGCTGGCTGGCGCTTGCCAACCCGTCGCTCTCCGACGTGCTGGATACCAACATTGGCCCGGCCTGGCGAACCGACTTAAACCAGCTCAGCGATCTGAAATCCTGTATTGATTATCCAACGGTAAACGCGGCTATTTGTCGGGCGAAACGGGAAAATAAAAAGCGTCTTGCCGACTACATTGCCACGCACTTTAACGTCGTGGTTAACCCCGGGGCGCTGTTCGATGTGCAGGTGAAACGTATTCATGAATACAAGCGTCAGCTGTTGAACGTGCTGCATATCATCACCCGTTATAACCGCATCAAGGCCGATCCGGAGGTGAACTGGGTCCCGCGCGTCAATATCTTCGCCGGTAAGGCCGCCTCGTCGTACTTTATGGCGAAGCAAATTATTCGTCTGATTAACGACGTGGCGCAGGTGGTGAATAACGATCCGCAGATGGGTAACCGGCTCAAGGTGGTCTTTATCCCGGATTACAGCGTCAGCCTGGCACAGATGATTATTCCGGCAGCCGATCTCTCTGAACAGATTTCGCTGGCGGGGACCGAAGCCTCTGGTACCAGCAACATGAAATTTGCACTTAACGGCGCGCTGACCATCGGTACGCTGGATGGGGCGAATATTGAGATGCGTGAGTATGTTGGCGAGAACAATTTCTTCATCTTCGGCAATACGGCAGAAGAAGTGGAAATGCTGCGCCGTGGCGGCTATAACCCGCACGATATCTTTGAGCAGGATGAAGCGCTGCACCAGGTGCTGACGCAGATTGGCACCGGGAAATTTAGCCCGCAGGAGCCAGGGCGTTACCGTAACCTGCTGGATTCATTAATCAATTTTGGCGACTATTATCAGGTGCTTGCGGATTATCGCAGCTACGTTGAGTGTCAGGATCAGGTGGATGAGCTGTACCGTCAGCCACGGGAGTGGACAGCCCGGGCAATGCACAATATTGCCAATATGGGGTATTTCTCGTCTGACCGCGCTATTCAGGAATATGCCGACACTATCTGGCATATCGGCAAAACGCGGCTCTAGGTCGTCTGGAGCAGCAGATCATTCAGCACAGAAGAGAGCAATGTATTGCTCTCTTTTCTGTATGAGGAGTAAATGCTGAATTGCGGTAGTGGGAACGGTGTGTCAATTCGCCTGAGCTTGTACATCTCCGAGTAGGTGGCGAAGGCGCGCTCCGGGATAATTCCCAGGCACTGCGTTCTGGCGATGATAATCAGAATGGAGGCAAAAGAGGTGGTGAGCAGACAGCGGTCGCTGGAGCGGAATTTTTTGTCAACAATACTGCGGTAATAAATGATTTTTTCATTTTTGGTGTTATAGCCCACCAGACTGGCATTTCTGAACGACTCTTCATCAATCACGTTTCCGTAGAGCGAGTTATCCTGTGCGGCCACCAGCACCAGGTTCACCTTGCACACTTTCTGGCAGCTGATGTTGCTGTTTTCCACCGAAAGGGTGGAGAACACCACATCGGCCTGGCGCATGTTGAGCAGCTCGGTAATTTTTTGTTCGTTCAGGTCGGCAGTGCGATGTAGCAGGCTAATGTCAGAATTCGTTTCGAGGAGCTTTTCCGTTAATTCAGGTACCACCAGCGGAGAAACAAAGGATTCGGTATACAGAGTGACTCTTTTTTTGGGCGAGGGCGTTGAGCCAGGTAACAGTGTGGAGAGCTTGTCGATTATCGGAACCGTGTTGTCGTAAAGCTCATCGGAAAACACCGTCGGCAGCAGCATGTTTCCGCTACGAACAAAAAGGTTGTCCCCCATCATTTCGCGCAGTTTTCGCAGCGACTGGCTGACGGCAGAGGGGGAAATGTCCAGCATGTCGGCGACTTTAGAAATGCTACCCACGCTATAGATTAAGCAAAAGAGGGTGAGCAGATTCAGGTCAATCTTTGAAAGCGAACATATTTTTTCGGACGCCGGTATTGTCGACATAATCCCTCCAGCACTGGCGCTGTCGCAGGCCATTCAATCCTGTAGAAAAAATAGCACATGCCGGGAATTTGTGCCCCGCAGGGCTTAAAGTTGTAACATTGTAAATGATGTTAATCAGTTATGTTTTATTGATCTGAAGCATTAAACTGTACAAAAAATGAACTTATTCTGAAGGTGCATAATGGCTGACAGAGGAGGAAATAGCATGTCCGTTGACAGACTGAAACGCGATCTGCTTAACAAGCTGATCAACGCCCGAATCGACCTTGCCGCATACCTGCAGTTGAGGAAGGCAAAAGGGTATATGTCAGTCAGCGAAAGCGAACATCTGCGTGATAATTTCTTTGAACTTTGCAATTTCATGCGTGAAAAAGCACCCATCCTGAAAGCGGAATACGCTGAAAGCGAGCTGATTGCTCTGCGTCGAGCCGCTGAGGTGCTCTCCATTGCAGGGGTATGTTTGATGACCGGACGCCACGACTGCCCGACGTTTATAGCCGTCAACGCGGAGAAGCTCGAACACTGCCTGACTACGATCTCTCTTTGCATCATGTGTCTGAACGAGCACGCGACGCTTGAACAGCACTAAGCCCGGGGGAGGCAACTCCCCCTTCTGATGACATGTTATCTGTATGTTCTGACCGATGAGACGGACGGGTCGCGGTTGAAAATGAGCCCGTCCGGCGGTGCGTAATCAGCTTACCGGGATCATCACAGCATGACGGTACGCCGGACGCTCGCTAAGCTGGCGGAGCCAGCGCTCAAGATGCGGACGTGGCGTCCACGTCAGGCCCATGTTGGTCAGGTTCCAGACGAAGGGCGCAACAGCAATATCCCCCACGCCAAATGTCTCACCCGAGAACCACGTGTGCTTCGCCAGTTCGTTGTCCATCATTGCGAAAAGGGCTTCACAGGCATCTTGTGCGGCATGGATAGCGGGATAGTCGCGTTCGGCTTCCGGCGTTCTGACTAACCCCATCAGGATCACACGGTGGGTGGGAGAGAGCGTCTGGTTTGCCCAGTCCATCCACTTTTCACCCTGAGCACGCTGCACCGGGCTTTCCACCCACAGACGCCCCTGGCCGTACTGAGCCGCGAGGTAACGCACAATGGTGTTGGACTCCCATAGCGTAGCGTTGGTCTCTTCATCGCGCAGCAATGGCACCAGACCGTTTGGGTTCATGGCCAGATACTCCGCCTCTTTGTTGACCCCAAACTGCATGCCCGCCATCACCTGCTTAAACGGTAAATCCAGCTCTTCCAGCGTCCAGAGCACCTTTTTAACGTTGGTCGAATTGTTCCTGCCCCACAGCGTAATCATATTAACTCCCGAAATAGTCAAACAACCTGAGATGTGAATCAGAGCCAGCGATTTGTCATGGTGAGATAAACCTAACAATTACGCAACAGAAGACAAAAAAATCGTTCGAATCAAAGCGTATCCGAATGTTATTGCATAAACTTTAAAAACTTTACCTGGTTTAGGTTTCTTTAACCGTTTTAGTGCGCTATTACTCATCGCTTCTTGCGATACGGTGATGTGACATAATTATTTGAATGGATACTCGGGTGGCATTTATGACGCGAAAATTGACTTCTCTGCGCAGCCTGGCGGCAGGCTCTGCGCTCCTTTTCCTGTTTGCACCAACTCTTTATGCGGCTGAGCAGGCTGCGCCTGAAGCGCCGCCGGTTGATGCGCGCGCCTGGATCCTGATGGATTATTCCAGCGGAAAAGTGCTGGCGGAAGGCAATGCCGACGAACAGCTTGACCCGGCCAGTCTGACCAAAATAATGACCAGCTATGTGGTCGGCCAGGCGTTAAAAGCGGGCAAGATCAAGCTTGAGGATATGGTTACCATCGGAAAAGATGCCTGGGCGACCGGCAACCCTGCACTGCGTGGGTCGTCTGTGATGTTCCTGAAGCCCGGGGATCAGGTTTCCGTCTCAGATTTGAATAAAGGGGTGATTATCCAGTCGGGTAACGATGCCTGTATTGCGCTGGCGGATTATGTCGCGGGCAGCCAGGACTCGTTTATCGGCCTGATGAACGGCTACGCGCAAAAGCTGGGTCTGAACAAAACCACCTTTAAAACGGTTCACGGCCTCGATGCACCGGGCCAGTTCAGCACCGCGCGCGATATGGCGTTGCTCGGGAAGGCGCTGATCCACGACGTGCCGGATGAATATGCCATCCATAAAGAGAAAGAGTTCACCTTCAATAAGATCCGCCAGCCTAACCGTAACCGCCTGCTGTGGAGCAGTAACATCAACGTTGACGGGATGAAGACCGGCACCACGGCCGGTGCGGGTTACAACCTGGTGGCTTCCGCGACTCAGGGCGATATGCGCCTGATTTCGGTGGTACTGGGGACGAAGACTGACCGCATTCGTTTTAACGAATCGGAAAAACTGCTGACCTGGGGCTTCCGCTTCTTTGAAACCGTGACGCCAATTAAACCGGATGCCACGTTTGTCAGCCAGCGCGTGTGGTTTGGTGACAAGAGCGAGGTTAATCTGGGGGCCGGTGAGGGCGGTTCGGTAACCATTCCGCGCGGCCAGCTGAAAAACCTGAAAGCCAGCTACACCCTGACCGAGAGCCAGCTTACCGCGCCGCTGAAAAAAGGCCAGGTGGTCGGGACGATTGACTTCCAGCTTAACGGCAAATCGATTGAGCAGCGTCCGCTGATTGTGATGGAAGCGGTAGAAGAGGGCGGCTTCTTCAGCCGGATGTGGGATTTCGTGATGATGAAACTCCACACGTGGTTTGGGAGTTGGTTCTAAGCTTTTTGTCGGGTGACGGCCTGCATTCTTTTCCCCCTCTCCCTGTGGGAGGGGGGATCAGGCCGCACCGTACGACTCAATACATCAACTTAATCTGCTGTGCCTTCGCGTGTGCCACGATCTCTTCATCTGGTCGGCAATCACTCACGATAGCGTTAAAGCCCGACAGTTCACCCATTCTTGCCGCACGTACTTTGCCAAACTTACTGTGATCGACCACCAGGACATGGTACTGCGCCGCGTTTAACGCCCAGCGCTTCACCGGCAACTCTTCCAGATTAAAGCAGGTTGCGCCCTGACGGACATTCACTCCCGCCGCAGAATAAAAAGCGATATCCGGGCATAAATTGCTGAGCGTGTCCTGCAGATTCAGGGGTTTGAAAATCGCATTGCTGGCGTGGAACTCTCCGCCGCAGAGGATCACCCGACACTCGGGTTTTTCCTGCAGCGCCAGGAAGGTGTTCAGTGAATAGCATACGGCAGTAAAAGGGATGCTGCTGTCGATTGCTTCAATGATCCACGGCGTGGTGGTTCCGCAGTCAAAAAACAGCGTCTGGTGGGGCTGTACCAGTGAAGCGGCAAGCCGCGCGGCTTTGCGTTTCTCTTCAACCAGGCGCGTTTTTTGATCGCTTATCAGATAATGGCTGGCGCTACGCGGCTCCAGCACAATATACCCACCCAGCAAAACGACGGGGGCACTCTCGCTGTTCAGGTCACGACGAATGGTCATCTCAGAGACGCCGAGCAGGGTTGCAGCTTCTTTGAGGTGCAGTTTATCACTGCGCTTCAGCGCCTGTAGCAGCTGAGCTATGCGGTCATCGCGTCGTGTTTCCATAGATCCTCGGGCTGAAAAAGTGAACCCCCGCAGGGCGGGGGCTCAAGTGTAACCTGTCGGACTGGGGTTAGTCACGCACCCAGCCTTTGCGGATCGGGATGGCAAACAGGACGTGATAAACCCGGGACAGCCCGCGGTAGAGCACCTGACCAACGAGACTCCACAGGATCGCCGCGCTTACGCAGCCAATCAGCCCCACGAGGAAGCCACCCACCATATCCAGTGGCCAGTGGACGCCCAGGTAAACACGAGACCAGGCGATTGCCGCTGCAACCACCATCAGCAGTGCGCCAGACCACAGGCGATGCCAGAACAGGAATGCCAGCGCGAAGGTGAAGATCACCGTGCCGTGATCGCTCGGGAAGGAATCATCCGGCGCATGGTGCAGGAAGGTATAGCCTGCGTGAGCGACGAAAGGACGATCGTGCGGGAACAGATGTCCCAGCATAAAGCTCACCAGCACGCTCACGACGAGTGCCATCCCGACCTTGATAACCAACTGACGTCGTGCGGTCACCTGGTCGCGTGGACCCCACAGCCAGAGAATAGCGGCCAGGACAGGAACAATGCTGATCAGATCCTTTGCAAAAAAAGTGGCTGTATCGATCATCCACTCCGGTGACGCCGGGGTGGCGTTGATCAGATAAAACAGCCCGTAATTCAAATGCTCTAACATAGTGTCATTACCCTTTAGCAAACCGGGTGGATACCAGTCCGTAGACCACCACCTGGGAAAACCAGACCCACCACCCAGCCCACAGGTTGTGAGAGAAGAAATGTGCCCCGCGCATGACCTGCCCGTAACCCATTGCCAGCCCTAACACCACGCCCAGGGCGACAAAGCACCAGGCCAGACGTGGACGATCGCGCCAGAAAGCAAAAAACAAGCCCATCACCATAAAGCCGCTGGAGGCATGACCACCGGGGAAGCAGCGCCCAGGACCACTGTCTGCCGGAGCCGCGCTGAACAGAGGGTAAGAGACGGCCTTACCGCCATACTCCACCAGATCCCACGGGCAGCTGTGATGGCTAATACTTTTCAGCGCACCAACCACCAGCGCACCAAGCCCCATCAACAGCGCACCCGTCACCAGCTTTGCGTTGCGTTTGTAAGCGCCGTATAACAACGCCACTGCGCCCAACGCGATAGCGATGTACTTCGCCATCCGGTGGTTCAGCAGATCCAGCAGATGGTTTTTCTGCAGCGGAAAACTCTGGGTTGCCGCGTCATACCAAAAGCCGGTGATCCATTTATCGAGCGTTTCATCGCGAGATAGCCAGGTAAACAGCACGGCGAGGGCGATCAGCACGAAAAGCTGATAACCATAAAATCGAGCGGGTAAACGGTAAAGTTGTGTTGTCTTAATTGTTGGTAACTTAGACAATTCTGAACGGCTGGAGGTCTGTGCCATAATTTTGATCGGTGACATGAAATGGAGTTATCATAATAGTGTCAACTTAAGGAAACCTTAAACAAAGACGATATAAGCTTTATTTCTGTTTCTTCTCGATAACTTACTATTTCAGACTGCGGCAATTCATTACACTCGCCGCGATTTTTCACCATAAAGAGATTGCATGTTAAACCGTTCTTCTTCCGGTACGCGTCTGGGTCGTCAGGCGTTACTTTTCCCTCTGTGTCTGGTGCTCTACGAATTCTCTACCTATATCGGCAACGATATGATCCAGCCGGGTATGCTGGCCGTTGTGGAACAGTACAACGCAGGGATTGAGTGGGTGCCAACGTCGATGACCGCCTATCTGGCTGGCGGTATGTTTTTGCAGTGGCTGTTAGGCCCGCTGTCGGATCGTATTGGCCGTCGCCCGGTAATGTTAACGGGTGTGGTATGGTTTATCGTGACCTGCCTCGCCACGCTGCTGGCGCAAAACATTGAACAATTTACCCTGCTGCGCTTCCTGCAGGGGGTGAGCCTGTGCTTCATCGGTGCTGTGGGATACGCCGCGATCCAGGAGTCATTTGAAGAGGCGATGTGTATCAAAATTACCGCGCTGATGGCGAATGTGGCGCTAATTGCCCCGCTGCTGGGGCCGCTGGTGGGAGCCGCGTGGATACATGTTGCGCCGTGGGAAGGGATGTTTGTGCTGTTTGCCGCATTTGCCGCCATCGCTTTCTTTGGCCTGCACCGCGCGATGCCGGAAACGGCTACCCGGCTGGGTGAAACGCTGTCGCTCAAAGAGCTGGGGCGTGATTACAAATTGGTGCTGAAAAACGTTCGCTTTGTTGCGGGAGCACTGGCGCTGGGGTTCGTCAGCCTGCCGTTGCTGGCATGGATTGCCCAGTCTCCGGTGATTATCATCAGCGGCGAGAAGCTCAGCAGTTACGAGTACGGCATGTTGCAGGTACCGATTTTTGGTGCGCTGATAATCGGTAACCTGACGCTGGCTCGTCTGACGTCTCGTCGTACCGTGCGTTCGCTGATTATTATGGGCGGCTGGCCGATTGTGGCAGGGCTGATTATGGCGGCCGTTGCTACAGTGGCATCGTCGCATGCTTACCTGTGGATGACGGCGGGGCTGAGTGTTTATGCCTTTGGTATTGGCCTGGCGAACGCCGGGCTGGTGCGTCTGACGCTGTTTGCCAGTGATATGAGTAAAGGTACCGTGTCTGCGGCGATGGGGATGTTGCAGATGTTGATTTTCACCGTCGGTATCGAGGTGAGCAAGCACGCTTACGCGATGGGCGGCAATGGGCTGTTCAGCCTGTTCAACCTTGCCAATGGTGTGCTGTGGCTGGGGCTGATGGTGGTGTTCCTGAAAGATAAACGCGTCGGGAATGCGCTACAGCCATAAGTTTTTGTTCCCTCTCCCTGTGGGAGAGGGAACCAGACCGCACAGCGTCAATGAAATGGCGCTTCCCCGTTCAACACCTTCTCGATCACAGCCAGTACACCTTCGTCATTATTGTGCGGTGCTTCAAAGCGGGCGGCTGCTTTAATATGCGGCCGGGCATTGGCCATCGCAAAGCTGAACCCTGACTGATGCAACATCTCCACGTCGTTGCCGCTGTCGCCAAAGGCCACCACTTCGCGGTCGTCAATCCCCCAGCGTTTCTGCAAAATTCGCAGCCCGTTGGCTTTATGCACGCCGGGGATAATCAGGTCGATGCTGCCGTGGCCAGTGGTGACGGGCACCATGATGTCGTTGAGCTTTTCATGCAGCATTGCCTGAATGCGCGGAATGTCATCGTCAGAGACGTTAAGCCCGAATTTGAAGAAAATATCGTTCAGGTTGTCGAAATCATTCACCATTTCGAGGCGATGATAGTACTTCGCTGCGATGTCTTTGAAGACCTCGTCATACTCTTTCAGGGTGTAAGCACTGCCTTTCCCGCAGGCGATAATCTCTATGCCGGGGACACCGCTTAGCACGGTGGCGACGGTGTTGAAGTGGTCTTTCGACAGTTCGCCGTTAAAGACATCTTCCCCGGCGCTGACTACCCAACCGCCGTTTTCGGCGACAAACGCAATTTCATGCGCGATCTCCGGGAAAAACGAAATCAGCTGGTAATACTGGTTACCGCTGGCGACCACAAAGCGAATACCTTGTTCCTTCATGCGCGCATACTGCGCCAGAAAACGCTCGCGATTATAGGTCTTCGCGTCGCTCAGAAAGGTGCCATCCATGTCGACTGCAATCAGTTTAACGCTCATATCCCTTCTCCAGTGTCGTCTGTTCTGTTTCCGGTTTTGCCACTGCGCGCGCCACCAGCGCTGCAATAACCACTAACCCTAACACCACCAGCATGGCACTGCGCAACCCGTAGTGCTCACCGAGGAAGCCGAGCAACGGAGGGCCCACCAGGAAGGCGAGATAGCCCGTGGTGGCGACCACGCTGACGCGCGTCGGGGCATCCGGGCCGGTATCGCTGGCGGCAGAAATGGTGAGCGGGAAGCCCAGTGAGGCACCCAGTCCCCACAGGATCACCGAGACTCCGGCAATCCAGTCCACATCGACAAAGATGATCATCGCGATGCCTAACCCACCGAGCAGGGCGCTGGCACGTACTACCGTGACGCGGCTGTAGCGGTCGATAAACCAGCCGCCGGTAAAGCGTCCGACGGTCATCCCCAGCGTAAACCCGGCGTAGATAAGCGAGCCGGACGTTGGGCTAAACCCGTGACCGTCCACCATCAGCAGTGGCAGCCAGTCGTTGGCAGAGCCTTCGGCAAAGGCCATTGCCAGCACCACCACGCCAATCAGCATCAGCTGAATGTCGCGGTAGAACGGCAGCCCTTTTTGTACCGTTTTTTGTTCGTCAGAGGAGTTCTTACCCGTGCCGTCAGGAATGGCTCTGATGCCGGTCAGGATCGGCACAATACAGACCAGCGCCGCCAGTAAAATGTGCAGATTCGCGGCAATACCCAATGCCGTCAGCGCCATCCCCACACCTGCGCCCGCCAGCGTGCCGAGGCTGTAAAAACCGTGCATCATCGGCAGCACCGTCTTGTTCATCTCGCGTTCTACGGCAGCGCCTTCAACGTTGATGGAAACTTCTGCCGCACCGAAGCTACCACCAAATACCGTCAGCCCCAGGGCAAACAGAACTGGTGAGGCGAACCACAGGGCCACACTCAGCACCAGCATCCCGGCGACTGCACAGCACATCGTGGTGCGGATCACCGTACGCGTACCAAAGCGCTTCACCAGCCATGCAGAGCAGAGAATGCCGCTCATGGAGCCTATCGACAGGCCAAACAGCACAATGCCCATCTCTGCCGTTGAGACGGACAAAATATCGCGGATTGCCGGGGTGCGTGTCGCCCAGGAGGCCATCAGTAGCCCTGGGATAAAGAAGAACATAAACAGCGCCCACATACGCAGCTGAAGGGCTTTACGGGGTGAGGTCTGAATCATCGGGGTAAACACCAGAAGTACAACAATAGCGACAACACTAGCAAGTTTGTGTACATTTGTACATAAACCACGTGAGGATTTTATGAGCAGACCACCGAACGACCCCCATCGCCGGGAAAAGATCCTGCAGGCGACCCTGGACACCATTGCTGAGCACGGTATTCATGCCGTCACGCACCGGAAAATCGCCAGTTGCGCGGGGGTGCCGTTGGGGTCGATGACCTACTATTTTGACGGTATGGAATCGCTGCTTGAAGAGGCTTTTACGTGGTTTACCCGCCAGATGTCAAAGCAGTACCGGGATTTTTTCTCGGGTGTGAACGGCCCGGTAATGGCGTGTGAATCGATCACGACCCTGATCTACAGCTCGCAGGTCACCACGCCGCACAATATGGCGCTGATGTACCAGCTGTATGCCTTTATGCACCGCAGCGCGGCGCTTAAAACGGTGATGCAGGACTGGATGAAGATGAGCCAGACAACCCTTGAGCAGTGGTTCGAGCCTGCCACCGCCCGCGCGCTGGACGCGTTTATTGAAGGGATGACGCTGCACTTTGTGACGGACAGGCAGCCCTTATCGCGGGAGGAGATCCGCGCGATGGTAGGGCGGATTGCAGGAGAGAGCGGCGGTTAGAGAGTGGTCGCGCCAGCCGTCATGTTCACGGTTGTTCCCGTCATGGCGTTTGCTGAATCGGACGCCAGAAACACGATGGTGCTCGCCACCTGCGCCAGCGTGGGCAGGCGTTTAAGCATTGTGCCTTGTGCCGCGCCGCCTAAAAACTGATCCACGGTAGTTCCCAGCTCCTGCGCCTTAATGGCAAACAGTTCACCCACATAAGAACCCGCCTGAACCGCGTCGGCAATCGCATGCGAACGTATACACAGTACACGAATATTTTTTGGCCCTAACTCAGCGGCAAGCGCCCGGGTAAAGGCTTCAGTGCCCGCGCACCCGATAATATGCCCGGGATGGCCCGGCATCGCCATATTTGCGGCAGGCGCAACGACGGTGATCATTGTTCCGGCATGCTCGCCACCCATACGGGGCGAGACAGCTTTGGCAATGTTGAAGTACGCGGTCAGAAAGGGATCGAACCCCTGTCTGAATTCAGCCAGCGTTAACGCTTCGATGCGTTTGCCCTGATCGTGCATAAAGCCAGTGGCATTCACGGCAATATCAATGTGGGCAAGATCCGGCAGTGGTGAGGACTCGTCGAGGGCGTTGAAGATCAGGGTACTGGCTGAACCGCCAGCGGCGCGAATACGGTCAGCCACACGATCCAGTCTGGTTTGAGTGCGGGCAGCAAGCCAGACATGTGCGCCTTCACGTGCCAGGGCATATGCAGCAGCGCTGCCGATAGCACCGCTGCCACCAAAAATGACGGCGGTTTTGTTTTTGAGCTGCATAGTGGCACATCCTCACCCAATGACTGTGATCAAAATTATGGGCAGGAACGGGATTGATGCAAATATGCCTGGCGACCGGATGACACTGCCCTGCGCATATTGGCAGGGCAATCAAGGTATTACTGTCCTGGATTTTTTTCCCGGATGCATCACTTCAGAAGGTCGACACAGACGCGTTCCTGGAGGCGTAACCACAATCTGGCGGTTAATCAGAATCGGGTATTGCAGTACGTAATCAATGAGCTGGTCATCATTGAAATGCTCTTGTGTCAGTTCCAGCTGCTCGTAGGACTCTACATCCTTGCGCAGTAAGGCGGTGATGAACCCGGTTCCCAGCGTGGTTACCCAGATCCCGTGTTCAGCCAGCACATTCAGCACGCCTGATAACGATTCCGTCAGCCCGTCATTTAGTAGGGCTGAAAAGCTTGAACTAGCTTAATTCAAAGGATGAATTCGGTTTACGTCTCCAGTTCAGGACGAAGGATTTTATAGCCTTATTGTCTTCAACAAAATGGTAACAAGCTGATGCCATCACTAAGTTAATGGCTGCCAAAAGTGTCCAGATGAGCCATATTGGGAGTGATGCAAGGCTGTCATGATATTTTGTTATATAAATCATTATAGGTAGTTGCATTAGGTAAAATGAATAGCTTATTTTACCTAGATATATTAATGGGAGAGTAATGGGGTTTTTATTAATCGCCGTGCTGGCAAGGTAATAAATAACAATGCATGTTGCGGGAAGGGTTATATAATTATTTTGCATCCAACCATTATTGTGAGATGGTGAAATGTAAAGTAATGATATTATTGCGAATATAAAAAGACTGGTGTTAAATCGAGTGAAGCGAAAACCTTGAGTAAAAATACAACCAATCGCTACGCCAGAGATGAACTCTGGTAGGCGATGCATAGGGCTTACGTAATAATGTGGGAAAGCTGCACCATTAGTCAGAATCATAGATGTTGGTATGATGATTGATGATATTAAGACTGAGATAATCAATGCTAAGATAGGTCTTCTTTTTATTGTAGGTAATAGGAGTGGAAAAACGATATAAAAAAACATTTCGGTTGAGACGGACCATGAACCGCCAAAATTCCACTGGCTAAAGCTATCCGGAAACCACGATTGTGATGCGCTTAAAAATAATAAAACATAGGTCGTGGCATTTTTCAGATCGTATTCAAAAAGGAATGGGCTAGTAATTAACCCCATTAGAATATACGCAGGAAATATTCTGGCAACTCTGGAGCGATAGTAATTCTCCTTAATCCCATTTCTTGATGCCCATGCCATGACAAAGCCAGAAAGAACAAAGAAGAAAGACATCCCTATAGCGCCATTGCCGATCACCGATTGAAGCCAGTCAGAGACATCGGCCCTATATCTAAGATTACAATGAAATAAAAACACATAAAAAGCAGCTATAAAGCGGAATATTGTTAGGCCGTGGAGGTCATTTCTGATGTTCATAATCATATTCAGGTTAAATTTTTTCTGATGCTAACACAGCATTTGGTGGTGATGCCCATCGTTTTTCATTCTAAGCCAAAAGGCGTTTTCATATTCTATAAATTATATCGTATCAGTTACAAAGCCCTGGGTGTGTACTATACACATATCAACCAGAGTATAGGCACCACCCTGTAAACCGCAGGGATTGCCTTACAATCCAGGACTGGTGCCACGGTAACACTGCTATCGGGACATGGTGTCCCCGGAGCGAATGGTGATTTGCTCACCAGCCGAAGCAATTAGAGTGTGCGATAAAAATGCGATGGGAACATCTGTAGTGTGGGGGCGTGCCATTCTCCCTGCGAGTGGTTGCGTGCCGGAGGGATCTCTATACGGGAATGTCAGTTACTGTCATCGCTGAAGCGTTGCAACCACTGTGTCCCCAGATGGTTCTCTAAGTGGTTAATTTGGGACGCACTAAATTTCACCCAACAAAAAACCCATCAACCTTGAACCAAAACGGCGGGGTTGATGGGCTCCACAAATTGGGGACATCAAAGAAAAGCAGTGGCACTAATTATGACTGCCCCCTGAATAAAAAGTTCTGCGCATAACGAAAATTTTTTTCTGGTATGCGCAAACCTGAGTGTTATCCGAGTCCCAGCCCTGGCCAGATGATGATAATCAGCGTACCGGCCAGCGTCAGCAGGACGTTGGCGATGGCGTAGGTGCCGGCATAGCCCAGCGCCGGGATGTTACTGCGTGCAGTATCGCTGATGATTTCCATTGCCGGAGCACAGGTACGTGCGCCCATCATCGCGCCGAAGAGCAGGGCGCGGTTCATGCGCAGCACGTATGCACCAAACAGGAAACAGATCACCACCGGTACCAGGCTGACGATAAGGCCAGAGACCAGCATTTGCCAGCCGACAGCACCCAGGCTGTGACCAATGCCGCTACCGGCGCTTAAGCCAACGCCCGCCATAAACACCATCAGGCCGAACTCTTTTACCATATTCAGCGCACCCTGCGGGATATAGCCGAAGGTCGGGTGGTTCGCTCGCAGGAAGCCGAGCATAATCCCGGCAAACAGCAGCCCGGCGGCGTTACCGATGCCGAAGCTAAAGTTGCTGAACTGGAAGGTGATCATCCCGATCATCAGGCCCACGATAAAGAAGGCGCAGAAGGCCAGCAGGTCGGTGACCTGGCTGTGAATGGAGATAAAGCCGATGCGGTCAGCAACGGTTTTTACGCGTCGGGTATCGCCGCTTACCTGTAAAACGTCACCTTTGTTCAGCACCACGTTATCGTCGATGGGCATCTCAATCTGGCTACGGATCACGCGGTTCAGGAAGCAGCCGTGGTCGGTCAGCTTCAACTGCGCCAGGCGACGACCCACGGCGTTATGGTTTTTCACCACAATCTCTTCGGTGACGATACGCATGTCGAGCAGATCGCGGTCGAATACCTCTTTGCCGTTACGGAAGCTGGGGTCAAGGCGCGCGTGAGCGTCCGGATAACCCACCAGCGCGATGTCATCGCCCATCTGCAGTACTGCGTCACCGTCCGGGTTTGCCAGAATGCCGTTGCGGCGAATACGTTCGATATAGCAGCCCGTCTGGCGATAAATGCCCAGCTCGCGCAGATTTTTCCCGTCGGCCCAGGAGACCAGTTCCGGCCCCACGCGATAGGCGCGGATCACCGGCAGGTAGACTTTACGTTTGGTGTCCGTGTCCAGACCGCGCTCGCGGGCAATCTGTTGGGCGCTGGTCTGTAAATCCTGATGCTGGAGTTTTGGCAGGTAACGCGCACCCACAATCAGGCTTACCAGGCCAATCAGATAGGTCAGGGCATAGCCCAGACTCAGGTGATCGAGAGCGGTAGAGAGCTGTGAGCCCGCCATACCTGAGTGCCGCAGAGTATCTCCTGCACCCACAAGAACCGGTGTGGAGGTCATCGATCCTGCCAGCATACCGGCCGTTAACCCGATATCCCAGCCAAACAGTTTACCCAGCCCTAACGCAATCAGCAGCGCACTGCCGACCATCACCAGCGCCAGCATCAGATAATTTTTGCCGTCGCGGAAGAAAATTGAAAAAAAGTTCGGCCCTGCTTCCACCCCAACGCAAAAAATAAACAGCATAAAACCTAAGTTGAGCGCGTCCGTGTTAATGCTGAAATGTTGCTGGCCTAATAATAAAGAGACGACTAAAACGCCAATGGAATTACCAAGTTGAACTGAACCCAGGCGCAATTTGCCCAGGCAAAGACCCAGTGCCAGTACCACAAATAATAACAGGATGTAATTCCCATTTAACAAGTCTGCGACGTTTATATTCACGGAGGCTAACTTCTTGTTTACCAGTAAGTTGTTGAATGAAGAGGCTATTTGGGCTACTGTTTTGAACATCAGGGGAGCGTTTCAACATTCCCGGCTCCCTTCATTAATTCTCTAAAACCATAGCTGCCGGTTAGTTTAATCGTATTAGCTATCGACAGCTACCTATTATCGCATTAACAGATGTGTACTTTGGCAAGGATTGCCACATTGCTTTATCTGACTGGGCGTCCACTGGACGAAAGCGTATTTGATAGAGATGAAGTCAGGAGGATAGTTTGAACATAAAGCGAAACTGGGCGGGTGTGGTCAGTTGCTTTTTACTGTTTACGACAGTGTGTCTGTCATTAGCCTTCCATGTCAAAGGGGCGTTTAGGGCTTCCGGCCATCCCGAGCTGGGCTTGCTCTTTTTTACCTTGCCGGGGGCGGCGGCCAGCTTTCTCTCCCGTGGCGGGGAGGTCGTTAAGCCTCTTTTGGGCGCGATGCTGGCGGCTCCACTGTGTCTGCTGTTGCTACGACTGGTGTTTGTCACCTCGCGATCGTTCTGGCAGGAACTGGCGTGGTTATTGAGCGGGGTATTCTGGTGCGCGCTTGGGGCGTTGTGCTTCCTGTTTGTGCGCAGCATGCTCCACCGGCGGCGGCACAAATAAAAACGCCCTCACGGTGAGGGCGTCTTCGCATTACTCTGCAGCAAACAGACCCAGATGTTCTTTTGCGTAAGCTTCAAAATCGGTGCAGCCACCAATGTGCTTCTGATCGAGGAAAATCTGCGGCACGGTTTCAACCGGTTTACCGACAGTTTTTTCCAGGTCCGCTTTGCTGATACCTTCCGCGTGGATATCCACATAGCGGAAGTTGAAGTCATCACGCTCTTCGGTCAGTTTCTCTGCCAGTTCTTTTGCGCGCACGCAGTAAGGGCATCCTGGACGGCCAAAAATCACTGCAAACATTTCTCTCTCCTCAAAAAACAAGCCTGACGGCGAATGACGATTATATTGCACGATAACCCGCTGTCATGGAAAGAAGGTTTCGCCTGTCACTTTGATATAGTCAGGCTATGTTTCGCCAATTACACGGCACACAACATTTCCTATACTGGCTGTTAGACCGTGTTCAGACAGTTAAAGAGAGAGAGAATGACGCCAACCATTGACCTGCTCCGTTCCCACCGCTCGATTCGTCACTTCACCGACCAGCAGGTTACCCGGGCGCAGCGTGAAGCGATTATTGACAGTGCAAGGGGAACCTCCAGCTCCAGCTTCCTGCAATGCAGCTCTATTATTCGCATTACCGACCCGGCAATGCGTGAACAGCTGGTGACGCTGACGGGCGGACAGAAGCATGTGGCTCAGGCGGCTGAGTTCTGGGTGTTCTGTGCCGACTTTAACCGCCACCTGCAGATTTGCCCTGAAGCTGAACTGGGCCTGGCGGAACAGCTGCTGTTGGGTGTCGTCGATACTGCCCTGATGGCACAAAACGCGCTGACGGCGGCGGAATCGCTGGGGTTGGGTGGGGTGTATATCGGCGGCCTGCGTAACAATATTGACAGCGTGACCGAACTGCTGAAGCTCCCTAAACATGTGCTGCCACTGTTCGGCCTGTGCCTCGGGTGGCCGGCGGATAACCCGGACGTGAAGCCGCGCCTGCCCGCCACGATAATCATGCATGAAAACCACTATCAGCCGATCGATCGGGACGTGTTGGCACAATACGACGAGGAGCTGGCGCACTACTATATGACGCGCGGCAGCAATAACCGCCGCGACACGTGGAGTGACCATATCCGTCGTACCATCATTAAAGAAAATCGCCCGTTTATTCTCGACTATTTGCACAAACAGGGCTGGGCAACGCGCTAGTCCATTCCTTCTGCGCCTGCCTGCGTGTATGCACCTCATCCTTCAGGCTGCTGTGATACAACTTGCATGATTTTGTGTATATGATACGCAGGCTTTTCCTATGTCTTTAGAGAGGTGCAGGGTGAAAATTGCCATTTTGTCCCGGGATGGAACGCTCTACTCATGTAAACGCCTGCGAGATGCCGCGGCGAAACGCGGCCATCAGGTTGACATTCTCGATCCAATGTCTTGCTATATGAACATCGATCCCGCAGCGTCGTCCATTCACTATAAAGGTCGCCAGCTGCCACGATTTGATGCGGTTATACCGCGCATTGGCTCGCAGATTACCTTTTATGGCACGGCCGCCTTGCGTCAGTTTGAAATGCTCGGCAGCTATCCCCTTAATGAATCCGTCGCCATCTCACGCGCCCGCGATAAACTTCGCTCCCTGCAACTGCTTGCCCGTCAGGGGATCGATCTGCCCGTGACCGGCATTGCTCACTCTCCGGATGACACCAGCGATCTGATCGACATGGTGGGTGGTGCGCCGTTAGTGATAAAGCTGGTGGAAGGCACTCAGGGGATTGGCGTCGTGCTGGCGGAAACCCGGCAGGCGGCAGAGAGCGTGATTGACGCGTTTCGCGGCCTCAATGCCCATATCCTGGTGCAGGAATATATTGAAGAAGCCAAAGGGCGTGACATCCGTTGCTTTGTGGTCGGCGATGAGGTCGTTGCGGCCATTGAGCGTCAGGCGAAAGAGGGGGATTTCCGCTCTAACCTGCACCGTGGTGGTGTGGCGCGCGTGGCGGATATCACCGCACGTGAGCGCGAAATTGCCGTAAAAGCGGCGCAAACGTTAGGCCTGGATGTGGCGGGTGTGGACATCCTGCGTGCGTCCCGCGGGCCGCTGGTGATGGAGGTTAATGCATCGCCAGGGCTGGAAGGGGTGGAAAAAACGACCGGGGTCGATATTGCGGGTAAAATGATCTCATGGATCGAGCGTCATGCGACGCCGGGTTACTGTCTAAAAACGGGCGGTTAAATAGCATTGAACGCACTTTTTGCGTAATCTATACCCTAAATAATTCGAGTTGCAGGAAGGCGGCAAGGGAGTGAATCCCCAGGAGCTTACATAAGTAAGTGACTGGGGTGAACGAGCGCAGCCAACGCACATGCAGCTTGAAGTATGACGGTTATATGCGAAGTTTTTATTAAAGAGGCTGCACAGCGATGGATTTACAGGTCGTTCCTACACTGGATACATTACGTCAATGGCTTGATGACGCTGGTATCACCTTTTTTGAATGTGATTCCTGCCAGGCGCTGCATTTGCCTCATATGCAAAATTTCGATGGCATTTTCGATGCCAAAATCGATCTCATCAACGACGTGATCCTCTTCTCTGCGCTGGCTGAAGTGAAACCGTCTGCGTTACTGGCACTGGCATCCGATCTGTCGGCTATCAATGCCAGTTCTTTGACGGTCAAAGCATTTCTCGACATACAGGATGATAATCTGCCAAAACTGGTCGTTTGCCAGTCTTTATTCGCCGGAGCGGGACTTTCCTTCAAACAGTTCTCCTGGTTCATGCGCCAGAGCGAAGAGCAAATTTCGATGGTAATGATGGAAGCCAATGCACATCATTTACTGTATAGCACTGAAGATGATGCAGAGAATAATGATGCATCTCCCAATTTTCTCCACTAAACCTGTCTGATATCCGCGCAGTCGCTGCCAGAGCGGCTGCATAACACCATTTTTTCTGCTGCTTTTAACCTTTCCTTAAAGAATATTTCACCTCCCTGAAAGCGGTTTCGGCTTATCACGTAGATATAACGTGCATAAAAAATTGATAAAAGGCGTTTTTTCGTCTGGGCTATAGCCGGAGACACGGGCTACAGTTATTCTTGCGATGCTTAAAAAAGCGAGCGAATACTGCCGGATAGAGTCTGTTATTTTATTTCGGTCAGAGCGACAAAATATGCATGGTTTTTGCATATCTTCAGATTGCATAGTTTTAGTTCGTTTGTTAACGAGCTTTCAGAAGGAATAACAATATGATCGCCTTGAATAAAAAATGGTTATCGGGTCTGGTTGCGGGTGCTCTGATGGCTGTCTCTGTCGGTACGCTCGCTGCGGAACAAAAAACGCTGCATATCTATAACTGGTCTGACTATATTGCACCGGACACGGTCGCCAATTTTGAAAAAGAGACCGGCATTAAAGTGGTTTACGACGTTTTCGATTCCAACGAAGTGCTGGAAGGAAAGCTGATGGCAGGCAGTACCGGGTTTGACCTCGTGGTACCTTCTGCAAGCTTCCTGGAGCGTCAACTGACGGCAGGTGTCTTCCAGCCGCTGGATAAAAGCAAACTTCCGAACTGGAAAAACCTCGATCCTGACGTGCTGAAGCTGGTGGCTAAACACGACCCGGACAACAAATACGCGATGCCTTACCTGTGGGCGACCACTGGTATCGGCTATAACGTTGATAAAGTCAAAGCGGTGCTGGGTAAAGACGTCAAGCTCGATAGCTGGGATGTGGTGCTGAAGCCTGAAAACCTTGAGAAACTGAAAAGCTGCGGCGTGTCATTCCTCGACGCACCGGAAGAGATTTTCGCCACCGTACTTAACTACCTGGGCAAAGATCCGAACAGCAGCAAAGCCGATGACTACACTGGCCCGGCTACCGATCTGCTGCTGAAGCTGCGTCCGAATATTCGCTACTTCCACTCCTCTCAGTACATTAACGACCTGGCAAACGGCGACATCTGCGTGGCTATCGGCTGGGCGGGGGATGTCTGGCAGGCGGCTAATCGTGCGAAAGAGGCGAAAAATGGCGTGAATATTTCCTACTTCATTCCAAAAGAGGGCGCGCTGGCGTTCTTTGATGTCTTCGCGATGCCTGCTGATGCGAAAAACAAAGATGAAGCTTATCAGTTCCTCAATTACCTGATGCGTCCGGATGTGATTGCCCACATCAGCGACCACGTGTTCTACGCTAACGGTAACAAAGCGTCTGTACCGCTGGTCAGCGCGGAAGTGCGTGATAACCCGGGCATCTATCCGCCTGCGGATGTCTTCGCCAAGCTGTTTACCCTGAAGGTTCAGGATCCAAAAATTGACCGCGTGCGCACCCGTGCGTGGACCAGAGTGAAAAGCGGTAAATAATATTCAGTGAGTTCCAGGCCGGGCAGGCGTTAGTGCTGCCCGGCGATGCGCACCCTGATGGTGCGTTTGCACCAGTTTTGATTTATGCCGGAGAGCACCCCGTGAATGACGCGATCCCCCGCCCGCAGGCGAAAGTCCGTAAAGCGCTGACCCCGCTTCTTGAAATCCGTAACCTCACCAAATCTTTTGATGGCCAGCATGCCGTGGATGACGTCAGCCTGACTATCTACAAAGGTGAAATTTTTGCCCTGCTCGGGGCATCTGGCTGCGGTAAATCCACATTACTGCGTATGCTGGCAGGTTTTGAACAGCCCACCACCGGACAGATTGTGCTGGATGGTGTCGACCTCTCCCGCGTACCGCCGTATCAACGACCAATCAACATGATGTTCCAGTCTTACGCGCTGTTCCCGCACATGACGGTTGAGCAGAACATCGCTTTTGGCCTCAAGCAGGACAAACTACCGAAAGCCGAAATTACCGCGCGAGTGGCGGAGATGTTGAGCCTGGTGCATATGCAGGAGTTCGCAAAACGTAAGCCGCACCAGCTCTCT
Organism: Enterobacter sp. LM3; assembly: GCF_046622475.1. Taxonomy (NCBI): domain Bacteria; kingdom Pseudomonadati; phylum Pseudomonadota; class Gammaproteobacteria; order Enterobacterales; family Enterobacteriaceae; genus Enterobacter; species Enterobacter sp. LM3. Next base: position 225,827 of record NZ_JBJURN010000001.1, on the reverse strand, counting down.
GGCGGTCAACGTCAGCGTGTGGCGCTGGCCAGAAGCCTGGCGAAACGTCCGAAACTGCTGTTGCTTGATGAACCGATGGGCGCACTGGATAAAAAACTGCGCGACCGTATGCAGCTGGAAGTGGTGGATATTCTCGAACGCGTGGGAGTGACCTGCGTGATGGTGACCCACGACCAGGAAGAGGCGATGACGATGGCCGGGCGTATCGCGATTATGAATCGCGGTAAGTTTGTGCAAATCGGCGAGCCGGAGGAGATTTACGAGCACCCGACCACCCGCTACAGCGCCGAGTTTATCGGCTCGGTGAATGTCTTCGAAGGGTTGGTGAAGGCGCGCCATGACGACGGTCTGGTGCTTGAATCGCCGGGGCTGGTACACCCGTTGAAGGTGGACCCGGATGCCTCTGTGGTGGACAACGTTCCGGTTTATATCGCTCTGCGCCCGGAAAAAATCATGCTCTGTGAAGAGCCGCCAGCCGATGGCTATAACTTTGCCGTCGGGGAGGTGGTACACATTGCTTATCTGGGCGATCTCTCTATTTACCATGTGCGACTGACGAGCGGACAGATGCTCAGCGCTCAGCTGCAAAACGAACATCGCTACCGTAAAGGGCTACCCACCTGGGGTGACGAAGTGCGCCTGTGCTGGGATGCAGACAGTTGCGTAGTGCTGACGGTATAAGGAGCGGCCAATGAGTACACTTGAACCTCCAGCCCGCGCAGAAAAACCGGGCGGTTTTGCACACTGGCTGGCGCGCATACAGATGACACATGGCCGCAAGCTGGTGATCGCCATGCCCTACGTGTGGCTGATCCTGCTGTTTATGCTGCCGTTCCTGATTGTTTTCAAGATAAGCCTGGCAGAAATGGCGCGGTCTATTCCGCCATATACCAACCTGATGGAATGGGCCGATGGACAACTGACGCTGACGCTGAATGTCGGCAATTTCCTGCAATTGACGGACGATCCGCTCTATTTCGAAGCCTATTTGCAGTCATTGCAGGTGGCGGCGATCTCGACGATCTGCTGTCTGCTGTTGGGTTACCCGCTGGCGTGGGCAGTGGCGCACAGTAAGCCATCGACACGCAACATTCTGCTGCTGCTGGTCATTTTACCGTCATGGACGTCATTCCTGATCCGCGTTTACGCGTGGATGGGGATCCTGAAAAACAACGGCGTGTTGAATAACTTCCTGATGTGGCTGGGGGTTATCGACCAGCCGCTGACGATCCTGCATACCAATCTCGCGGTGTATATCGGGATTGTGTACGCCTATCTGCCGTTTATGGTGTTGCCAATCTATACCGCCCTGACGCGCATCGATTATTCGCTGGTGGAAGCCTCACTTGACCTGGGAGCCCGCCCGCTGAAGACGTTCTTTAGCGTGATTGTTCCGCTGACCAAAGGCGGGATTATCGCCGGTTCGATGCTGGTGTTTATTCCGGCGGTTGGGGAGTTCGTGATCCCGGAACTGCTTGGTGGCCCGGACAGCATCATGATTGGCCGCGTGCTGTGGCAAGAGTTCTTCAACAACCGCGACTGGCCGGTGGCGTCGGCGGTGGCGATTGTGATGTTGCTGCTGCTGATCGTGCCGATCATGTGGTTCCACAAGCATCAGCAAAAACAGATGGGAGATCACGGATGAACAACTTACCGGTAGTGCGCTCCCCGTGGCGAATTCTGATCCTGGTGCTTGGGTTTACCTTCCTGTATGCACCAATGCTGATGCTGGTGATCTACTCGTTCAACAGTTCGAAACTGGTGACGGTGTGGGCGGGCTGGTCGACGCGCTGGTACAGTGAACTGTTCCACGATGATGCGATGATGAGTGCGGTGGTGCTAAGCCTGACCATTGCCGCCTGTGCCGCCACAATGGCGTCTGTCCTCGGCACTATTGCGGCAATGGTGATGGTGCGTTTTGGGCATTTTCGCGGAGCGAACGGTTTTGCTTTTATGATCACGGCACCGCTGGTCATGCCGGACGTCATCACCGGTCTGTCGCTGCTGCTGCTGTTTGTCGCCCTGGCGCATGCCATCGGCTGGCCAGCGGATCGCGGTATGCTCACCATCTGGCTGGCGCACGTCACCTTCTGTACCGCCTATGTGGCGGTGGTGATCTCTTCGCGTCTGCGCGAACTGGATCGCTCTATTGAAGAGGCGGCGATGGATCTCGGCGCAACACCGCTGAAGGTCTTTTTCATCATTACCCTGCCGATGATCATGCCTGCGGTGATCTCCGGCTGGCTGCTGGCGTTTACGTTGTCACTTGACGACCTGGTCATCGCCAGCTTTGTCTCCGGCCCGGGAGCCACGACGCTGCCAATGCTGGTCTTCTCCAGCGTGCGCATGGGGGTAAACCCGGAGATCAACGCCCTGGCGTCCATCATCCTCGGCGTGGTCGGAATTGTCGGATTTATCGCCTGGTATTTGATGGCGCGCGCGGAAAAACAACGCGTGCGTGATATCCAGCGTGCAAGACGCGGCTGAAGCATTTAAAATTTCCAGTGAAGTGCCGCGCATGACGCGGCACTGTTTTTCAGGGAAGTAAAACATTGGGATTATTAAAAAAATCACGTATTACGCACGCTCGTCCGAATGTTCCTGCGCTGGTGCAGGTGGCGGCGCTCGCCATTATTATGATCCGCTGTCTCGATGTGCTGATGATTCTGAACACCCTGGGCGCGCGCGGCATAGGGGAATTCATTCACCGCAGCGTGCAGACGTGGAATCTGACGCTGGTCTTTTTAAGCAGCCTGGTGCTGGTGTTTATCGAGATTTACTGCGCGTTCTCACTGGTCAAAGGGCGCAACTGGGCGCGCTGGGTTTATCTGCTGACGCAAATTGTTGCGGCAGGCTACCTGTGGGCGGCGTCACTGGGTTATGGCTACCCGGAACTGTTCAGCATTGCGGGGGAATCGAAGCGCGAGATTTTACGCGCACTGGTGATGCAGAAACTCCCGGATATGCTGGTGCTGTTCCTGCTCTTTGTGCCCGCATCCAGTCGGCGGTTCTTCCGTCTGCAATAATGTGTATAATCGCAGCCCTCGTGATTCTTAAGGTCTTCATATGCAGTGCGCACTCTATGACGCCGGTCGCTGCCGCTCCTGTCAGTGGATAGAACAGCCGGTTCCCCAACAACTCACCGCCAAAATGGCCGACCTGCAACAGCTGCTGGCTGAACACGCGGTGGGAGAGTGGTGCGCACCCGTTAGTGGGCCAGAGCAGGGTTTTCGTAATAAGGCCAAAATGGTGGTCAGCGGCAGCGTTGAAAAACCGCTGCTGGGGATGTTGCACCGCGACGGTACACCGGAAGATTTAACCGACTGTCCGCTTTATCCTGCGTCGTTTGAACCTGTTTTTGCCGCACTGAAGCCGTTCATTGCCCGTGCCGGGTTAACGCCCTATAACGTTGCCCGTAAGCGCGGCGAGCTGAAATACCTGCTTCTGACCGAGAGCCAGATTGACGGCGGTATGATGCTGCGTTTTGTGCTGCGCTCAGAGGCTAAGCTTGAGCAATTGCGTGCGGCGCTGCCGTGGCTTCAGCAGCAGCTTCCTCAGTTGAAGGTCATTACCGCGAATATTCAGCCGGTGCATATGGCGATCATGGAAGGGGACACAGAAGTTTTCTTCACCGGGGAGCATGCGCTGGCAGAAAACTTCAACGGTGTGCCGCTGTGGATCCGTCCGCAAAGTTTCTTCCAGACAAACCCGACGGTTGCGAGTGCGCTGTACGCCACTGCACGCGACTGGGTCCGCGCGTTAAATATCCGCCATATGTGGGATTTATTCTGCGGCGTGGGGGGATTCGGTCTGCACTGTGCCACCCCTGAAATGCAACTGACCGGGATTGAGATTTCTGCAGAAGCGATTGCCTGTGCAAAACAGTCCGCCGCTGAGCTGGGGTTAACAGACCTTCATTTCCAGGCGCTGGACTCAACCCAGTTCGCCACCGGCCAGGGCAATGTGCCGGAGCTGGTACTGGTCAACCCGCCACGGCGTGGCATCGGGAAAGCCCTGTGCGATTACCTGAGCCAGATGGCACCGGATTACATTGTCTATTCCAGCTGCAACGCGCAGACAATGGCAAAAGACATTGCCCATCTTCCGGGCTACCGTATCGAACGCGTTCAGCTTTTCGATATGTTCCCGCATACCGCGCATTATGAAGTGCTAACATTGCTCGTGAAATCTTAAACAAAATGTGAACTCTTCCCCTCTGCGAAATCAGGTAAGCTTAAGTCATCAGAATTGAATGAAGGCTTGTCCATGAAGCAGATCCTGCTGGTGGAAGATGACCACGATATCGCGGCGCTTCTGCGCCTCAATTTAGAAGATGAAGGCTACGCCATTACCCACGAACCCGATGGGGGCAGTGCCTTGCACCGGCTGGAAAAACAGCCGTGGGATGCCGTCATCCTCGATTTGATGCTCCCTAATGTCGACGGACTGGAAATTTGTCGCCGTATCCGCCAGATGACCCGTTACCTGCCGGTGATCATCATCAGCGCCCGTAGTAGCGAAACCGACCGCATTACCGGGCTGGAAACCGGCGCTGATGATTACCTGGCAAAACCGTTCTCAGTGCAGGAGCTGATTGCACGCATCAAGGCGCTGTTTCGCCGCCAGCAGGCGATGGGGCAGGCGCAGACCACCGGACACGTTCAGGCTCACGGCCTGACGCTCGATCCGCTTGCGCGAACGGTACGCCTGCACGGGCAGGAGGTCGATCTCACCCCGCGCGAATTCGAACTGTTGTACTTCTTTGCCCGTCATCCTGGCGAGGTTTTCTCGCGTCTGGCGTTGCTTGAGCAGGTCTGGGGTTATCAGCACGAGGGTTACGAACATACCGTCAACACCCACATTAACCGCCTGCGTATCAAGATTGAAAAAGATGCCGCCGAGCCGGAGATCATTCGTACCGTCTGGGGTAAAGGCTACAAATTTGCGGAGCTGAATCAAGATGCGCCGCTTTAACCTGAGCCAGCGGCTGACGGTGCTGTTTATTCTGCTGCTGATGCTCTGCGCCACCGTTGCCTGCGCGGTGCAGCTCTACAGCAGCATGCAGTACGGCAACGCAATGGTGCAGCGGCTGTCCGGGGGACTGGCGCAACAGATTGTGCAGCGTGAACCGATTCTGGACGCCCAGGGCAGCGTCGACCGCCGCGTGTTGAAACCGCTGTTCGATCGGCTGATGACCTTTAACCCGAGCGTTGAGCTGTATGTCATCTCTCCCGACGGCGATCTGCTGGCCGATGCAGCACCTCCGGGCCATATTCAGCGGCAAAAAATCGATATTGCGCCATTGCAAACCTTCCTCAACGGTGCGGCAATGCCGGTTTTTGGAGACGACCCCCGTAGCCAGGGGCAGAAAGTCTTCAGCGTTACCCCATTGCGTCAGGACGGTGAGCTGAAAGGCTATCTCTACATTATTTTGCAGGGCGAAGAGTCAAATGCGCTGGCAGAGATGGCCTGGCATAAAGCGCTCTGGAGCACGGCACTCTGGTCGTTGTTGCTGGTGGCGCTGTTTGGCCTGCTGGCGGGGTTGCTGGTCTGGTACTGGGTGACGCGTCCGGTGAAACGCCTGACGCTGGAGGTCGCCGGGCTGGAGCAGGACAGCATGACTGCCATCAAACAGCTGGCGGCACAACCGCCGGAGCCCGCGGCAAATGATGAAGTGGCGATCCTGCGCAATACCTTTATCGAGCTGGCGCGCAAAATCACCACGCAATGGGATCTCCTGGCCGATAGCGACCGTCAGCGCCGGGAGTTTATTGCCAATATTTCGCACGATCTGCGCACGCCGCTTACCTCATTGCTGGGCTATCTGGAGACGCTGTCGCTCAAATCCGCCACGCTGACGCCGCAGGAGCACCAGCAATATCTCACCACCGCGCTGCGCCAGGGACAAAAGGTGCGGCATCTGTCGCAACAGCTGTTTGAACTGGCGCGTCTTGAGCACGGCGGTATAAAACCACAGCGCGAGCGCTTTGCGATGGGAGAGCTGATTTCCGATGTGGCGCAGAAGTTTGAACTGGCGGCGCGCACGCGTGAGCTGAATCTGCATATTGATGTGCCGGGGCCTCTGCCACTTTTAAACGCCGACGTGTCGATGATTGAGCGGGTGGTGACCAATTTGCTGGATAACGCGATACGTCATACGCCCCCGGGTGGCGAGATCCGCATGGCGGTGTGGCAGGAGAACGAGCAGCTGCAGGTCGAAGTGGCGGACAGCGGGGCAGGCATTGATGCTGCGCTGCGCGACGGGCTGTTTCAGCGTCCTTCTGCGTTAAACCCACAGGCGTCACGGGAGAATCGCGGGGGGTTAGGGTTGTTAATTGTGAAACGGATGCTGGAATTGCACGGCGGTGGGATCAGGCTGATGGATTCGGTGAGCGGAGCCCGTTTTCGCTTCTTTGTACCACTGTGAGACGTTGCCGGATGGCTCGGGCTACAGACCCCCCGAGGCCGAGCCACCCGACAACAAAGTATTACTGCGGGAACCACTGCTCGCTGATTTTCTGATACGTCCCGTCTGCTTTAATTGCTTTCAGCGCGCCGTTCAGTTTTTCCAGCAGGGCTTTGTTATCCGGACGAACCGCGATACCCAGACCGGTGCCAAAGTACTGCGGGTCGGTCACTTTTTCAGTGGCGGTACCCAGCTGCGGGTTGGTTTTCAGCCACTCGTTTACCACGGCGGTGTCACCAAACACGCCATCGATACGGCCATTTTTCAGGTCGATAATCGCGTTCTGGTAGCTGTCATAGGCCACGGTTTTCACTTCAGGATGTTTGTCCTGCAGGTATTTCTGGTGCGTGGTGCCGTTTTCCATCCCAATGCGTTTGCCTTTCAGCTCGCCAAAGGATTTGTACTCGCCTTTTTTGGCAATCACTACCGCAGAGTTTGCATAGTACGGGTCGGTGAAGGAGACCTGTTTGCTACGTTCTGGGGTGATGTCCATACCGGAGATCACCGCGTCGTATTTCTTGAATTTCAGAGACGGGATCAGGCTGTCAAATGCGTGGTTGGTGAATGTGCAGTCGGCCTGCATCTGTTTGCACAGCGCTTTTGCCAGGTCAATATCAAACCCGACAATCTGGTTGCTGGCATCCAGTGATTCAAACGGTGGGTAGGTAGCAGAAACACCGAAATTGATTTTCTCTGCGGCGGATGCGCCAGCGGCGAAAGTTGCCAGTAATGCGGCCAGAACTAACTTTTTCATTGAATACTCCCGTCTGTCAATCTTGTCATTATGCGCCGTGTCTGCGGCATGGATGTACAATGCCAGTGATTGAATTTATATGCAATAAAAATGATTAAATATTATTTTTATCACAAAAAAAAGCGGGCAACCCATAAGGTTACCCGCATCGGGAATATAGATTTATGCACCTGAGTGATTAATTTCTGCGCTCGAACGCCAGCGCTTTACGTTCAATCAGACGCATCATCAACGTCAGCAGACCGTTCACCACCAGATACACCAGACCCGCTGCACCGAACACCATCACGTCGTAGGTGCGTCCATACAGCAGCTGTCCGTGGCCCATCACTTCCATCAGCGTAATGGTGTAGGCCAGAGAAGTACTTTTGAATACCAGCACCACTTCGTTGGAATACGAGGACAGCGCACGCTTAAAGGCGTACGGCAGCAGTATAGCCAGCGTGTCTTTTTTGCTCATGCCCAGCGCACCGCAGGACTGCCATTGCCCTTCCGGGATCGCCCGGATAGCACCGTAGAACAGCTGGGTGGTATAGGCCGCACTGTTCAGGGAGAGAGCAATCAGGGCACACAGCCACGGTTCAGAGAGCAGATGCCAGATAACCGGATACTCCTGCAGCGACGGGAACTGGCCCGGGCCGTAGTAAATCAGGAAGATCTGCACCAGCAGCGGTGTACCGGTAAACAGGGTGATGTAGCCGCGCACAATCCACACCAGCACTGGCGTTTTCAGCGTCAGGATGATGGTGAAGATGAGTGCCAGGATCAGCGCCACGATGATGGACGCCACGGTCAGCGTCAGGCTGGTGTGCAGCCCTTTCATCAGCTCGGGTAAGTAGTCAAGCATCAGCCTGGTCTCCGTTCAAAACGTGTTGCACGCAGGTCAATCCGCTTCAGGATGTACTGACTCAGCAACGTGATCACCAGGTAGATAGCGGCCGCCACAATGTACCAGGTAAACGGTTCCTGGGTACGGGTGGCGATACTTTTGGTTTGCAGCATCAAATCATTCACGCTTATCAGGCTCACCAGCGCGGTGTCTTTCAACAGTACCAGCCACTGGTTACCCAGACCCGGCAGAGCATGACGCCACATCTGCGGCATCACCAGACGGAAGAAAATAGCCGCTTTCGATAAACCTAACGCCTGGCCAGATTCCCACTGCCCCTGCGGTACCGCTTTCAGCGCGCCGCGCAGGGTCTGCGAGGCATAGGCGGAGTAGAGCAGGGAGAGGGCGATCACGCCACACAGGAACGGGCTGACGTCAAAGTTTTCAATCTGCATCTGCACCGGGATCTGCGCAAACCCAAGATTGATGGTAAAGCCGTCTGACAGCGTTAACAGCAGCTGTGAGGAACCGAAATAGATAAACAGGACGACCAGAATCTCGGGTAATCCACGCAGCACGGTCACCAGCGCGGAACCCGTCCAGGCGACAGGGAACCATTTCGCTGATTCCCATACCGCAAAGAACATCGCCAGCACGAGGCCGATAATCAGTGCACAAACGGCAAGGCCGACGGTCATCCCGGCGGCGCTTGCTAAAGGAAAAATTTCATTCATCAGGAATTACTTCTGGAACCATTTTTTGTAGATGGTTTCGTAGGTGCCGTCTTTCTTCACTTTTTCCAGCGCAGCGTTGAATTTCTGCTGCAGGTCAGTGTTGCCCTGACGCACGGCGATGCCGAGACCGGTACCGAAGTACGCTTTATCTGTCACTTTGTCACCAACAGCCGCCAGTTTGTCGTTCGCTTTCAGCCATTCAGTCACCACGGCGGTATCACCAAACACACCGTCAATACGGCCATTCTGCAGATCCAGCTTCGCATTCTGGTAGCTGTCATACGGAACGGTGGTGATTTCCGGGTGCTTATCGGTAATGAATTTCTGGTGGGTGGTACCGTTCTGCACGCCAACTTTCTTGCCTTTCAGCTGATCAATAGAGGTGAATTTCCCTTTCTGACCAATGAACAGGGCGGAGTTGTCATAGTACGGCGTGGAGAACAGCACCTGCTTTTCACGTTCAGGGGTGATGTCCATACCCGCCATCACGGCGTCGATACGGCGGAACTTCAGGCTTGGGATCAGGCTGTCAAACGCCTGGTTGCTGAAGGTACAGGTGGCGTCGATCTCTTTACACAGGGCGTTAGCCAGATCCACGTCGAAGCCAACAATTTTGTTGTTGGCGTCGATGGATTCAAACGGAGGATAAGACGCTTCGGTAGCGAAACGAATGGTCTGGGCTGCGGTAGCGGAAAGGCTGACGCTAGCAAGCAGCGCGGCAATCAATACTTTTTTCATTATCATTTTCCCTAACACATCAGTGAGATAAGTAATTTTTGAAGGCATCGGTTTGCGGGTTCGTGAAGCAGCTCGCATCACCTTGCTCAACGATATACCCGTTTTCCATGTAAACCACGCGGCTGGCGGTTTTGCGCGCCACTTCCACTTCATGGGTAACGATGACTTGTGTAATGTTGGTTTCCGCCAGCTCACGAATGATGCTCACGATCTGGGCGGTAATTTCCGGGTCCAGCGCTGCGGTCGGCTCATCAAACAGCAGAACCGCAGGCTCCATCATCAGAGCACGGGCAATGGCCACGCGCTGTTGCTGACCACCTGAAAGGTGCAGAGGATAACGGTCGCTGTACGGTTTAAGACGCAGACGTTCCAGCAACTTCTCGGCACGTGCCATCGCCTGATCTTTGCTTAAACCGAGCACGCGACAAGGCGCTTCAATCAGGTTTTGCAGGACGGTCAGGTGAGGCCAGAGGTTGTATTGCTGGAAGACCATGCCGACGTTTTGACGCAATTCGCGAATCGCTTTTTCTGACGGGGTTTTCGCGAAGTCAAAATGGTTGCCGGCAATCGCCAGCGTACCGGAACGGGGCATTTCAAGCAGATTAAGGACACGCAAAAGAGAACTTTTACCTGCGCCGCTTGGGCCAAGCAAAACCAACGTTTCGCCTTCCGGGCAGTTCAGCGTGATGTCAAACAGCGCCTGGTGTGCGCCGTAAAAGCAGTTAATGCCGTTTAGTTTAATACTCATCGGGGCAGTCTTTACTCATCCAGGCAATCTATAGCCATTGAAGCCGCAGATAGTACCGTTGACAGAATAGTTATGCAATATTTCTGCGTTAAAAGTTAAATATAACCCGCAAACCTCTCTAAACATAGCACAAAATAGTGAACCGCAAGGGCGACAAGTATAAATGTCGGCATTCCGTATGAAATGCCGCACATTTTACGGGGGTTACAATTTTATAACGGTTGGTTTAGCGGTTTTCAATCGACTGGCGAAGCGTACCTGCCGGGGCATGAACGCTACCGCCAACGTAGCGTACGTCGTCCACCGCCCAGCACTGACCTTCACGGATCATCAGCACTTCATCCTGCCAGGTCTGGGTGCCCTGGGTCAGTTTTACGCGCAGGGGAATGTTTCGTGCATCGGTGTTCGGGATTGTCGAGGCGCTGGCAACCTCGGCGCTGTCTGGCAGCGTAGCCCGGCTGGAGAACGGATCGGATTTCAGCAACGCGTTATGCTGCGGAACGCGCGACGCATCGGTGAGCCGCTTTGCCAGACCATCGCTCAGGTACGGACGCAGGGCCGTGATGTCGTTACTGCGGTGCTGAATGCGATAATCATAAAACTGCTGCGCCACGGTATCCGGGCCGCCATCAATACATGGGCCGCTGCGGGTACCGATATCCTTAAAGGCTGGCGTAACCGTGGTGGTACAGGCGCTGAGCACCAGCGCACAGGGCACTAAAAGCGTTAAAGCAGAGTAGCGCATGTTGATTTCCTTATTTATTAACTATCCTTTCAATCATAGCGTAACGAACCGATAATGCTGCCTGAGCAACACGCTAACGCATTGAACGCTAAAGAAGGAGATAAAGTATGCAATTTTCAACGACGCCAACCCTGGAAGGACAACCGATTATTGAATATTGCGGTGTGGTAACGGGCGAGGCCATTCTCGGGGCGAACATCTTCCGGGACTTCTTTGCCGGGATCCGCGACATCGTCGGTGGGCGTTCTGGCGCTTACGAAAAAGAGCTGCGTAAAGCGCGTGAAATTGCGTTCAAAGAGCTGGGCGAGCAGGCGCAGGCACTGGGCGCAGATGCGGTTGTAGGGATTGATATTGACTACGAAACGGTCGGTAAAGATGCCAGCATGCTGATGGTGAGCGTAAGCGGTACGGCGGTGAAAACCCGTCGATGAAGCGTACGCTCTCAACCTTCCTGCTGGCGCTGTTGCTGGCAGGCTGTGCCACGGAAAAAGGCATTGTTGATAAAGGTACCTATGAGCTGGATACCCGTCATCAGGCGCAGGCAGCCTACCCACGCATAAAGGTGCTGGTGCTCCACTACACCGCCGATGATTTTGACAGCTCGCTGGCAACGCTGACGGATAAAAACGTCAGCTCCCACTATTTGATCCCCGCGAACCCGCCTGTTCCTGATGGTAAACCGCGCATCTGGCAGCTGGTGCCAGAGAGCGAACTGGCCTGGCATGCGGGTATCAGCTTCTGGCGCGGCACTAACCGCATTAATGATACGTCTGTCGGTATTGAGCTGGAAAACCGTGGCTGGCAAAAGACCGGGGGGACGAAATCCTTCACACCGTTCGAGCCCGCGCAAATTGCGGCACTGATCCCTCTCGCCAAAGATATTATTGCCCGCTACGACATCAAACCGCAGAACGTGGTGGCGCATTCTGATATTGCACCGCAGCGCAAGGACGATCCTGGCCCGCTGTTTCCGTGGCAGGCGTTGGCAAAGCAGGGGATAGGTGCCTGGCCAGATCCCGCTCGCGTCGCGTTTTACATCAATGGCCGCCCACGTAATCAGGACGTGGATCGTGCGGCATTGCTCGATCTGCTGGCGCGTTATGGTTATGAAGTCCCTGACAACGCGACAGAGCAGCAGCAGAAAAGAGTGATTACAGCGTTTCAGATGCATTACCGCCCCTCGCTGTGGAACGGTGTCGCGGATGTCGAAACGATGGCCATCGCCGAAGCGCTTTTAGAGAAATACGGGCAGGAGTAATTCCCCCGTCTTTCAGGGTTTGAGTGGGGATCCTGTCCAGAATAAGCCTAAGATTAATCTTAGGTTCAATGATGTTTAAATTATAGTTAATTGACTTAATATTACCCGAATCTATGATAGACACATAGCTCGCTAAGCAATCACACAATAAATCTTATAATCAGAGATTATTTCTCGGCCTGGTTTTTTATTTCAAATGGAATGCTCGCAGTATTGTTACTGCGGGTTCTCACATCTTAAATAAACATCTTAAAACGGGTATAACAATGTTAAGCATTTACGGTAAAAATTACGCCCTCATAGTGAACTGGACGCCATTATTTCTGCAACTGAGGGTTATGAAGAAAAAACCTTAAAGAAATGGCAGAAAATAACAACCAGCGATAATGACTATATTCATATCATTGTCAGCGGTGAAGTTGAGTTCCGCCGCGAATCAGACGAACTGTGTATGTTCATGCTACAAGGTCAGTGTATCTTTGGCCTGTCATCAATTTATTACCAGTCGTCCCACATGTATGGCATGGTACGGACGAATGCGGTGGTTCGCTCTATCCCGAAAGTGGTTTTTGCTCAGTTGATGACGGAGAAAAACCTGTGGCCACAGCTCACTAAGGTGCTCTCCTGGTATATCTGCATGCTGAGCAAACGTGATGACGTTTTGGTTGCCCGCAGTGCTTACTCTGTTGTGCGCGAGTTTTTGTTAGAGATAAATGAACTGATTATTTATCATCAACGTGATATCAACGTTTATGACTATATTCAGGAATACACTAACCTGGCGCGCAGTACCATCATCAAAATACTTTCCGATCTGAAGAAAGGGCAATATATTGTGGTGGAAAAGGGTCGACTCCTTAACATCACCACCCTGCCGGAAAAATATTAATTATCCCAGTTGGTCTCCTTTTTTACCTGAGGGAGACCGGGTGTTCTCTTGATGTCCCACATTTGCCCGTGAATTATCCTGCGTTTCATCAACCGGTGGCGCGGGAATTTTGCCTTGTGAATAATCCTGCTCCTGTTCTTTTAATGCCTGCTTTAATAATTCGGCCACTGACGCATCTTCCTGGCCCGTGTTTGCGGGGGCATCCTCGTGTGCCTCGGTTCCCGGTAGGGTATCGTGCGACGTGTCGCGCGGAATATCCCCGTCAGGTGCCTGCTGCCAGTCTGCTGCATCACTATTGATCGGCATATCCTGCATGGCAGGGATCGCTTTTGCTGGCGGCTCCGGTTTGGGTTGCGGATGCGGGAACGGCTTACTCACGTACACATAATGCATATCCGAAAGCTGTGTTTCCGGTTTGGCGACGCTCGCCTTAACCGGCTCGGCTGCCGGGTGGCGCAGGTTCCAGTAAACATGCGTGTAAAGTCCGGCCACCAGCATGGTGCATAGTCCCAGCATCCACAATAACGTGTTACCGGCAATTTTCTTCAGGCTGGGGAAGCGGTACGAAAACCAGACGGCCTCCCCGGTTGCGTAGCTGCGCTGGGCCGCAAGACAGATTGTAGACATCAGGAATTCTTCTCCTGCGGTTTCACCGCCGTCGTGGTCTGAGGGACCTGGATCAGCACGCTCGGCGTCGTATGGGTTTCACGCATAAGCTGCATCAACGTATCTTCACCAGGAATGCCGTCCACATGCAGGTTCATTTTTTGCTGGAACTCGCGAGTGCGTTTCATCATCTCCGCCGTCCAGCTCCGGGAATGTGTTTCGGGCTGGGCGAGCACCTGGCTTAATTGCTGATCGAGCCAGGTCATATCTTTGCTGTCACTGGCGGTACTGATGGCGTTTTTACCCTCCGGCGTCAGGCGATGCAGTTGCGTATAATTGCCGGTCGCATGCTGACTGAACCAGTTACGGCTCACCTGCCAGGTGCGGTTGTTCATCAGCAGGTCGATTGAATTGTCCCCGACGCGGGCGACGACGGCATAGTTAAGATGACCGCCCGTTTTCAGTTCACTGATCCACGGATAACCTTCATGCGCCAGTGCGTCCGGTGAGGCATTCCCCTGTTTACACATCAGGTTTACCTTCGCGGCGTTCTGACACAATGCTTCTTCTGCCGAGGTGTCATACCCCCAAATTAAGTAAAGCTGGTGCATCGCATCCGCCTGATTGACCATTTCGTTGTCGATAACCGGTACCACGGGGCGGACTGCGCCCGGCGTCTGGTGTTTCCAGCTGGCCGGAACGGGTAGCCGGATGGGAAGTCTTGCATTCACAGAAGCGGTCAAATACCAGCCGCAGGCCGCGAACAGCACAGAGGCCAATAATCCAGTGGTTGCCAGGCGCTTACCGTGGTTTTTTGCCGGCAGGATCTCACCGGCTGCCAGGCGCAAATGGCGCGCGCCGACACTCTCCGCGCGTTCCGTCCACGCCGCCAGCATCGACAGATGTGCCAGCTCATTCAACTGGATGATGTTTCCCTTTGTCAGCGCATGCATTTTGCGTACGCGTGCCGCGGGTAACGGGGCGTGTTCGCACCCGTGTTCTTCACACTGCGCCTGCACATAGCTGAGATATTCGCGGCAGGTCAGGGGGCGTAAAGTATGACGGGTATGGATGTATTCCCGCAGTTCAGGTTGTTGCATCAGCGCGGTGTCCTGATCGGCAGAACCCATCAGCACGACGGACAACCGGAAATCCAGCTCCCGGGCGCGCGTGAGCAGCATCCCCAGTACTTCCCGGCAGTTATCTTTCATGGCTTCGCTGTGGGCGATCGTCAGGATTTTGGCTTTCGCTTTGCGTGAGGACGGCTCTTCCTGCCACTGGCGCAACACGGCATCCACCGCCTGAATACGGTTCTTGCTCTCTTTTGTTCCCGGGCTGAGTTTGTACAGCAGGCTACTGGCACTCAGTTTAGGAAAGGCATTAATGGAAAGTACGGCACTGTTGCTGGTTTTCAGCACGTCGCTGAACGAGTCCAACAGATGACTGTCATGATAAAAAAGCCCGGTGATCCCCGCCTGTTGGGTTTTCTCTTTCAGCAGGTTAAACACGTCCTGATGATAAGGCACCAGAAAATCCCCGGATAATCGGGTGATCTTCCTGAAAGGCGGATGTTTAAAACAAAAGTGGCTCTGATACATAACGATTTACCGTCTCTGATTAGGAATATACCCGTCACACTCCAGGTCGCAGGTGCGTTGGCTGCGTTCGCTCACCCGGGTCACATAGTTTTCTATGCGTCCGGGGATTCGCTCGCTTGCCGTCTGCCTGCAACCCGAATTATTTAGGGCATAGCAACAGGACGTGAAAGTAAGGTAAGCACCGGAAATGGTCAATTTGCACACAGGGTAAAAATATCTTCCTGGTGAGCCCTAACATCTGGTTTTTATACGGTCAATATTTTTCTTTATGAAAGTTGGTGGCAAAGTCAGTGGTCGCATTCGGGGCGGGTAATTACTATTTCCTCACATATTGGCGCAGTACGACGCTGCTTATTTTTGCTTTGCTAAAGGCCAGGTGAAAAATGAGATTCTCATTTCTGTCACAGTGGATCACCCCTTGTATTATGTTTGCGCTGCTGGTTTTCTGCGGTCAGCAAGGGTATATGACGTTTAAAGATTATAAAAAAGTTACGAATAAGTTGGCTAATTCAGATGAACAGCCACTGAGAAAACGTACCGAAGAAAATACGTTTACACTTTTTACAGCGGCAGTGCGTCAGGATAATTTACCGGCTGCGGTAAAAACCCCTCTGGCGGCGGAAATAGAAGGGATTGTCAGCAGTGACGATCCCTGGCTTTCCTTTGCTGTGATTAAAACGTCGGGTGGGCAGAAAAGCTATCGTGAAGGGGAATCGCTGTCTGGTTTTGGCGATGCTTATATTCAGGAGATCAATAAAGATAATGTGGTGGTTAATTATGAAGGTACTCCGCAGGTACTGGCATTAAAGCGTCCTGATTATTTTAAGGGCGGTGTTGAAAGCGGCCCGGTCGCTAAATCAACGAAAGATGCCGGTGCTGATAGCGTACATCTGAATGATTATCTGGTGTTAAAACCCGTAATCAAAAAGGGCCAACTGGAAGGTTACAACATTAACCCAGGAAATGCGTCCGCTTTCTACAAGCATTCAGGGCTGCAAAAAGGGGACGTAGCGATAAAAGTGAATTCTGTCGATATGACCAATGAACGTGATGCAAAAACTATTGTTGCTAACTGGCCGAAAATGAAAGAAGCGGAGGTCGTCGTCAGACGTCACGCTCACCTTGAAAATATTCGGGTTAATGTTCTAAACAATTAACAAGTGTACAGACATGAAGAAATTTCCCTGGGCGTGCGTGGCGCTGACCGCATTGTCGTTATATTCGGGTTCGCTGTTCGCAGCTAACTTTAGCGCGAGTTTTAAAAATACGGATATCCGCGAGTTTATCGATACGGTGAGCCGTAATTTAAATAAAACCATTCTGGTCGATCCCTCTGTTCAGGGAACGGTCTCGGTCAGAACCTACAACGTGCTGACGGAAGATGAGTATTACCAGTTCTTCCTGAGCGTGCTCGATTTGTATGGTTTGTCGGTGATCCCGATGGATAACGGGATGGTGAAAGTCGTGCGTTCAAGCGTGGCGCGTACTGCCGGGGTTCCCGTTGCGGACAGCAAAAATCCGGGCAAGGGCGATGAGATAATCACCCGTGTGGTCAGGATGGAGAACGTCCCGGTACGTGAACTGGCTCCGCTACTGCGGCAGTTAAACGACGCCTCCGGCATCGGTAACGTCGTGCATTTTGAACCGTCAAACGTGCTGTTGCTGACCGGTAAAGCCTCCGTGGTTAACCGCCTGGTCGATCTGGTACAGCGCGTCGACAAAGATGGCGTTCAGCGCCGTGAAATTGTGCCGCTGCACTATGCCTCGGCCAAAGCGCTTTCGGATATGTTGAATAACCTCAACAACGAAGAGCAGAAAGGGCAAAACGCACCGCAGCTGGCGACCAAAGTGGTGGCCGACGACGAAACCAATAGCCTGGTGATCAGCGGCCCGGAAGATGCGCGCGCGCGAACCCGCTCGCTGATTGGCCAGCTCGACCGCGAACAGAGCAATGAGGGCAACACCCGCGTGTTCTACCTCAAATATGCCAATGCCAGCAAAGTGGTTCCGGTGTTAACCGGGATTGGCGAGCAGCTGAAAGATAAACCGGGCACGGCAAAAAGTAAAACCGCGGCGGCGTCGACTGACCTGAATATTACCGCCGATGAATCGACCAACTCGCTGGTGATCACCGCGCAACCTAACGTGATGAATTCGCTGGAGAAGGTGATCGACAAACTCGATATCCGCCGTCCTCAGGTGCTGGTGGAGGCCATCATTGCTGAGGTTCAGGACGGTAATGGTCTGGATCTGGGCGTGCAGTGGACCAGCAAGCACGGCGGCGTACAGTTTGGCTCTACCGGCCTGCCGATTAGCCAGATTAAAAATGGCACGATGAAAGGGGCGAGTTTTACCGGTCTGGCAACGGGCTTCTTTAACGGTGATTTCGGTGCGCTGATGACCGCGCTTTCGACCGATGGCAAAAACGACATTCTCTCCACGCCAAGTGTGGTGACGCTGGATAACAAAGAAGCGTCGTTTAACGTCGGTCAGGATGTGCCGGTACTTTCCGGTTCACAAACCACCAGCGGCGACAACGTCTTTAATTCTGTTGAGCGTAAAACTGTCGGTACTAAGCTCAAAATCGTGCCACAGATCAACGATGGCGACATGATCCATCTGAAGATCGAGCAGGAAGTCTCCAGCGTAGACAACAGTGCAACAGAAGATGCCAGCCTTGGCCCAACCTTCAACACCCGCACCATCAATAACGAAGTGATGGTACACAGCGGGCAGACGGTGGTGCTCGGCGGCCTGATGGAAAACGTCACCAAACAGTCGGTCTCCAAAGTGCCTCTGTTGGGGGATATTCCACTTGTCGGGCAGCTGTTCCGCTACACCTCGCAGGACACGGCGAAGCGTAACCTGATGGTCTTTATCCATACCACCGTACTGCGCGACGACGACAACTACAGCGCGGCCTCGAAAGAGAAATACGACCAGATCCGTGCTCGTCAACAGCAGCGCGTGGAAGAGAAAAAGCTGGGGATTATCGAGCCGTCAGATAACGCCGTTTTACCGGCATTCCCGGGCCAGGGTAGCACCACGGCGGTAAAAGCCAGCGCCTCCACGCCGCGTAACCCGTTCAAAGAGTAGCAGGAGGTGCAACGTGGACGAGCTGAGTAACGCGCTCTGTAGCAGTAGCTACGCAAAGGATAACGGCATCCTGTTTTACCAAAACGATGTCTATATTCGTGACGATGCGCCAGCGTTTGCCCTGCTGGAAATGCGCCGGGTGCTGGGGCGCGCCTTTATCCCGGTGATCCTGACGCCTGAGGCGTTCGAGGAGATGCTGGCAAAAATCTGGCAGCAAAGCAGCGGTGTGTCCCAACAGCTGGTGGATGACATGGATGCGGATATTGATCTCATGGCGCTCACCGAGGAGATCCCCGATAACGAGGATCTGCTGGATAACGACGAAAACTCACCGGTGATCCGCCTGATTAACGCCATTCTCGGCGAGGCGGTGAAAGAGGGGGCATCGGATATTCATATCGAAACCTTCGAGCGCACGCTGAGCATCCGTTTTCGCGTCGACGGCGTGCTGCGCCCGGTGCTACAGCCTGCGCGCAAACTCGCGCCGCTGCTGGTGTCGCGTATTAAGGTGATGTCAAAACTGGACATCGCCGAAAAGCGTCTGCCGCAGGATGGTCGTATTTCACTGCGCATTGGCCGCAAGGCGATCGATGTGCGTGTGTCGACCATTCCGTCACAGTATGGCGAGCGGGTGGTTATGCGCTTGCTCGATAAAAGTAACCTGAAGCCGGATATTAATAAGCTCGGCCTGATTGACGAAGAGCTGGAGAGGTTAAAAGGACTGATTGACCGTCCGCACGGCATTATCCTGGTCACCGGGCCGACTGGCTCCGGGAAAAGTACCACCCTGTACGCCATTCTGTCGGCGCTTAACGGACACGAACGTAACATTCTGACCGTGGAAGACCCGATCGAGTATGAGCTGGAAGGGGTGGGGCAGACGCAGGTTAACCCGCGCGTGGACATGACCTTTGCCCGCGGGCTGCGCGCCATTTTGCGTCAGGACCCGGACGTGGTGATGATCGGCGAAATTCGTGACGGGGAAACCGCGCAAATTGCGGTGCAGGCGTCGCTCACCGGTCACCTGGTCATGTCTACGCTGCACACCAACAGCGCCGCAGGGGCGATTACCCGTTTGCGTGATATGGGTCTGGAGTCGTTTTTAATTGGATCATCGTTGCTCGGTGTCATTGCCCAGCGTCTGGTGCGTCGGTTGTGTATCCATTGCCGAACCACCAGTCCGCTGGATGACAATGAAAAGGCACTGTTCAGCTTCATGGACACACCACCACACGCGATTTATCGCGCCGTGGGCTGCGAACATTGCCGTCAGAGTGGGTATCAGGGGCGTGCGGGGATCCACGAGTTTTTGGTTGTCGATACCGCCATGCGCCGGGCCATTCATGAAGATAAAGATGAAATGTCCATCGAGACACAGCTCTTTAAGCAGGCCTACAGCCTGCGTGAAAACGGGCTGATGAAAGTCATCAGCGGCGTGACCTCTCTGGAAGAGGTGATGCGCGTCACCGCCGAACGCGGAGGGGATGAGTAATGGCCCTCTACGCGTGGACGGCGACGGATGCGGCAGGTAAAACACGGCGCGGTACCCAGCAGGCCGAAGGGCAAAAGCAGGTTCGCCAGTGGCTGCGTGAGCAGAAGCTTATGCCCGTCAGCATCACCGAAACCCGTGAGAAAGCGGAGTCTGGCAAGGCGAAAACGGGCGCAAAGCTCTCCACGCCGGTGTTGTCGATGTTTACCCGTCAGCTGTCGACGCTGGTCAATGCCGCGCTGCCGCTGGAGAGCGCGCTGAAGGCCATTTCTAAGCAGACGGAAGATAAAAAGCTGGCGGCGATGGTGGTGGAGATCCGCGAGAAAGTCGTGGAAGGACACACCCTGTTCGACGCATTCAGCCAGTTTCCCCGCACCTTCGACAAACTCTACTGTACGCTGGTGATGGCCGGTGAAAAAACCGGTCATCTGGGCGATGTGCTGGAAAAACTGGCGGAGTACAACGAGCAGCGCCAGAAGATGAAAAGCAAGCTGACGCAGGCAATGGTCTATCCGATTACGTTGACCGTTGTGGCCATCGCGGTGATCAGCATTTTGCTGGTGGCGGTGGTGCCGCAGGTGATTGAACAGTTCACCCACATGAAACAGCAACTGCCCATTACCACCCGCACGCTGATTGCGGTGAGCGACTTCCTGCAGGCGTATGGCATTTACATTGTCGGCGTGTTGGGTGGTGGTTTCGTCGGCTTCAGGGCCTGGCTCAGAAATGCCAAAAACCGCTTCAAATGGAACAGCTGGCTGGTGAATGGTTCGCCGATCAAAAAGCTGGTGTGCGCCATCAACAGCGCCCGCTATATCCGCACGCTGAGTATTCTGCAGGCAAGCAGCGTGCCGCTGCTGGAAGGGATGTATATCGCGATGGACGGTATCGAAAACCTTTATGCCCGGCAGGTGCTGGAGCAGGCGGCGGATACTGTGCGCCAGGGGGCATCATTATATGCGGCGCTGGAACAGGCGAGACTCTTTCCACCCACCATGTTGTATATGATTGCCTCCGGTGAAGAGAGCGGTGAATTAGGCAATTTAATGGATCGCGCGGCGGAAAACCAGGAATCGGCCTTACAGCATCGCATTACATTAACACTGTCGGTATTTGAACCGGCGCTGGTGGTATCAATGGCGACGATTGTTTTATTCATCGTCCTGTCAATATTACAACCGCTTCTGCAACTTAATAATATGGTAGGTTAAATCATGGCTATAAAAAGAAAACACCTGGCTCACCAGGCGGGCTTCACATTGCTCGAATTAATGGTGGTCATTGTTATTCTCGGTGTACTGGCGAGTATGGTGGTGCCTAATTTAATGGGTAACAAAGAAAAAGCGGATGCACAAAAAGCAACCAGCGATATTGTCGCCCTCGAAGGTTCTCTGGATATGTATAAGCTGGATAACCACCGCTATCCGACCACGGAGCAGGGGCTTCAGGCGCTGGTGACCAAACCTGAAATCGCGCCAGTTCCGAACGGTTACCGCGCAGATGGCTATATTCGCCGCCTGCCGCAGGACCCGTGGGGTAATGATTATCTGATGGTGAGCCCGGGTGAACATGGTGCGGTAGATGTATTTTCCGCTGGTCCGGATGGTGAAGCAAATACTGCAGATGACATCACCAACTGGTCACTGGATAAAAAAGATAAATAATGAAAAAACAACGTGGCTTTACGTTGCTGGAAATTATTCTGGCGCTGGTGATATTTGCCAGTTGCGCCATGATGGTGGTGTCAACAATACCGTCACGCAGCGGTGCGGATATATTTGGCCAGCAATTAAAAGCCCTTGTTGATTATGGTTCAGACCGCGCCGTGATGGACGGAAATATCGTGGGTCTGGTACTGACGGCGGATAAGTATCAGCTGGTCACGCCTGAAGATAAAAACGGCGAACGCCACTGGGTACCGTTATCCGCCGGACGGATTACCACCAACGGCGATTTTCCGGAAGAGATGCATGTTTCGCTTTCTCCACAGCGTCTGGCGGCGACGCCAGAGGCCGAACCGCAGGTGGTCTTTTTGCCTGATGGTGAGATCAGCCGCTTTACGCTGACGCTGCAAAGCTACGACAAACAGCATCACTTTCGCGTGGTGTCGCAAGGTGCTGCCCCGGTATCGGTAGAGAACGATGACTAAAGGCAAGGTTAAGCAACACGGGATGACGCTGCTGGAAGTGATGGTGGCGCTGGTCATCTTCTCCACCGCCGCGCTGGCGCTGATGAACTCGGTTTCCCTGAACGTACGCTTCACCCACGGTCTGGCCGATACGCTGCAGGCCAGTTGGGTCGCGGAAAACCAGCTCGCGGAAGCCCAACTGACCAAAAGCGATTTCCCTGATGCCGAAGAGCAGGGAACGGAAATCATGGGGGGACGCAGCTGGAACTGGCGCAAACAGCGGGTGAAAACGGCCAACAACGGTTGGGCGAACACGATCCGCGTTTATGCGGAAGGCGATGAAAGCCAGCCAGTTATCGCGCTGCAGATCATCCCGCCGGGAGAGAGCAAGTGAATAAGACCCGACGCCAGCGAGGATTTACCCTGCTGGAGATCATGATTGCGCTGACCATTTTTGCGGTGATCAGCACCCTGGCCTGGCAAATCCTGGACGGGGCGATGCGCACCAGCTCGGCAACCGATGCCAGCGCGGCGAAGCTCAACCAGCTTCAGCGTGCCTGGAGCCTGATGGAGCGCGATTTTTTCCAGCTCCAGGCGCGTGCGCCGCGTAATGAACCGGATCTGTTTCGTCAGGATGGCGATGCCATTGAACTGACGACCCTGAACGGGGTGAGTGGAACTGTTCAGCTGGAGCGCGTGCGCTGGCGGCTGGACGAAGGTCGCTTGTATCGGGATGTCTGGCCAGCCATTGATAGCCCTGCGGACGTCAAACCGGAAGAGGTGCCGATTGTCAGCGAGGTGAAATCACTGCAATGGCGCTTTTATCGCAACGGCTGGCTGAAAAGCTGGACGGACAGTGCCCATCAACCGGATGGCGTGGAGCTGACGCTCACCATGGAAAACGGTGACACCTGGCGATGGGTGTTTACCACTCCCGGAGATAGGCCAGAGGCCTCTGTCAGCGCACCAAAAGAGAGAACAGATGCGCCAGCCCCGGCACCGGAAGTCAAACCATGAGGCGATCGTATAAACAGAAAGGGGTTGCCCTGTTAGTTGTGCTGATCCTGCTGGTCATGATGTCGGCACTGGCGGCCAAAATTAGCCAGCAGTTCTGCCGCAACCTGCAGAAAACCCACTATCAGGTGAGCCAGCAGCAGTTGCGCTGGGCGATGCAGGAGCAGGAAAAGGTGGTGAAAAACCGGCTGCAGACCGATGCCAGCGGTGAAAGCAAAGCGCTCGCGCCTGACGGTGACTGGCATCAGCCGCTGGAAACTCAGGGCGATGATTATACGGTGGTAAGCCAGGTGGAGGATGCGCAGGACTGCTTCAACGTTAATAACCTGCTTGCCGCAGACAAGATTGCTCAGGGGCAAAATGCCCCCGCCGTACCGGAAAAACCGCGCAAGGAACAGATTGTCGAACACGTTTTGACGGACAGCGGTATCAGCCAGACCACGGCCGAAGAGATCTATCTGCAGCTGGTGGATTACCTGGATGGCGATACGACGACGGCTAAAGAGGGAGCAGAGACGGATGCCTGGGCGGCTGTTGTGCCTGCCCGCCTGCCGGCAAACCAGATGATGCGCACCATTGCAGAGATAAAGCTGTTACCTGCGTTTCCCGCCGCAGCGTACCCGAAAGTGAGCAAGCTGTTATGCGCGCTGCCGGACACGGCCAGCAAGGTGGATGTGAATACCCTTAAACCGGAACAGGCCGCCGTACTGGCCGCCATGTTTCCTGGAAAAATAAATGCAGATGATGCCGCTCGCCTGATCGCTTCGCGTCCTGAAACCGGCTGGGAAAGTATGGAAACGTTCAGCAAAGCGCTGGAACAGGCTTTCCCGCAGTTGAAAGATGAGTTACCGCAGGTGGCAGAACAGCTCGCCATCAATAGTCGGTATTTCCGCGTCAACTATACCGGCAATACCGATGAGCTAACGCTTCGCGTGGTGAGCCAGCTTCAGGTGAATAACGAAGCGGGTGAAATTGTGACGTGGCAACGTCGTTACCGAATGATTGAATAAGAAAAGTAGAACGCTATGAAACAGGTACTTTTTATTCGTCCCGACAGCCGTGAGGACGGGAAAATCGGGTGGTGTGAATTCGGCAGCCAGCAGGTGACAACGCTGGACAGCCAGGAGGCACTGACGATCCTTGCTGAACACCCGCTGGCATCCCGCGTCTGTTTGCTGTTGCCTGCCAGCGAGATGATCTTCCGTCACTTTACGCTGCCGAAAAAAGTGGCATCGCAGGCGGCGGCGTTCTCGTGGATGGCGGAGGAGACGCTGATTGGCGAGGTGGATAATCTTCACTGGACGGTACTCCACAAGAAGGGGGGCGAAGTGGATGCGGTGGCCATTGATACCGGGATCTTGCATCAGTGGCTGGCCCGTTTTCATGAGGCGGGCCTGAAGGTCATTCAGGTATTGCCGGATGCCTGGTTGCTGCCTGTGGCCGCAGGTGGAAGTACGCTTATCGCGCTGGAGGAAAACTACTGGCTGCGCTTATCCCCCCATACCGCCTGTAACGTTGAGGCGAGCCTGTTGCCGCTGCTCATGCAAAAAACCGGTGAAGGAGAGGTGTGCTGCTATGGTGACATCCCTGCCGGTGTTGAGGCGGATGAACAGCTGGCGTGGCAGCACCCGTTAGTGTTGATCCAGCCGCAGTGGCAAAACTGCCGAGTCAATCTCCTGCACGGTGCCTTTAGCGCTAAAGCGGCAAACCGCGGGGCGACGAAAGGGCTAAAAGCCGCTGTCGTGGCAATGGGCCTTTTGTCGCTTGGCTTGCTGTCAGGGCCGCGTATTGCAATGGCGTGGACGCTGGTGCAGCAGGAAAACCAGGTTCAGGAGGCGATCGTGCAGCTTTATCAGCACCACTTCCCCAGCATGCGACAGCAGACCAACATCAAATACCACTTTGGTCAGAACATGAAGAAGCAGAGAAAGGGGATTTTCCTTCAACTGGACGCGCTGGAAAAAGCCCGGCAGTCCGTCCCGGCGATGGAAATTAATCTGCTTGAATACGATGACGCGCAAGGTGCATTGACGCTGAGCGTCAGTGCGCAAAACGCTCAGGCATTACAGGATTTTATTCATCAGGCCGGTACGCATTTTGATTTCTCTTTACAGCCAATTTCAAAGGATGCGCCGTATACCGCCATGATCACAGGGAAATATAAATGAAGGCACGAATCACACAGCTCAAATCTCGTTACCAGAATTACAGCGCCAGAGAAAAAGCAATATTAAAAATATGTTTGGCTGCAATATGCAGTGCTGTTGTTTATTACGCCGGGGTGATCCCACTGGATACCATGATTAAAGAGAGTCAGTCGGTACTGGCACGACAAACAGAAACGCTGAACTGGATGAAAGCAGAAATTGACAGGCATCATCTCCCGGTACAAAAAATTAAAACAGATAATCCACGTAGTGTGGTGGAGAACAGTGCGCACGAGATTAACTTAACGCTGACGGATGTCCGCCAGGATGGTCAGACGCTGGCGTTTGCCATTAACCGGGTTAACGTTTATGAATTAAAAAACTGGTTGCGAGAGATCAATCTGACGTCGGGCGTAAGGCTACAGAAAATGAATCTCACACCGGTGGATCATCTCAGCGATGTTAAAGCCGAAATCCAGTTGACCTGGAAAAAGGCAGTATGAATACGCTGATACTCGCGCGGGAGAGCTATCCTGTCGGGTTTGCTGTCATGAGCGGAGGACTCGGCGCGATCCTGGGGAGCTTTCTTGGCGTGGTCGCAGAGCGTGTGCCGGGAATGGTGATGGATGAGGAAAACTGCGGCAATCTCCTTTTTCCCGCGTCGCACTGTCCGGTGTGCCAGCATTCACTTCACGCGTGGGAAAATATACCGCTTATCAGCTGGCTGGTGCTTCGCGGGCGTTGTCGCTGCTGCCAGACGGCAATTCCACTGCGGTTATTTTTAATCGAACTTTTTACTGCACTGTTTTTGGGGTTGACGGCCTGGTGCATACCCGGCGTTCAGGCATTGTTCTCGATCTGGGTGCTGGCGGCCTTTTTACTGCCGCTGGCGATGATTGACTGGCAGCATCAGCTTCTGCCGGATTGCCTGACGCAGCCGCTACTGTGGGCGGGGTTGTTGATACATGCATTTGACCATGCGCTACCGTTACGCGATGCGTTATTGGGGGCTGCGGTGGGTTACCTCTCGCTCTGGCTTCTGTACTGGACGTTTCGTCTGACAACCGGGCAAGAGGGGTTGGGGTATGGTGACTTTAAGCTTCTGGCCGCGTTAGGTGCCTGGTGCGGCTGGCAGGAGATACCCGTCATTGCGTTAGCTGCCGCGTTAAGCGGTATTGTCGGCTATTTTGCATTTAATAATTTAAATAAAAATAACCACGCTATTTCTTTCGGACCTTATCTGGCATTTGCCGGAATAGTGGTATTTATGGGCCAATCGTTCGCTTTCATTATTTGAATATTCAGGTCAAGTTTTTTTAAAAATCTTTTCGACGAGAAAATGAAAAGATGGCTCTTTTCTTTCAGTGTATCGTGACAGATATAAGCCAAACGGAATTCAGGCTTTTATCTTTTGATGGAGAAATATCACGTGTTACAAATCATTTGGTTTAAATGCAAGTTATGCGAAAAGTACCCCATATTTTAAAGGAAGATATGGGCTCGAATCTTTGTGAATAAATTTATCAGGAAATAAAAATGAAATTTATGAAGCCGAAATATCTGGCGCTCTTTATTGCAGCGGCAACCAGCTCTGCATTTGCAGCTGCGCCAGGTACACCGACTATTAGCAGCGGCAATGATAAATTTGCCCTCGTTGAAGTCGATCAGGCCGCGCAGGACTATAACAGCCTCGTCAAAGTACATAACGATGGCGTGGATGTGAAGGTGGAGTGGAACGTCTGGAGCGGTGATGCACCGACGTCAGCGAAAGTGCTGCTGGACGGGCAAACCGTGTGGTCTGGTGCGGGCAGTGCCTCTGGCTCTGCGACCTTTAAGGTGAAAAAAGGTGGTCGTTACCAGGAGCAGGTTGAACTCTGTAACGCCAGCGGTTGCACCAAAAGCGCCAGTAAGCTGATTATTGTCGCGGACACCGACGGTAGCCATTTGCTGCCGTTGAATACACCGCTGCAGGAAAACAACAAAACCTTCGCTCAGCATACGGATAAAGTGGTTGGTGCATACTTCCCTGAATGGGGTGTGTACGGTCGTAACTTCCCGGTGGATAAAATCCCGGCCGCCAACCTGAACCACATTCTGTACGGCTTTATTCCCGTCTGTGGCGGCGACGGCATCAACGATGGCCTGAAAACCGTCGAAAATGGCAATAGCTTTGCGGCGTTGCAGCGTGCCTGTGCAGGCCGTCCGGATTATACCGTGGCGATCCACGATCCGTGGGCTGCCCTGCAGAAACCACAGTCTGGCGTCTCCAACTGGGATGACCCATACAAAGGTAACTTCGGTCAGCTGATGGCGCTGAAAAAAGCGCACCCGGGCCTGAAAGTCCTGCCATCTATCGGGGGCTGGACCATGTCCGATCCGTTCTTCAAAATGAACGATCCTGCTATTCGCGCGCGCTTTGTCTCCTCTGTGAAAGATTTCCTGAAAACCTGGAAATTCTTTGACGGTGTGGATATCGACTGGGAATTCCCTGGCGGCGGTGGCGTGAATGAAACGCTGGGTAACATTCAGCAGGATAAAGCAACCTACACGGCCCTGATGCACGATCTGCGTGCAATGCTGAATGAGCTGTCGACGGAAACAGGCCGTACCTATGAACTGACCACGGCGATTGGTTCCGGCAAAGATAAGATCGACGACGTGGATTACACCACCGCTCAGCAGTACCTCGATCACATCTTCCTGATGAGCTATGACTTCTATGGCGCGTGGAGCAACACTGAACTGGGCCATCAGGCGGCACTGCATGCTCCGGCATGGCGTCCGGATACCAACTACACCACGGCTAATGGTGTGGATGCGCTGCTGCAACAGGGCGTACAGCCAGGTAAGATCGTTGTGGGGACCGGGATGTATGGTCGTGGCTGGACCGGCGTGCATGGCCAGACGGGTAACAATCCGTTCACGGGTACCGCAACAGGTCCTGTGAAGGGGACCTGGGAACCCGGCGTGGTTGACTATCGTCAGATTGTCAACGAATACAAAGGCAAGCCTGGCTGGGAATATGGCTATGACGCTGACGCCGAAGCGCCTTACGTCTTTAACAAATCCACCGGCGATCTGATCTCCTATGAAGATGCCCGCTCGGCGACCGCGAAAGGTAAGTACGTTCTGTCGAAACACCTGGGCGGCCTGTTCTCCTGGTCTATCGACTCGGATAACGGCGATATTCTGAATGCGATGAACGAAAGCCTGATGGGTGGCTCTGCACCGGTTGATCCGGTTGTGACTAACCATGCACCGGTTGCGACGGCGGCTGACCAGACCGTCACTGGCCCGGCCACCGTAACGCTGGACGGTTCCGCTTCTGCCGATCCGGATGGTGATGCGATCACCTACAAATGGACGCAGATCTCTGGTCCATCGGTAACCATCAGCAACAGCACGAAAGCGAAAGCGTCCTTCAACGTGTCGGCTGTCACCAGCAACCAGACGCTGGCTTTCCGCCTGACCGTGACTGACGCGAAAGGGCTGAGCAATGCGGTTGACGTACAGGTCGTGAACAAAGCGCCGAAAGCTAACCAGGCACCGGTTGTGAACCAGATGGAAGCCGTGACCCTGGAAGCAGGCCAGAGCTTTACCCTGAACGCACAGGCTGCGGATCCAGATGGTGATGCGCTGACCTACTCCTGGAGCGTTCCTGCCGATATGCATGCCACCGGTACGGATACCTCCAGCGTCACAATCACGGCACCAGAGGTAAGTTCAGACTCCAGCTACACCCTGAGCGTGATCGTTTCTGACGGTAAGACCAGCGTACAGTCCAACGTACAGGTCACCGTGACTCCGAAAGCCGTAGATAACGTGACCCCACCAGCAGATGACGTTACCCCACCTTCTGACGACGTGACTCCGCCAGCTGATGACGTAACACCGCCAGCTGACGAAGGTTCTGCGACAGGCAGCTGTGACAACCCGGTTGACGCCAATGCCAGCAAATATGCGGCATGGTCCGCCAGCAAGGTTTACAACAGCGGCGATACCGTCAGCAGCGATAATCTGGTGTGGAAAGCGAAGTACTGGACTCAGGGTAACAAACCTGGCTTTGGTGCCGACGCGTGGGAACTGGTCAGCCAGGTGAAAATGAACTGGCGTTCAGACATCGTTTATAACGGCGGTGAAACCACCACGTATCAGGGTTCTGTATACCGTGCGAAATGGTGGACCCGTGGTGATAAGCCAGGCAACAGCGATGTATGGGTGAAAGAAGGCGCGTCTGCGGACTGCAAATAATCTTCTGAACCAAAATTGCGGGCGCGATATTCGCCCGCAATACCCGACCACACCCCGCTTCGGGTGTGGTCAATTCTAAAATAACAGTGACGTGCGCAAGGAGAGGATGGGATATAACGTAAACAGGTGCAGAAATGAAACGCATAATTTTATTATTACTGTTAGTTAGCCAAAGCGTATTTGCAAACTGCTGGGATAAAGCGGCGCATTATTATCATGTCGATCCGTATTTATTATTTGCCATCGCGAAAGTGGAGTCGGGTATGAACCCTTACGCTATCGGCTGGAACCGTGATGGTTCACATGATGTAGGGTTAATGCAAATTAATAGCACGCATTTTGAAGAGTTACAGCGATATGGGATTGATGAGCGCCGTCTGATAACTGAGCCCTGCACCTCCATTATGGTGGGTGCCTCAATATTATCAAATATGATTAAAGTATACGGTTATAACTGGGAAGCAGTGGGTGCCTATAATGTCGGATTGAAAAAAGAAAATTATCCGCAACGGATGATTTATGCCCATAAGGTCTGGCGTAAATATCAGGAAATAAAACCGCGTAGTACCTATGAATATTGATTTTTGTTTTTTGAAGAATACCGTTCAGTGTTCTTCAGAAAATGAAAAGAACTGCACGCTCAGGTTTATTTATTAACGGAATAATACATAAACCGGGTTTGCATTAACCATTGTTGCTTAAAAACAGGATTATTTGAGATGACTAAAAGGACTCTTCTGAGCGTACTCGTTGCAGGAGCATGTATTGCTCCGTTTATGGCTCAGGCTGCATCACTGCAGGCGACCAGCAGCGAACCGTACACCATGAAAGCCAGCGATCTGGCGAAAAAAGAACATGAGCTGACCAGTTTCCCACTGATGGCTTCCGTAAAGGACACCATCCGTACGCTGGATAACGCGCAGGTTGAAATGATCGAACCAGGTCGCGCGGCTAACCCGGATAACGTAAAACGTGTTGAAGGTATCGTGAAAGAGAGCGACTGGGAATACCTGTTCCCGATGCGCGCAGCCTCTTACACCTACAGCAACTTCCTGAAAGCGGTGGGCAAATTCCCGGCGCTGTGTAAGTCCTATAATGACGGACGCGACAGCGACGCGATTTGCCGTAAAGAGCTGGCAACCATGTTTGCGCACTTTGCCCAGGAAACCGGCGGCCATGAAAGCTGGCGTCCGGAGGCTGAATGGCGTCAGGCGCTGGTTCACGTCCGTGAGATGGGCTGGAGTGAAGGGCAGAAAGGGGGTTACAACGGCGAATGTAACCCGGAAATCTGGCAGGGCCAGACCTGGCCGTGCGGTAAAGACAAAGATGGCGACTTTGTGAGCTACTTTGGTCGCGGTGCTAAACAGTTGTCTTACAACTACAACTACGGTCCGTTCTCTGAAGCGATGTTCGGTACCGTTCGCACTCTGCTCGACAAACCGGAGCTGGTGGCTGATACCTGGCTGAACCTGGCGAGTGCCATCTTCTTCTTCGCCTATCCGCAGCCGCCAAAACCAAGCATGCTTCAGGTTATCGACGGAACCTGGCAGCCGAACGATCACGATAAAGCCAACGGTCTGGTACCGGGCTTCGGCGTGACTACCCAGATCATCAACGGTGGCGTAGAGTGCGGCGGCCCGACTGAAATCGCTCAGTCCCAGAACCGTATCAAGTACTACAAGGAGTTTGCTAACTACCTGAAAGTGCCTGTTCCGGCTAATGAAGTGCTGGGTTGTGCCAACATGAAGCAGTTTGATGAAGGGGGTTCCGGTGCGCTGAAGATCTACTGGGAGCAGGACTGGGGATGGAGCGCGGACACGCCAGACGGCAAGACGTACTCTTGCCAGCTGGTGGGCTACCAGACGCCATTCAGCGCGTTCAAAGAGGGTGATTACACTAACTGCGTGAAGAAATTCTACAACGTTAACATCATCAACGATGACGGTTCTTCCGTCACGCCTGCTGATGAAACACCGGTAACACCAGCGCCATCTGACGAGACGCCAGCACCAACGCCAACGCCAACGCCAGACGAGACCCCGGCTGAACCGGCGGTGGTAAACCATGCGCCAGTCGCGCAGATTGCCGGCCCGGTCGGCGCGGTTGAAGCCGGTGCTCAGGTTTCCCTGAGTGCGGAAGGTTCAACCGATCCGGATGGTAACACGCTGACCTACACCTGGCGTTCCCAGGACGGCACCACGGTGACCGGCCAGGACAAAGCGGTTGTCACCTTCACGGCTCCGGAGTCTGCTACGGCTCAGCAGATTGAAGTGAGCCTGACCGTCAGCGACGGTGAACTGAGCAGCACGACGACCTATCTGCTGAACGTGAAAGCGAAAGCGGCCACGCCGTCGAAAGACGAAGGCACTTCCGGCTCTTACGCAGCGTGGAGCGCGAACAGCAAGTACAAGGCAGGTGATATCGTGAACAACCACGGTAAACTGTTCCAGTGCAAACCGTTCCCGTACAGCGGCTGGTGTAACAACGCCCCGGCATACTATGAACCAGGCGCAGGTCTGGCATGGTCTGACGCCTGGACGGCTCTGTAAAAACAAACGGCAACCGAAAGGTTGCCGTTTTAGTTCGTGTATACCATTATCACCAGTATGATGAAACATTTACTTTATTGCATATAACATTACCGCAAGTGAACAAGCGAAAAAGGCAATAATCATGCTAAAATAAAAATGTATCACGTATATTCTGGTGAGTTTTTTAGGAAGCGAACGTATAAACTCTACATCATTAATATTTTCACTATATTTGGACTTTTTATTATATAACATAGGCCATAATATGAAACTTATCTTCATATTATATCCCGCTAAAAAAAATGGTGATGATGTATAAAATAAATCTGTACTCAATGGTAACTTTCCAAATTTATTTTTATATAAATCACATATAGTATAAAAATTTCTATTGGCTATAAACATTAGAATGTATATAATTATACCTCCTAAAAATACTATACCTATTAAACTTAAAGTAATTGATGATTTATTAATCATTTTCTCTCTATGCCCTATAGATAAAATAATAACTCTTACTTTTCCCCTGTTTTATTTTGTCGCATTGTATATTACCTCACCGGATGTTTCACCTATCTTTTCTCCAGCCTTGCTTACGCCAAATGCTGCCGCTGCCTGTACAACGATCCCGCAAGCAATCCCTCCAACGCCGCCCTCTGGAGCACTTAATGCAGTCAATACTACTGAACATATTGCGGTTGCACCAGACTCGATTGAAGCATTAAACATCGCAGGAACTAACAAACCTCCTGAAAACTTGCCAATTTCGGTATAAGCCGTTTTTTCACAATCTCTACCAATTGTACAGGCATCATAAATATAATTAGCACCATTCAATGCAGATAGACCAATACTAACTGCATTGAATTTTTTCATTAGCTTAGCCAGTTTTGCCGATTTTTCTATATATGTTGCATAACCTTCAATATCGTTAACCCCTGTCTGATTCCATTTATGGACAATTGAAGACGAAGATAATCTTAGTGCTTTTTTCATATCATCATATTGAGCAAGACCAATGTGCTCCCTAAATATTTTTAAAAATATCCAATCCAGTTTTTTGAATAATTGTTTTCGTTCTGCAAAAAATTGCTCACTAATTAACGTCCCATGCGTTATATATTGATTTTTATATGCATCCTGAATTTGCTTTAATGTATTTTCAATTTCTCCAAAATATTTTTCTGACATATCACTAAGAATGCCACCATAGTCAGAACCATATGATGTAAACATATCTATTACATGTCTGCTTTGATACAAAAATCTTGCTTCATCTAATGTTAATGATTCCAGTGCACTATCAATTTTATCTCTGGCTTTCTCGATATGTTTGATTTGATCTGCATCCTGCTTTTCTGGATCTGCAATAATCAAAATTGAACCAGGTTTTTTCTTTATATCGGGATTTAATTTCTTATACAGCTCACGCGTTCCCTCCGGGGGATTAACAAAAATATAAGATTCATATGTTGAGGGAGTAGCCTCATAGGGTAATACGCAAAATCCCGCATCTACTGGTTCGCGTTGTTCTTCCTCTTTTACTGGCACAGGGTAAATTGGTTTTGGAGGTGTGGCTGCTGGTGGCTGAGGAGAGAAAGTTGGTGTTGACGCCGGTTTTGGTGCTATCGGGGTTGATATGGACGATTGAAGTCTTTGAGGTCTGGATACAGGCTCATCATCATAAGACATCGAAAAATCAGAAGGGATAAATTCACATTTACAATCACAACTTCCCCGACTATGCAAAGTACCTGCTGCTGCTACACCATCTATAGAATAGAACGGAATTCCGCCCAAAATGGTATGAACCTGTTTATCAACTCCGCATATGTATTTATCTCCATTTCTGGCTGTAGGTTGCCCTGATAATGTATGATGCGCATAACCTGTAGTGATTGTACCACCACATGATGTTTTACAGCCCACAGTCAAAAAATATCCTCTCGCCATAATATTCACCTTCTCCATTAGTTGAATCGTTAATAATTAAGTGTCATTTTGGCTGTAAGATATTATACATTTTACATATGAGAATTGGGGGGGGATCACATTTATTACGTGGGAAAAAGTAACTAAAAATCAAATTATCACCACCGAGAATTATATATTGCATATCATTCCCGGTGGTGATAATTACTGTGGAATAACTGATTTAGAACTTCATTAACTCATGCAGTTTACTTTCCCATTTTAAAAGCGCTTCTAATTTTTCTTCATTGTAATCATATCTGTTGTAGTGTACAGATGAAACGTCATGTAAAGCATGGTGTTGTATTATTTCACGAATTTCTTTTGTGATTTTCAGTTGTCCAGCCAGAGTCTTAAACGTTCGGCGGAAATCTCGTGGGATAAATTTAATCACCTGGTGTTTTTTACAGAAGCGTTCAACATTATCAGACAGCATATCGCTGGACATATGTTTTGTTAGTTCCTGTGAATATTTTCCATTCAAACCAGAAGCTAATTTATCTTTCCAGCGTTTGACCTTTTGACCGTAACCCTGATTAGGGAATAAATATTCATGTTCAGGATAACGTGAAATCATTATGTCGATCAATTCTATTGCGGAATCGCAGAGGATGAAATGATACCATTTTTTTATTTTCGAAATCGCCGGAGGAACAGACAACACCTTATTCTTTTTATCGTAATATTTTTTTTTGCCTCTTCCCCTATGGGAGAGGTGCAGGGTGAGGACATCAGGTCGCACTCCCTGTCTTTTGCCGGATGGCGTAGCGCTTACCAGGCCTACATGAGGCCGGGTCTCTTAGCGGTGCAATTTCCCGTGATCGCGTAACCACGCCGCCGTGCGCACAATCCCTTCATCCAGCGTCACAATCGGTTTATACCCCAGCTCGTTCTCAGCGCGTGAAATATCCAGCGTAAAGTCAAAGTTGAGCTTTGAGACGCCATAGTGCGTCAGCGCGGGCTCTTTGGCGGATTTACTGCCAAAACGCTCCATACTGCGGGCGATCATATCCAGCATCGGGTAGGGCACAGAGCGAATACGGCAGTGGATCTGCAACTCGTCAATCAGCCGCTGCACAATGCTGCGTAGCGTGCAGGACTCGCCGTTAGTGATGTTGTACGCGCGGCCTGACACCAGCTTATCGCAGTCCGGCTGGCTCGCCAGCCACATGGCGTGTACGGCGTTTTCGTAATAAGTCATATCCACCAGCGCATCGCCACCCCGTGGCAGCAGCACGCTACCGTAGTGGTGCATCATCTGCGCCAGACGCGGGATAAACACTTTGTCATGCGGGCCGAACAGGCTTTGCGGACGCAGCACGGTAAACCGCGTATGCGGGTTCGACTGCGCCAGCAGGTCGATCACCTCTTCGCTGGCCGCCTTGCTGCGGGCAAACTCACAGGCAAAACGCGCCGGACGGAAATCTTCCTGAATATCGCGGTGGTGGTGATAGTCGAAATAGAGTGATGGTGAAGAGATATGAATAAAGTTACGTACGCCCCATGCAACGGCCCATTCGCCCAGACGGCGCGTGGCGCGCACGTTGGCGAGATCAAAGGCTTCCTGCGTGCCCCACGGGGAAGTAAAACTGGAGCAGTGCCACAGCGTATCAATACCGGCGAGCATCACTTTTGCCTGAGAAGAAACCAGCTCCGTCAGGTCGGCGTGGACAAATTCTGCACCCATTTTTTGCAGAAGTTTACCCATTGCTTCATTGCGACCGGTCGCCCTGACGCTGATGCCTTTGTTGCGCAGAAACTCGACCGCATTTCGGCCTAAGCCGCTGGTCGCCCCGGTAACCAGTACCTTCATATCAATCCACTGTGTTGAAAAAGAATTTCGTGCGCATTCTTTCGTGAATTACGGCGCTATGCAATGGGAAAGGTGAAAGAATAAGAGTTTTATTTAGCATTTTTCCTGCTTTTGTGCTGCCAGTTGCGCAATACGTTTGGCCATTCCGCGGAAGATAAACAGGTGCGCGGGGATCATGAACAACCAGTAGAACAGACCCGGCATACCGTGAGGATGCCACCAGGCGCGCACATCCAGTTCACGGTGGTCGCCTTTGTCTTTGAGGGTAAAGCAGAGTCGACCCAGCCCTGGCGCTTTCATACCGAACAGCAGCGCCAGCTGTTTTTCCGGCTCGACGATAATCACCTTCCAGCTGTCGACCGTATCGCCCACCTCAAGATACGGGTGAGCAGGACGGCCTTTCGCCAGCCGATGGCCGACGAGCAGATCCATCGCGCCACGCGTTTGCCAGAGGATATTGCCGAAGAAATAGCGCTCTTTACCGCCAATCTGGTTCACGACTTCCCACAGCGCCGCGAGGCTGGCAGAGGTTTTGACCGTGCAGCCTGCCTGTTTTGGGTAATAGCCATACTCCGGTCGCCAGCGGGCAAATGCCTGTGCGTCATAACCCCAGTCGCTGGAGTTCACCAGTTTCTCTTCCTCTTTCAGCGTGTTGCGAACCGCGTCGTCAAAGCGGATCAACGTCTGTGGGATCAGCGCGTGCAGTTCGCGATCGTCTGCCAGTAGATCGTGCTTTAGCCCCTGGATCAGCGCTTTCGCGGTGGTTGGCGGCACCGAGGTAATAACATTTAAAAACCAGACCGAGATCCAGCGGGTCGGGAAGGGGATAGGGACCAGCCAGCGTCGGCGGCCACTGACGTTCATGAAATGTTCAAATTGTTCCTGATAGCTCAGCACTTCAGGGCCAGCGGCTTCCAGTACGCGATGTGTGTCGGTTGGGTGATCCAGCAACGCCACCAGATAATGAAGTAAATTCTCCAGCGCAATTGGCGTGGTGCGCGAGCGCACCCAGCGCGGTGGCGTGAGTACCGGCAGGTTGTAGACCATATCGCGCATCACTTCGAATGCGGCGGAACCGGCTCCCACGATGATCCCCGCCCGTAGTTCGGTGACGGGAATATTCGCGCTGCGCAACGTGTCAGCCGTGAGCTGGCGGGCGCGAAGGTGATCGGACTGTTCATTTGCGGGAGCCTGTAGCGAGCTTAAAAATATCACCTGCTTTACCGGCGTTTGCCGCAGGGCGTCACGGACGTTCATTGCCACCTGACGCTCGTGGGCAATAAAATTCCCACCTTCACCCATGCTGTGGACCAGGTAGTAAAGCGTATCGACCCCTTCCAGCAGGGCAGGAAGTTCTTGTGGCCAGTTGAGATCGACGCTGTGACAGGTCACGCCGGGCAAATTTTGTTTTTGCAGGCGCTCAATGCTGCGTGCCGCTGCCAGCACCTGGTGCCCCTGCTGGC
This sequence comes from Enterobacter sp. LM3, assembly GCF_046622475.1. Lineage (NCBI taxonomy): Bacteria > Pseudomonadati > Pseudomonadota > Gammaproteobacteria > Enterobacterales > Enterobacteriaceae > Enterobacter > Enterobacter sp. LM3. The sequence goes on along the minus strand of NZ_JBJURN010000001.1, from coordinate 188,559 downwards.
TTAACGCAGACGTCAGGTGCTGACCGATATACCCACTGGCACCAAGCACCAGAATACGTTGCGGCACGTTATGCTCCTTACTTAACGCTGTAAAAATGCCTGCCAGTGTTTCACCACCTCTGACAGCTGTTCACGGCTAACATCGAGATGCATAACCAGACGCACCACCGGAGAGGCATTAATCAACACGCCACGCGCTTTCATAAATTCACCCAGCGCGGCAGCGTGCTCGTCACCCACGCGGACAAACAGCATATTGGTGTCGTGACGCATCACGTCGGCACCGATTTCGCGCAATTGAGTCGCCATCCATGCCGCGTTGTTGTGATCGTCCTTCAGGCGCGCCACGTTGTTTTTCAGGGCATATAACCCTGCCGCCGCCAGAATCCCCGCCTGACGCATTCCGCCGCCGGTCATCTTACGCCAGCGGTTGGCGCGTTTGATGTAGTCCGCATTGCCGACCAGCAGGGAACCTACCGGCGTACCCAGGCCTTTAGAGAGGCAAATGGTGAACGAGTCACAATATTGGGTGATCTCTTTCAGCTCGCAGCCATACTCCACCACGGCGTTAAAGATGCGCGCACCGTCAACGTGCAGCCCCAGCTTGCGCTCGCGGGTAAATTCCCATGCGGCTTTCAGATACTCACGCGGCAGCACTTTGCCGTTATGGGTATTTTCCAGACTGAGCAGTTTTGTACGGGCGAAGTGGATATCGTCAGCTTTGATTTTTGCGGCGACCTTATCGAGCGGCAGGGAGCCGTCCGGTGCGGCATCAATCGGCTGTGGCTGAATGCTGCCGAGCACCGCTGCGCCGCCCGCTTCATACAGGTAGTTATGTGCACCCTGGCCGACGATATACTCTTCACCGCGTTCACAGTGGCTGAGTAGCCCCACCAGGTTCGCCTGGGTGCCGGTTGGCAGGAACAGAGCGGCCTCTTTACCGCTCAGTTCTGCGGCATAACGCTGCAGTTCGTTGACGGTTGGATCGTCACCATAGACGTCGTCCCCGACCGGGGCGGCCATCATCTCTTCGAGCATGGCACGGCCCGGGCGGGTAACAGTATCGCTGCGTAAATCAATCATTTCACATCCCTTTAATGTCAGAGGTCATGTGAAATGTTTTACCTGAGCCAGTTGGTTTTTGCCAGTTCGATCACTTCATCACCGCGTCCGCTGATAATGGCGCGCAGCATGTAGAGGCTAAATCCTTTGGCCTGCTCCAGCTTGATCTGCGGCGGGATTGCCAGCTCTTCTTTGGCGACCACCACATCCACCAGCACCGGTCCGTCGATGGTGAAGGCGCGCTGGAGCGCTTCGTCCACATCAGCGGCTTTTTCCACGCGGATACCGGTGATGCCGCACGCTTCAGCGATACGGGCGAAATGGGTATCGTGCAGTTCGGTACCGTTGGTGAGATAACCACCGGCCTTCATCTCCATCGCCACGAAGCCCAGCACACTGTTGTTAAAGACCACGATTTTAAGCGGGAGCTTCATCTGTACCACCGACAGGAAATCACCCATCAGCATGCTGAACCCGCCGTCGCCACACATTGCCACCACCTGACGCTCTGGCGCGGTGGCTTTCGCTCCCAGCGCCTGCGGCATGGCGTTGGCCATTGAGCCGTGGTTAAACGAGCCCAGCAGGCGGCGCTTACCGTTCATTTTCAGGTAGCGCGCTGCCCAGACGGTTGGCGTGCCCACATCGCAGGTAAAGATGGCGTCGTCGTCAGCAAAATGGCTGATTTGCTGTGCCAGGTATTGCGGATGGATGGCCTTATCGCTCGGTTTGGCGAGATCGTCCAGGCCTTTACGCGCATCGCGGTAATCGCTCAGGGCTTTATCGAGGAATGTCCGATCTGTTTTTTCTTCAAGGTGCGGCAGCAGGGCGGCCAGGGTGGATTTGATGTCACCCACCAGCGCCATATCGACTTTGCTGTGCGCGCCAATGCTGGCCGGGTTGATATCAATCTGAATGATTTTGGCATCCGTCGGGTAGAACGGACGATAAGGGAATTGAGTGCCGAGCAAAATGAGCGTGTCGGCGTTCATCATGGTGTGGAAACCGCTGGAAAAACCAATCAGCCCGGTCATGCCCACATCGTACGGGTTATCGTACTCCACGTGTTCTTTGCCGCGCAGGGCGTGGACAATCGGGGATTTCAGTTTACCGGCAAACGCCAGCAGTTCCTGATGTGCCCCCGCGCAGCCGCTGCCGCACATCAGGGCGATGTTGCTGGAGTAACGCAGCAACTGCGCCAGTTTTTTCAGTTCCTCTTCGGTGGGCGTAACCACCGGCTGCGGCGCGTGATACCAGTGGCTGCTGGCACTTTCCGGTGCTGCCCTGAGTGCCACATCGCCCGGCAACACCACGACGGAAACTCCCCGGTTCAGTACGGCTTTGCGCATCGCAATCGCCAGTACCTGAGGGATCTGCTCCGGTGTGGAAACCAGCTCGCAGTAGTGGCTGCATTCACGAAACAGCTCCTGAGGATGGGTCTCCTGAAAATAGCCGCTGCCGATTTCCGTCGAGGGGATGTGAGCCGCTATCGCCAGCACCGGCACATGGTTGCGGTGGCAGTCAAACAGGCCGTTGATCAGGTGTAAGTTTCCCGGCCCGCATGACCCGGCACAGACGGCCAGTTCACCCGTGAGTTGCGCTTCGGCTCCGGCGGCAAAGGCGGCAACCTCTTCATGACGGGTTGGCATCCATTCAATGGTTTTCATCTTGTTGAGACTGTCACTGAGTCCGTTCAGGGAGTCGCCAGTGACGCCCCAGATACGTTTTACACCAGCCTGTTCGAGGGTTTTTGCTATGTATGCAGCCACGGTTTGTTTCATGAGTGTCCCGCTCCTTTTTGTCATATCGTTTACAAGCTTAGAAGAAAGCCTCTGCATTGCCTGCCAAATCCCCCCTATTAACGGGTGCTTTTCAGATGTCATTATCCGACATAATCTGGTGATACCACGGGTGAAAACAGGAATCATTCCAAATGGTTAAATCATTGTTAACTGCTGTTAATAAAAAGCTAGCGTGCGACGATCTTGGCAAACTTTTGTTACGACTTGCCGTTGGCGGGCTGATGTTGTTTCACGGATTACACAAATTATTGGGCGGCGTTGGGTTCATCAGTCATTTGCTGGTGGAAAAAGGGCTACCGGGGTTCATTGCTTATGGCGTCTTGATTGGCGAAGTCGTGGCACCGATCCTGATCATTCTTGGTTTCCTTACACGTCCCGCAGCGCTGGTACTGGCATTTACGATGGTGGTGGCATGGCTGATGGTGGGCACGGGTGAAACCTTTGCGCTCGACGCCGTAGGCGCGTGGGCGATGGAGAGCCTGGTCTACTTCTTTATGGGTTCACTCGCGATAGCGTTTTTAGGGGCAGGGCGTTACGCAGTGGGGAAAGACCCCGCGTGGCGGTAGTGTCATTGTCGGTCGGGTAAACGCAGTACCCCCCGACAAAAAAGCCCGGTGGCGCTAACGCTTACCGGGCCTACGAGTGAACGTTTACCGTTTATGCGAGAACAAGGTCACCCTGCGGGTGACATGAGCAGGCCAGTACATACCCTTCGGCGATTTCCGCGTCGGTCAGCGTCATGGTGCTGGTCACGGTGTAGTTACCGTCCACCACTTTCGTCTTACAACAACCGCACACGCCAGCACGACAGGCAGCAACGACCGGCACGTTGTTGCTTTCCAGCGCTTCCAGCAGCGTGGTGCCCACGCGGCCAAAGAAGGTTTGCGCCGGTTGCAGTTTGGTGAACTTCATACCGCTGGTCGCCGCTTCCGCCACAGGCGTAAAGAACTGTTCTTTGAAGAAGCGGGTGACACCCAGCGCTTTCACGTCCTCTTCGACAATGTCCATATACGGCGCAGGGCCGCAGGTCATCACGGTGCGTGAGGCAATATCCGGCACGTTTTGCAGCAGCTCGCGGCTCAGGCGACCGGCCACAAAGTCGTGGGTAGCATTGTTTTCAGCAACCAGCGTGACCGGATAGTTACGCCATTCGTCGGCAAAAATCACATCTTCCGGTGAACGGACGCTGAAGATCACCTGCACGTCGGCCTGCGGGCGGTTTTTAGCCAGCCAGCGGCGCATTGACATCACCGGTGTTACGCCACAACCAGCGGCCAGCAGCAGGAATTTATCCTCTGCCTTGTCGTCACAGGTGAAATCCCCCTGCGCGTCAGACAACCAGATATAGTCACCACGTTTCACGTCACGGGTCAGCCACTGAGAGCCAGCGCCGTCATCAATGCGACGGATAGTGAGCGTAATGTACTCGCTCACACCCGGCGTAGAGGAGATGGTGTAGGCGCGCAGGGTGTCCGCCGCGTTGCGGACACTGACCAGCGCATACTGACCGGCACGATACGGATAGTAGTCATGACACAGCAGTGACAGCGTCCACACGTCCGGCGTCTCCTGACGGATGTGATGAACCTGCATCCGCCACGGACACTGTGAGGTTGGCATCGTCATCAATAGCTCCTTACGCGCTCAGCAGTTGCTTCATATCATCTTCAACGTTAGTGACGGAACGCAGACCGAATTTCTCGTTCAGTACGGCCAGCAGATCCGGCGTCAGGAAGCCTGGTGCTGTTGGGCCGGTCACAATGTTGGTCACACCCAGAGAGAGCAGGGTCAGCAGGATGACAATCGCTTTCTGTTCGAACCAGGAGAGCACCAGTGACAGCGGCAGATCGTTCACGCCACAGCCCAGTTTTTCAGCCAGAGTGACGGCCAGAATGATGGCAGAGTAAGCATCGTTACACTGACCGGCATCCACCAGACGTGGCAGACCTTCGATGTCACCGAAGTCCAGTTTGTTGAAGCGGTACTTACCGCATGCCAGGGTCAGGATCAGGCAGTCGTCCGGTACGCTGGTGGCAAAATCGGTGAAGTAGTTACGTTCGCCGCGCGCGCCGTCACAGCCGCCGATCAGGAAGATGTGACGCAGTTTTTCACGGCTGACCAGGTCAATCAGCGAATCTGCAGCGCCCAGCAGAGTTTCGCGGCCAAAGCCGACGGTGATCAGGTGTTCGATTTCGCTGTACGGGAAGCCCGCCATTTGCTGTGCCTGGGCAATAACCGGGCCGAAATCGTCGCCTTCGAGGTGGCTCACACCCGGCCAGCCAACGATACTGCGGGTCCAGATGCGGTCGTCATACGCGCCTACGGTTGGGTCGATGATGCAGTTAGAGGTCATCACGATTGGGCCAGGGAAGCGGGCGAACTCAACCTGCTGGTTCTGCCAGCCGCTGCCGTAGTTACCGACCAGATGTTTGAACTTACGCAGTTCAGGGTAGCCGTGCGCGGGCAGCATTTCCCCGTGGGTATAAACGTTAACGCCGGTGCCTTCAGTCTGCTTCAGCAGGTTGTAGAGATCTTTCAGGTCATGGCCGGAGATCAGGATGCACTTACCTTCGGTCGCCTTCACGTTGACCTGAGTTGGGGTCGGGTGGCCGTAGGTGTTGGTTTCACCGGCATCCAGAATGCTCATCACTTTGAAGTTCATCAGCCCGATTTCCATCGAGCACTCCAGCAGCGCGTTCATGTCGGAAGGCCAGGTACCCAGCCACGCCATAATTTTGTGGTACTGCGCATAAATATCGTTGTCGTACTGGCCGAGAACGTGCGCGTGCTCCATATAGGCCGCCGCACCTTTCAGGCCGTACAGGCACAACAGACGCAGGCCGAGAATGTTCTCGCCAATCGCCGCTTTGTCTTTGTTCGGGGTAAATTCTGCCGCCTGGCGCTGCAGTTCGCCCAGGTCATCGCTCACCAGTTGCAGCTCCGCCATTGGGTTATCCACGCGGGCGCTGGCGTCTGCATTCAGACACTGTGCTTTGAGCGCTTCGCGCAGGGCGATGGCTTCGCGGGCGTAACCCACAATGCGAGGAGAATCAAAGTTTACGTTAGTCAGCGTGGAGAAAAATGCGCGAGGGGCGAAACTGTCTACGTAGTGGTCAATAATGCCGTATTCACGGGCTTTGAATGCCCATGCGGAAAGTCCTTGCAGGGAAGCAATCAACAGATCCTGCAGGTCTGACGTCTCTGCCGTTTTGCCGCACATACCTTGCGCGTAGGAGCAGCCATTACCTGCCGGAGTACGGATGGTTTGTTCACATTGCACACAAAACATAATCACACCTGTTAAAGTTATATTTGATATACATGTTTTAGATTATGCCTGTGCCAGAACGGAGAAAAGTTCTTTCTGCTACAAAATAGAGGGATATTGATTTAGCGCAATTTTGGCGGCAGGTTGACTACCGCCAAAGAAGTATCAGGCGGAGAAGAACGCCATCAGAACAGGTACCAGCAGGCTCAAAATAAAGCCGTGTACGATGGCGGCAGGCACCATCTCCAGGCCGCCAGAACGTTGTAACACCGGCAGGGTAAAGTCCATTGAGGTCGCACCACACAGACCGAGCGCGGTAGAGCGGCTACGGCGCACCAGTCCCGGGATCAGCATGATGGCAATCAGCTCGCGTGCCAGGTCATTAAAGAAAGCGGCGCTGCCAATGACCGGGCCGAAAGATTCGGTGAGCAGAATACCGGAAAGGGAATACCAGCCAAAACCCGACGCCATTGCCAGGCCGGTTTTCAGCGGCAGGTCGAGAATAAAGGCGTTAATCACCCCAGCGGCCATTGAACTGCCAATCACCACAACGGCCACAATCATTCCCCGGCGGTTGAGGACAATCTGTTTCAGCGTCATGCCATTATTTCGCAGCTGTATACCAATCAGGAACAGCAGGAATATCAGCGTATATTCGCTGGCTTCCGTGGCGTGTTGTAAAAAGGACCATCCGGTGAGTCCCAGAAGAAAACCGAGTACCACGACGCCGCATAATTTTAACGATTCCAGCGCCATTGCAATACGGGAAGGCAGTTTTTCCTGATGATGATTATTTTTCCATGGAATAGAGCGTTCCAGCCAGAACAGCGCGGCAATATTGCACAGCAAAATAACCACAACAGTTACGGCAGAATAATGCAGGATCGACAGCAAATTGGCGGCCAGGTTATCCAGAAACGCCAGGCTAATCCCCATAAAGAAAAGAATGACGTAGACAATCCAGCTGAGAAAACGATTGATGAGCCTTAGTGCTGATTCACGATGCAGCGGGATAAGGTAGCCCACAATCAGGGGCAGCAGAATGATGAGGAGTCCTGAAAACATGAACAGCCGGTCCTTTTGAATGTCTGTTAAGTATCTGTTAAGCGCCAGAAACACTACCCAATAAAGGCTGTCCAGTAAAGCGGCAAAAGAAAGCCGGGTAGCGTGAACGCTTACCCGGCCTGTATTCAGGAGGGGTTGTGCGGCAAGATGCCCTCACCCCGACCCTCTCCCACGGGGAGAGGAAGAAAACAATTAATCACGTTTTTCCAGCAGAGTGCGGTACAGCAAGCCGCCCAAAATACCACCGATGATTGGCATCACCCAGAACAGCCACAGCTGCTCAAGCGCCCAGCCGCCCTGGAAAATCGCGACTGCAGTACTACGCGCCGGGTTAACAGAGGTGTTGGTGACCGGAATAGAGATCAGGTGGATAAGCGTTAATGCCAGACCAATGGCGATAGGGGCAAAGCCCGCCGGTGCCTGTTTGTCTGTTGCACCGTGGATAACCAGCAGGAAGCCTGCGGTCAGCACAATTTCAATGACGATGGCAGACAGCATGGAGTAGCCGCCTGGAGAGTGTTCACCGAAGCCGTTAGAGGCAAAGCCGCTGGCTGCTGCGTCAAAGCCTGCTTTGCCGCTGGCGATGACATACAGAACCGCCGCAGCAATAATACCACCGACGACCTGGGCAACAATGTAGCCGATAACGTCTTTGGCCGGGAAACGACCGCCCGCCCATAAGCCTAATGTCACTGCCGGGTTAAAGTGACCACCGGAAATATGTCCCACGGCATACGCCATGGTTAATACGGTTAAGCCAAATGCCAGCGCAACACCGACAAAACCAATTCCTAATTCCGGGAATGCTGCTGCCAGAACAGCACTACCGCAGCCACCAAACACTAACCAGAATGTACCAAAGCATTCCGCTGCTAATTTCCTGAACATAACCACCTCAATAATAAAATTCCGCACGCTTGCTTGCGTGCAGGCTATATCGCCATAAAAGGGATGACGACTCAAGGAGCCATTATTTTAAAAACCAACAACACCCCTTCGCCACTCAAATAAACTCTGTAAGTTTGATTTAAGGCAATGTGATGTCAATCCTTGTTCAAATTGGTAGTGAATACAGCATAGACCAATTCTCGGGCGGTAGTATCTTGTGCAGCTATACCTAATTCAAATTAAATCTGACAGGAAGATTCTGGTTTTTTCTGGCTACTTCGGAATAATCGAGGTGTATTACAGTGTCCTGCCGGGCTTTGTGCCGTTATACTCCTGATAACTTGAAGGAAAAAGTGATCGTTTCTCGGGGGATTTATGCTTCTCGAACGTGTGGAAATAGTCGGATTTCGCGGTATCAACCGCTTATCTCTGCTTCTTGAGCAGAACAATGTTCTGATTGGGGAGAATGCCTGGGGTAAGTCCAGCCTGCTGGATGCGCTTACGCTGTTGCTTTCGCCCGAGGATGATCTCTACCACTTCGTGCATGATGATTTCTGGTTCCCGCCCGGGGATGTGGCGGGGCGCGAGAAGCATCTGCACATTATTCTGACCTTCCGTGAATCTGAGCCGGGGCGTCACCGTGTGCGCCGCTTCCGCCCGATGTCAGAGTGCTGGGTGCAATGCAATGATGATTTTCATCGTATTTTCTACCGGCTGGAAGGTGAGCTGGCCGAGAACGGCAGCGTGCTAACCCTGCGCGAATTCCTGGATGCCAAAGGCGACACTATTCCGTTAAATGACATTGACGAACTGGCCCGTCATTTGATCCGCCTGACGCCGGTACTGCGCCTGCGAGATGCACGCTTTATGCGGCGTATCCGTAACGGTACGGTGCCGAATATGCCGGAAGTGGAAGTCACCGCCCGCGAGCTGGATTTCCTGGCGCGTGAGCTGGTTTCGCGCCCGCAGAATCTTACCGATGGTCAAATTCGCCAGGGGTTGTCCGCAATGGTACAACTGCTGGAGCACTACTTTTCCGAGCAGGGGACATCGCAGTCACGTAATCGCCTGATGCGCCGCCGTTCTCACGATGAACAGCGAAGCTGGCGTTATCTCGACATCATTAACCGGATGATCGACAGGCCTGGCGGTCGAACGCACCGGGTGATCTTACTGGGGCTGTTCTCCACGCTTTTGCAGGCTAAAGGTACTATCCACCTGGATCGCGATGCACGTCCGCTGCTGCTGGTGGAAGACCCGGAAACGCGCCTGCACCCGATTATGCTCTCCGTTGCGTGGCACTTACTGAACCTGCTGCCCCTCCAGCGCATTACGACTACCAACTCTGGTGAGCTGTTATCGCTTGCGCCGGTCGAATATGTCTGCCGCCTGGTGCGTGAATCATCACGCGTTTCTGCTTACCGGCTTGGGCCGGGTGGGCTAAACGCGGAAGATGGACGCCGTATCGCGTTTCATATCCGCTTTAACCGCGCATCGTCGCTGTTTGCGCGATGTTGGCTGTTGGTTGAAGGGGAAACGGAAACCTGGGTTATCAACGAACTGGCGCGCCAGTGTGGACACCATTTCGATGCGGAAGGTATTAAGGTCATCGAGTTTGCCCAGTCAGGGTTAAAGCCACTGATTAGATTCGCCCGTCGGATGGGCATTGAATGGCACGTACTGGTGGACGGTGACGAGGCCGGTAAAAAATATGCTTCTACGGTCCGCAGCCTGCTGAATAACGAGCGGGAAGAAGAACGTGACCATTTAACCATGCTGCCAGCGATGGATATGGAACACTTTATGTATCGTCAGGGGTTCGACGATGTTTTCCACCGCGTTGCGATGGTGCCGGTGGATGTGCCTATGAATATGCGCCGGGTGATCGCCAAAGCGATCCACCGTTCGTCAAAACCCGATCTGGCTATTGAAGTGGCAATAGAAGCCGGGAAGAGAGGCGTGGAGTCTGTTCCAACGCTGCTGCGCAAAATGTTCTCCCGCGTACTCTGGCTGGCTCGCGGGAGAGCGGATTAACCGTGGGTGGCCTGGTTTACCTGGTCGATCAGGCTATCCAGTAGCTCATAGCGGCGGCGGTATTCCGAGCGTTTTTTGCTCGCAATTTCTTCCATCGGTTTGCGTGGCATGGTCAGCGGTAGCGCAAAGTTACCGTTGTCCTGCTGTTGGCCGCCGATGGAGAGCCAGAAGCTGTCGTAATCGGCCAGCAGTTTTCCCTCTTTTTTCTTACGATAGCGCCAGCTGCGGTAGATATGGGTGGCGTTACTGACCGCGACAATCTGCTCCACCGGGAAGACGGCTCCGATCGTCATGGCGGCTTCAACCAGCAGACGTTTCGGGAACAGGCCGTGGCATGCTTTGGTCGCGCCCTGGATCAGCTCATGTGGAACATGGGCTTTTGCCCCCTGCAGGCCACCGATAAAGAGCGTCGTTTTCCCTTCAAACGGGCACAGGGTGAAGGTCATTTCTGCCAGCACCGTGTTCTGTTGGTCACAAAAAGCGAGAGTGGCTTCGCCTTCTTTATCCAGAAACGCATCGGCGCACAGGCGGATGGTAAATTGCTGCTCATCTTTACCGGTTAACGTCAGCAACGTTATACCCTGTTTAGAAAGATAGCCATTTAGCAGCGTCGACGGAAGCTGACGACTCATTGTCTGATAGTGCCAGCTAAGCGATTCCAGCGTATGTCGGCGATCCATATTTACGGTCAGCCACGGGCGATGCAGACGGCACGGTAACCCTGGCTGCACATGTAACATCTGCATCAGGCGAGGTTGTTTTGCCAGGCTTGCCAGCAGGCGTGCCGTGTTGAACGGTGTAGCCAGAGAACGTAGTACAAACTTACGTCGATAGGACGGGTTTTGCCACGCAAGCCCGGGCGTGATTGTCCCGGAGGCCAGGCTTTTAAATAATTGCCAGCCGGATTTAGGCTGTGGCAAGTGTGAATGAGGTGTATCGACGATGGAAGACATGTTAGATCCCTTCTTGTGGAAGATCTTTATTTCAACAGGAGGTATATCAACGTCTCGTAAACAAATTGTGACGATTCCAGAAATTTGAGGTTTCGTTGAGGTGCGGTTTAGATAGAATCAACAGTTATGATTGCCAGAACATTCATTGGAAATATTTATGAATCTTAAGGGAAAACGCAGAAAGCTGGTTCTGCTGCTGGCGGTGGTGGCCTTAGTCGGCGGATTCTGGCTCTGGAAAGTGCTGAATGCGCCCGTGCCGCAATATCAGACGCTGATTGTTCGTCCGGGTGAACTGCAACAAAACGTGCTGGCGACGGGCAAACTTGATGCTCTGCGCAAGGTTGATGTGGGTGCTCAGGTGAGCGGTCAGTTGAAAACGCTGTCGGTTGAGATTGGCGATAAGGTGAAAAAAGGTCAGCTGCTTGGCGTTATCGATCCTGAACAGGCCGAAAACCAGATCCGCGAAGTGGAAGCGACGCTGATGGAGTTGCGTGCGCAGCGCAGCCAGGCCCTGGCGGAGCGTAATCTTGCTCAGGTCACGCTGACCCGTCAGCAGGCGCTGGCTAAAACGCAGGCGATATCGCAACAGGATCTGGATACCGCAACAACGGCGCTGGCAGTAAAACAGGCGCAGATTGGCACTATCGACGCGCAAATTAAGCGCAATCAGGCTTCGCTGGATACGGCAAAAACCAACCTCGACTACACGCAAATCGTGGCACCGATGGCCGGTGAAGTCACTCAGATAACCACCCTGCAGGGACAAACCGTGATTGCGGCGCAGCAGGCACCGAACATTCTGACGCTGGCGGATATGGGCACCATGCTGGTGAAAGCACAGGTTTCTGAAGCGGATGTGATTCACCTTAAACCGGGGCAAAGCGCCTGGTTTACTGTGCTGGGCGATCCGCAGACCCGCTATGAAGGTGTGCTGAAAGATATTCTGCCAACGCCGGAAAAAGTCAACGATGCCATCTTCTACTATGCTCGCTTTGAAGTGCCAAACCCGCAAGGTGTGCTGCGTCTGGACATGACCGCGCAGGTGCATATTCAGCTGACCGGTGTGAAAAACGTATTGACCATTCCACTCTCTGCGCTGGGCGGAGCCGCCGGGGACAGCCGCTATAAGGTGAAAGTGCTGCGTAATGGCGAAACGCGTGAACGTGAAGTGGTGATTGGCGCGCGTAACGACACTGATGTGGTGGTAGTGAAAGGGCTGGAAGAGGGTGAGGAGGTTGTCACCAGCGAAAGTCTGCCCGGAGCCGTTAAATGACGGCGTTGCTTGAGTTAAATAACATCCGTCGCAGTTATCCGTCGGGTGATGGCCCGGTGGAGGTGCTGAAGGGTATTTCCCTGCGCGTCGAGGCGGGCGAGATGGTGGCGATTGTTGGCGCGTCGGGTTCCGGCAAATCGACGCTGATGAACATTCTCGGCTGCCTGGATAAACCGACCAGCGGGACGTATCGCGTTGCCGGGGCGGACGTCTCCACGCTGGATGATGACGCGCTGGCGAAATTGCGCCGTGAACATTTCGGCTTTATTTTTCAGCGCTATCATCTGCTTTCGCATCTGAGTGCGGCACAGAACGTTGAAGTTCCGGCGGTGTATGCCGGTGTGGAGCGGAAAAAACGCCTTGAGCGCGCACGAGAGCTGTTGACGCGTCTGGGGCTGGCGGAGCGGGTGGATTATCAACCGTCGCAGCTTTCCGGCGGCCAGCAGCAGCGCGTCAGTATTGCGCGGGCGCTGATGAACGGTGGACAAGTCATCCTCGCCGATGAACCCACAGGTGCGCTCGACAGCCGTTCCAGCGAAGAGGTGATGGAGATCCTCCACCAGCTTCGCGACCAGGGGCATACGGTGATCATCGTGACTCACGATCCGCTGGTGGCTGCGCAGGCCGAACGCATTATTGAGATCTATGACGGCGAGCTGGTCAGTAACCCGCCAGCCCGACGGACGAAGGATGCCGTACAGAAAGAGACTTTGCCCACCTCGTCCGGCTGGGGGCAGTTCTCCAGCAGTTTTCGCGAAGCGTTGACAATGGCCTGGCTGGCAATGGCGGCCAATAAAATGCGCACATTGCTGACCATGCTCGGCATTATCATCGGTATCGCGTCGGTGGTGTCGATAGTGGTGGTAGGCGACGCGGCAAAACAGCTGGTGCTGGCGGATATCCGTGCCATTGGTACCAACACCATTGACGTCTACCCCGGCAAAGATTTTGGTGATGACGAACCGCAGTATCAGCAGGCGCTGAAATATGACGACCTGACGGCCATCCAGAAGCAGCCGTGGGTGAATTCAGCCACACCTGCGGTGTCGCAAAACCTGCGTCTGCGCGTAGGCAATGTCGACGTGGCGGCCAGCGCCAACGGCGTCAGCGGCGACTACTTTACTGTTTACGGCATGACCTTTAGCGAAGGGGCTACCTTTAATGCCGAGCAACTGGCGGGCAGGGCGCAGGTGGTGGTTCTGGATGCCAACTCACGCAGGCAGCTCTTCCCCAATAAAACCCGCGTGGTGGGCGAAGTGATCCTCGTCGGGAACATGCCTGCGACGGTTATCGGTGTGGCGGAAGAGAAACAGTCGATGTTTGGCAGCAGTAAAATCCTGCGCGTCTGGCTGCCGTATACCACCATTTCCGGGCGGATCATGGGGCAGTCCTGGCTCAACTCCATCACCGTGCGCGTGAAAGAGGGCTACGACAGTGCGCTGGCCGAGCAGCAGCTTGAGCGGCTGTTAACCCTGCGCCACGGGAAGAAGGATTTCTTCACCTGGAACATGGATGGCCTCTTGAAAACGGCGGAAAAGACCACACGTACTCTTCAGATGTTCCTGACGCTGGTGGCGGTGATTTCACTGGTTGTTGGTGGGATCGGGGTGATGAATATCATGCTGGTGTCGGTGACGGAGCGCACGCGGGAGATTGGTATCCGCATGGCGGTTGGAGCCAGGGCAAGCGATGTGCTGCAACAGTTTTTGATTGAAGCGGTGCTGGTGTGTCTGGTTGGCGGTGCGATGGGCATTGCACTCTCGATGATGATCGCCTTTATGCTTCAGCTCTTTTTACCCGGCTGGGAAATTGGCTTCTCACCGGTGGCGATCCTGACGGCGTTTTTATGCTCAACCGTTACCGGTATTTTGTTTGGCTGGCTGCCGGCGCGAAATGCGGCGCGGCTGGATCCGGTGGATGCGCTGGCTCGGGAATAACCCGAAAATAAAAATGCCAGCCGATCGGGCTGGCATTTTGCCTGCGGGATGTACACAATGAAACAGAGAGCTATGCAACCGTCTCTGCTTCAATGGGCACGATAAGGCTTGCGTGATTGCCTTTTGGCCCCTGGTGTACATCGAACCGGACGGATTGCCCGGCTTTGAGCGTTCTGTAACCATCCATCTGAATGGTGGAATAGTGAGCGAAGATATCCTCGCCGCCGCCTTCGGGGCAGATGAAGCCAAACCCTTTGGCGTTGTTGAACCACTTAACAGTACCCATTTCCATGCTTCGACATCCTTCGTAAATCTTATAAATTAAGATGGAATGAACCGGTGGTGGAGTGGGGGCTGTTCAAAACCTCGCCATCTCACGCTTGTACAATTTAGATAAACGAAAGAAGCCGTCAAGCGTTTGGCGCTGGAGTTGGGACAACAATCAACCAAAGTTTGAAGCAGTTAACGCTATTGCTACGGTTTGTGACAGACATCGCGGATGACAGTAATAGATGATTGTTATCTAACATCTGAGGTAGATTCAAAGTGATTATGCAAAATGGGTAAGACTAACGACTGGCTGGATTTTGACCAGCTGGCGGAAGATAAAGTGCGTGACGCGCTAAAACCGCCATCCATGTATAAAGTTATGTTAATGAACGATGATTACACGCCGATGGAATTTGTTATTGACGTGCTACAAAAGTTCTTTTCTTATGATGTAGAACGTGCAACGCAACTGATGCTTACCGTTCATTATCGTGGCAAAGCTATCTGCGGCGTCTTTACAGCCGAAGTGGCGGAAACCAAAGTGGCGATGGTGAACGACTACGCGAGGGAGAACGAGCATCCGTTGCTATGTACGCTGGAAAAGGCCTGATAAGGCATAAAATTGGGGGAGGTGCCTATGCTCAATCAAGAACTGGAACTCAGTTTAAACATGGCTTTCGCCAGAGCGCGTGAGCACCGACATGAGTTTATGACCGTCGAGCATTTACTGCTCGCGCTGCTTAGCAACCCATCCGCCCGCGAAGCGCTGGAAGCCTGCTCTGTGGATCTGGTGGCGCTACGTCAGGAACTCGAAGCCTTCATCGAACAAACCACACCGGTGCTGCCAGCCAGTGAAGAGGAGCGCGACACGCAGCCGACGCTCAGCTTCCAGCGTGTCTTGCAGCGTGCGGTATTCCACGTCCAGTCTTCCGGACGTAGCGAAGTGACTGGTGCAAACGTATTAGTCGCCATCTTCAGCGAGCAGGAGTCCCAGGCGGCCTATCTGCTGCGCAAACACGAAGTCAGCCGACTCGACGTGGTTAACTTTATCTCTCACGGAACGCGGAAAGACGAGCCTAACCCGGCGTCGGACTCCAGCAATCAGGTCAATAACAATGAAGAGCAAGCAGGAGGGGAGGATCGTATGGAAAACTTCACCACCAACCTTAACCAGCTCGCTCGCGTTGGCGGTATCGACCCGCTGATTGGCCGCGATAAAGAGCTGGAGCGCGCTATCCAGGTGCTGTGCCGTCGCCGTAAGAACAACCCGCTGCTGGTGGGGGAATCTGGCGTGGGTAAAACCGCGATTGCCGAAGGCCTTGCCTGGCGTATTGTGCAGGGCGATGTGCCGGAAGTGATTGCCGATTGCACCATCTACTCGCTGGATATCGGTTCTTTGCTGGCGGGCACCAAATACCGTGGTGATTTTGAAAAACGCTTCAAGGCGCTGTTAAAACAGCTGGAGCAGGACACCAACAGCATTCTGTTTATCGATGAAATTCATACCATCATCGGTGCAGGTGCAGCCTCCGGTGGCCAGGTGGATGCTGCTAACCTGATCAAACCGCTGCTTTCCAGCGGCAAGATCCGCGTGATTGGCTCCACGACCTACCAGGAGTTCAGCAACATTTTCGAAAAAGACCGTGCTCTGGCGCGCCGCTTCCAGAAAATCGACGTGACGGAGCCGTCCGTTGAGGAAACGGTGCAGATCCTTAACGGTCTGAAGCCGAAATATGAAGCCCACCACGACGTGCGTTATACCGCCAAAGCGGTGCGTGCGGCGGTGGAGCTGGCGGTGAAATACATCAACGACCGTCATCTGCCGGATAAGGCGATTGACGTGATTGATGAGGCGGGCGCGCGGGCACGTCTGATGCCAGCCAGCAAGCGTAAGAAAACCGTTAACGTGGCGGATATTGAGTCGGTGGTGGCACGCATCGCGCGTATCCCTGAGAAGAGCGTTTCTCAGAGCGACCGTGATACGCTGCGTACCCTCGGCAACCGCCTGAAAATGCTGGTCTTTGGTCAGGACAAAGCCATTGAGGCCTTAACCGAAGCGATTAAGATGGCTCGCGCCGGACTGGGGCATGATCATAAACCTGTTGGTTCCTTCCTGTTCGCCGGCCCGACCGGTGTCGGGAAAACCGAGGTGACGGTTCAGCTCTCCAAAGCGCTGGGCATTGAGCTGCTGCGTTTTGATATGTCTGAGTACATGGAGCGTCACACCGTCAGCCGTTTGATTGGTGCACCTCCGGGCTACGTGGGCTTTGATCAGGGCGGCCTGCTCACCGATGCGGTGATCAAGCATCCGCACGCGGTACTGCTGCTTGATGAAATCGAGAAAGCGCACCCGGATGTGTTCAATATCCTGCTGCAGGTGATGGACAACGGGACGCTGACCGACAACAACGGGCGCAAGGCGGACTTCCGCAACGTGGTGCTGGTGATGACCACCAACGCCGGGGTGCGTGAAACTGAACGTAAATCTATCGGCCTTATCCACCAGGATAACAGCACCGATGCGATGGAAGAGATCAAGAAGATCTTTACGCCGGAATTCCGTAACCGTCTGGACAACATTATCTGGTTCGATCACCTCTCTACCGCGGTGATCCATCAGGTGGTGGATAAGTTCATCGTCGAGTTGCAGGTTCAGCTGGATCAGAAAGGCGTGTCGCTAGAAGTGAGCCAGGAGGCCCGCAACTGGCTGGCTGAGAAAGGCTACGACCGTGCGATGGGTGCGCGTCCGATGGCGCGTGTGATTCAGGATAACCTGAAGAAACCGCTGGCGAACGAGCTGTTGTTTGGCTCGCTGGTGGACGGTGGTCAGGTGACCGTGGCGCTGGATCAGGCGAAGAATGAGCTGACGTACGATTTCCAGAGTGCGGCGAAGCATAAGCCGGAAGCGGCTCACTGAGTTGAACGTTAAACTTAAAAACCGGGCATTTGCCCGGTTTTTTTATGCCTGATTCTGGCAGACCGCACTATCTGTTCCCTCTCCCTGTGGGAGAGGGCTAGGGTGAGGGCATCAGGGCGCAGAGGAATTTTGCGAGGCGCTTTCCAGTATTTAATGATGCTGATTGCTGGATAAATTCACAGTAGTAAAATGGCGACACACCTGCAAAATCAGGTGCCGGGATTGGCGTCCTGATACACACATATGGAAAGATGTTGCTCACAGCAACGTTACTGGTTTCGTTCACTCTTTTTTTAGCTGCGGTATAATCCGTATCTTCAAATATGGTGGGCTGAACTGGGGCTTCTTTTGAAGCGCCGATTTTCCATATGGTCGGTACGCCAAACCGGTTCAGTCTGCCACCTGAAGTTGGCGTTTCTGGTGGTAGTTTTCGGCTTCTAAATATGGAAATTATGATATGGAAAACCAATCTTTCTCCCAACTCTACAGCGAACTCTCCCTCAACCCCGATCTCCCAACCCTTGCCGAGCGTTGTAAGTTGCTCACCGAAATCCTGCTGGATTGCACTTCGCTTCCTCAAACCCAGCCCGTTTGCCGCTGTCTGGGCGCTTATCTGGAAGAAGTTAAAACGGGACTCACAGAATCAATGCGCGATTTTCAGGTGGTGGAATTTGAAGACGCAGAGGAGCCGCCGCGGTATAAAGAGTGGATGCTGGAAGATACCGAAACCAAATGCGATTACTGCCGGGCATTAAATCACGTATTGCTGATTTCGCATTTTGATCGCGATATGTTGCCGCATCTTACGGGGTTATTGCATGACATAGCGCATTCAATGGCCGCAGATGTGATTATGCCTTGTCGTGAAAAAACCGTAATCCATATTATTCCCTGAATCTGATTTGTTGCATCAGTACGGGTTCTTGCACCCATTACGTCACGGACGTGATAAGAAATTGTAGTGGCCTGGACATCCCAAACACGAGAGAAGCAAAAAGTATGCGGGCCACTTTAGTGAATAATTAAAACCCCATTATGAAATTTTCAGGGATAACTAATGAGATCGCTCCTGATAATCATTTTCACGCTGTCTTCAATTGCTGTGGCAAGTGAACACAATCAACCCGCTACCATAGCCATAAAATTTAATCAGTGGTATATCAGTCAGCTTAATCAGAATAATGCACCTGTCCTCAACCCGGACACTATGGGTGATTACGTAGCATCAGAAACGATCGCAGCGATAAAAAAACTTTATTCAGGTGACAGTAATGATAAAGACATGCCAGATGCTGACATGTTTATAAAAGCCCAGGACTGGGGTAATGACTGGGATCATGTTGCGGTAGTTTCATCTGATTTTGACGCTGTGTGCACAAACATCTATATCGCATTCGGACAGAAGCAGGAGCATGTCGTTGCAGATTGCCTGATTCAGGAAAATGGGAAGTGGAAAATAAGGTCAGCAACTCTTATTAAATAAGGATCGGCTCGCTGACTGGGGGATCTTTCTACGGGCGACTTACGGGCTAAGCGCGACAGCGACGGTTCCCTGGTTCTGAGAAATAACAACCGCATCTGTTTCAGGGTGCGGTTTTTTCTGCCAGCCGGGTATCGAATACAAAAGAGTGGCGCTGAACGGAGGATAAAGCCTGTTGAAATGCCGGGTTCAATGGGTTGAGAATGGCATTGTTTTCATAAGGAATAATGCAGGAAGGTAAAATAAGTGCCAGTGCATCACTGGCCTGTAGCCAGCTGGTTCCCAGGTCCATCGTTGAAACCGGAGCTGGATTTTCCTGCCAGTCCCCGGGCAGCCACTCTTTATCCAGATGATCAATCTGATCGTCCGGGATATCGATGCTGAACAGTTGGTATTGATTCAGTACGGTATCCCTTTTAACGTGAACCAGAATTTCGAGCGCTGCCAGCGAGATGGATGTGGAGACGTACACCGCAGGGTGTCCTTTATGATTCCAGCGGCCACCATACTGGTTTGCACCGCTTCCACTCCACGCTTCGCTGGCATAACGTCCCGTCACCAGACGATAAAAAATCATGCCAGCACTCCGTGTTCCAGACGGCCAATCAGGTCGGTGACTTCCAGTGCGCCGGTTTCTGTGGCAATCAGGTCGACAGGTGCTATATTGCCAAGCCCGCGAACCGGTGATTGCAGCCAGTTCCATGCCTCGTCTTTACTGCCAAAATAATCGACAGCGGTATCCAGTACCCGAACGAAACGAGCCACGCGTTCGCTTTCATCGGGCGTCAGCGTACGGCCCGCACTTTTGCGGCGCGCGACATTGCGCTCGTTAATCCCTGTCACGCGTAAAATGTCCGCTTTTGACATCGCGGTCCATTCATGAATGTTGTCAAGTACGCTGACGGGCAAGCCCTGATTGAGATATTCAATCAGCCGCATACCTCTGTTTGCAGGCAAACCTGCAAAACGCCAAAGTGCGTTGTCAGCAGGTTTCTGCGCGGGAACCCATGTTCTCATCTGTACCTCCTGATGAATGTCATTTGTCATAGGGAAGTATAGTCATTTGTCATGACTTATGGAATGGATACTTTTTGCGCATTAAGAGCGGAGGGATTAAAGGTGTCGTGGCCTACAAAAAAATAAGGCCGGGATTATCCCGACCTTGTATATATTCATCTGCCATTACAGGCGAAAACAATTAGCGACTACGGAAGACAATGCGGCCTTTGCTCAGGTCGTACGGGGTCAGTTCAACAGTCACTTTGTCGCCCGTTAAAATGCGGATATAGTTTTTGCGCATTTTACCGGAGATGTGCGCAGTTACCACGTGACCGTTTTCCAGCTCTACGCGAAACATGGTGTTAGGCAACGTATCAAGTACGGTACCCTGCATTTCAATATTGTCTTCTTTGGCCATCTAATCCTCTGGGGTATCACTACCAAGTTTTGAACCGGCAAGATAATGCCGAAATTCATCAATTAAGTAAAGAATTGCGCGATTAAAACGCAGCAAAACAGTTTCGGCGCATTGCCCAAGCGTCACGGTACTACCGAACGAAAAGCGCATTCGTAAAGGGGAGACGACAGGATAAACGTCAGGACGTTATCTGAAGCGAAGGTCCCAAACGGCGGCGGGGCAACAGGCAGAAGCTACTCTGCGGCGTAATTATAACACCCTCATGAAAAATGTGCGGAAAACATTTAGACATTGGGCATAAAGAGTGTCCTTGGTACCCAGAAGTCGCGCGGAAGCTTCTCCTGGCGGCAGGTATCCAGGTGCTCAATGTAGTGACGACGGGAGATTTCTACGGCACCGAGCGAGGCGGTATGCTCATTAAGTACCTGACAATCCATCAACTGTCCGCCACGTAGGGCAAACTCGTTGCAGAAAACCAGCAGTGCAGTTTTCGAGGCGTTAACTGCGCGGGAAAACATCGACTCGCCACAGAACAACGTACCCTGTGCCACGCCATACATGCCACCAACCAGCTCACCTTTCTCCCACACTTCTATTGAATGGGCGTAGCCAAGCTCATGCAGGCGGTGATAGGCGTCGATAATATCGCGGGTTATCCATGTGCCTTCATGACGATCGCTGGCACAACCTTCAATGACCTGACCAAACGCGTGGTTGAGCGTTACACGGTACGGTGATTTCGCATGGAAACGTTTCATGCTGCGGCTCAGATGAAACTGGGCTGGCCACAGTACAGCACGCGGGTCGGGCGACCACCATAAAATAGGGTCACCGGGGGAAAACCACGGGAAAATCCCGCGCTGGTAAGCCATCAATAGCCGTGCAGGACTGAGGTCACCGCCAAGCGCCAGTAGCCCATTGGGTTCACGCAGCGCCCCCTCCGGAGAAGGGAACGCAATATTATGACGAGAAAGCTGGACCAGGCGCATGACAGCAGAACTCCAATACGCGAGTGAGGATCGGTACAAATATAGTCTACAGACGCTGTTTAAACTGGTAGTAGCGACCCTGTTTCGCCAACAGTTCTGCGTGACTACCATGCTCAATAATGTGCCCGTTGTCCATCACAATTATCTGATCAAAACTCGCCAGTCCGCGCAGTCGGTGTGTCACCATCAGCACGGTTTTACCGGCCATGACAGTGGCCAGTAAATCAAGGATTTGGCTCTCGGTAGTGGCGTCCAGCCCTTCTGTCGGCTCATCCAGCAACATCAGCGGGGCATCGTGCAGCAGTGCTCGCGCAATTGCCAGACGGCGCAACTCACCGCCGGAGAGCTGACGACCCCCTTCACCCAGCCAGCTGTTTAACCCGTCATCTTCAAGCAGCTTATGCAGCCCAACCTGCTCCAGCACCACGCTAAGCAGCGCATCAGAGGCATCTGGCGCGGCAAGCAGCAGGTTATCGCGCAGCGTTGCGCTAAAGAGATGCACACGCTGCGGTACCACGCTGACAGTCTTGCGCAACGTCTGTTCGCTGAAGTCTGCCAGTGGCACATTGTTAAGGAGGATCTGTCCCTGCTGCGGATCCCAGGCGCGGGTCAGCAGCTGCAGGAGCGTCGATTTACCGCAACCCGTGCGGCCAAGAAGCGCAATGTGTTGGCCTGCGTTCACGACGAGATTGATGCCTTCCAGCGCGTTTTGTGCCTGCTTGTCATAAGCAAACGTGACGTCATTCAGTGTCAGAGTGACGCGCTCTGGCACAACGGTTTGCCCGTCGCGGAACGTCACTTCCGGCTCTTGCCCGGCAATCTCCGTGATGCGCAGGGCAGAAGCGATAACCTGCCCAAGATGCTGGAATGCCCCCGTCACCGGTGCCAGTGCCTCAAAGGCCGCCAGCGCACAGAAGACGAAGAGGGCAATCAGTGCGCCGGGCTGTGAGTTATCGCCCACTCCGCCAGAAGCCATCCACAGCATAGCAATGACAGCCACGCCGCCAATTAACATCATCAAGGCCTGGGAGAACGCCGTCAGTTCAGACTGGCGACGTTGCGCTTCGTGCCAGTTTAACTCCGTGCTTTCCATACGGGCGCGGTAGCGTTTGCTGGCACCAAAAAGGGTCAGCTCGGCCTGCCCCTGTAACCAGGAGGTGAGTTGCTGACGATATTCACCGCGAAGGCGAGTCAGATTTTCCCCGGTGGATTTACCGGCGCGGTAGAACAGCGGCGGCAGAATCATCAGCGTCAACAGCATGATGCCGCCGAGCGTCAGCGCAATGGGAACATCCAGAACACACAACCCCAGCGTAACCACCGCGATCACCACAAATGCGCCCACCAGCGGCGAAATGACGCGCAGGTAGAGGTGATCCAGCGTATCGACATCCGCGACCACGCGGTTGAGCAATTCACCCTGGCGAAAACGCGCCAGCCCGGCAGGGGAGAGGGGCAATAGTTTGCTGAAGGTGTAAATGCGCAGGTGTTGCAGCACGCGGAAGGTCGCATCGTGGCTGACCAGCCGCTCAAAATAGCGTCCGGCGGTACGGGTAATGGCGGTGCCACGCACGCCCGCGGCCGGGAGCATGTAGTTAAAGCTGTATAACCCGGCGACGCCCGCGACGGCAGACGCCGATAAGAACCAGCCGGAGAGCGTCAGCAGGCCAATGCTGGCAAGCAGAGTGACGATCGCCAGTACGATGCCCAGCGTCAGCATCCATTTATGGCGTTTATACAGCGCAAGATACGGGAGCAGGGCACGCATCAGATGTCCTCCTGACGATTCGCCAGCAGGGTGGCAAATGGCCCCTGCGCGGTAACGAGAGAGGCGTAATCGCCTTGCTCAACAATTTGACCGTTTTCCATCACCCAGATTTGATCCCAGTCGGCAATGCCTTCCAGCTGGTGTGTGACCATCAGGGTGGTTTGCTGCAATGAGGCTGCGTTAAGGGCATGCATTACGCGTTGCTCGCTGTGTGCATCCAGGCTGGCGGCGGGCTCATCCAGCAGCATCAACTGGCAGGGATTAAGAAGAGCACGGGCAACGGCTACACGCTGCGCCTGGCCTACGGACAGCCCGGCAGACTGGTCGCCAACGATAGTGTTGACCCCCTGCACAAGCAGGGGCAGAAACTCGCTGACCCAGGCGCGGTCAAGGACGGATTGCAGCTCATCTTCGCGTGCATCCGGGCGAGCCAGAAGCACGTTCTCCCGCAGCGTGGCGGCCGGTAGCTGTGGGTTTTGTCCCACCCAGCTTAGCTGTTTGCGCCAGGCATCCGGGTCGAGATCGCGCAGCTCGGTTTTGTTAATCCGTAGCGAACCGGTGTAAGCCATAAAGCCGGACAGTGTATTAAGCAGCGAACTTTTACCTGAACCGCTGGTACCGACCAGCACCACTCGCTGCCCGGCAGGCAGGGTAAAGTTCAGCGGGCCTGCCAGCACTTTGCCTTCAGGCGACAGAATAGAAAAATCACTCGCCTCAATTGTCACTGGTTCTTTGGTATTCAGCGTAACGTCACCCCGTTCCGGGTGTGCCAGCGGCGTTTCCATGAATGTTTTCAGGCTATCGGCCGCGCCAACGGCCTGCGCTTTAGCATGATAAAAGGTACCGAGATCGCGCAGTGGCTGGAAAAACTCCGGAGCCAGGATTAGCGCCAGGAAGCCCGAAGACAGCGTCACTGCCGTACCGTAGTGGCCAAAATCCAGCGCACCGAGGTAGGAGAAACCGAAATAAACCGCCACCAGTGCAATCGACAGCGAGGTAAAGAATTCGAGCACGCCAGACGACAGAAACGCCAGGCGTAACACTTCCATCGTGCGCTGGCGGAAATCCTGCGACGCCAGGCGGATGTTTTCAGTTTCCGCTTCACCACGGCCAAAAATACGCAAGGTTTCCATACCGCGCAGACGGTCAAGGAAATGGCCACTCAGACGACCCAGCGCCAGGAAATTGCGGCGGTTAGCGTCTGCAGCCCCCATTCCCACCATCGCCATAAACAGCGGGATCAACGGGGCGGTACCCAGCAGGATCAACGCCGCTACCCAGTTGGTCGGGAAAATGGTGATCACAATCAGCAGCGGCACGCAAACGGCCAGCGCCATCTGAGGAAGATAGCGGGCATAGTAGTCGTGCATATCGTCAATTTGCTCAAGGATAAGCGTCGCCCAGCTTCCGGCAGGCTTACCCTGGATCCAGGCGGGCCCGGCTTCCTGCAGACGGTCGAGTACCTGACGGCGGATTTCATAGCGTATATGTTGCCCCGCATGGAAACCGACGCGTTCACGCAGCCAGACCACCCAGGCGCGCAGAACAAAAACCAGAACAAGGACGATAAACGGCATCAGGAGTGCTTCGCGCGGAATATTCTCCATGATCATGTGGTTAAGAATGCGGGCCAGCAGCCATGCCTGGGCAACAATCAACAGACCGCTGATCAGTCCCAGAAGGCGGGAAATCATGAGCCAGCGGCGGGAAAGAACGCTTTGCTGTTTCAGCCAGCGTGTTAACTCTTGTTGACGGGTTTTTTCCATTGCGTACTTTGCAGGTGACGTTATTAGAAATTGGGCAGCGCAATGTTACAACGGAGAGACAATAAAGGCGACTTATCGCCGCCTTTATTTACGTTTGTTACTGACTTGTAAAGATTATTTACCGTGTTCGGCCAGCCCGTCCAGATAGCGTTCAGCATCCAGCGCGGCCATACAACCGGTACCGGCGGAGGTGATTGCCTGACGGTAAATATGATCCATGACGTCACCTGCGGCGAATACGCCCGGGATGCTGGTCTGGGTTGCGTTGCCGTGAATGCCGGATTGCACTTTAATGTAGCCGTTTTCCAGCTCCAGCTGACCGTCGAAGATCGCCGTGTTCGGGCTGTGGCCGATCGCCACAAACAGGCCAGCCACTTCCAGCGATTCCACGGTATCGGTGTTCTGGGTATCACGGATACGCAGACCCGCAACGCCCATCTGATCGCCCGTGACTTCTTCCAGCGTACGGTTGGTGTGCAGCACGATGTTGCCGCTCGCCACTTTATCCATCAGACGTTTGATCAGGATTTTCTCCGCACGGAAGGTGTCGCGGCGGTGGATCAGGTGTACCTCAGAGGCGATGTTCGCCAGATAAAGCGCTTCTTCCACTGCGGTGTTACCCCCGCCAATGACCGCGACTTTCTGGTTGCGGTAGAAGAAACCGTCGCAGGTGGCGCAGGCAGATACGCCGCGGCCTTTGAACGCTTCTTCAGACGGCAGACCCAGGTAACGGGCGGATGCACCGGTGGCAACGATCAGCGCGTCACAGGTGTACTCACCACTGTCGCCGGTCAGACGGAACGGACGGTTCTGCAGATCGACCTTGTGAATATGGTCGAACAGAATTTCGGTTTCGAACTTGGTCGCATGCTCGTGCATACGTTCCATCAACAGCGGCCCGGTCAGGTCGTTCGGGTCGCCTGGCCAGTTTTCCACTTCGGTGGTGGTGGTCAGCTGACCGCCTTTTTCCATGCCGGTAATTAACACCGGTTGCAGGTTAGCGCGTGCAGCGTAGACCGCCGCGGTATATCCCGCAGGTCCAGAACCAAGAATTAGCAGCTTACTGTGTTTGGCCGTGCCCATGAGATCCCCATTGTTGTTGGCAGACATTTGGCAGGATTGTAGGGAATTTGTTGCCGTAAAAAAAGAGCACAGCAATTTTGATATCAATATGTGCAATAGACGCTGACGATGAATGGCGGGCGATAACATACTGTGTGCTATTGAAAACCGGTTGTTTATAAGGCAATAAAATGAGGATTAATACCCGACCGCAATGAATATCCGGCATGTTGTACTAAAAATCGATGTTTTGCTTTGACAATCACCTGCGCTTTTGCGAAAACATTCAAGGAAGAAAAAAAACGCATTAACTGTGTGCCGCATAGGCATGCACGTAAATGCCATTTTTACCGGGTTAGTGAAATCTACGCATGGTGTGGACAGACGCCATACGTGATGTCGGTGACTGCCCTTCGGGCAACGGACTTCTTACCAACAGAACCCGAATCCGCATCGCGTCTATAGCCTAATAATTCGAGTTGCATGAAGGCGGCGACGCAGCGAATCCCCGGGAGCGTACATGAGTACGTGACTGGGGTGAGTGAGAAAAGCCAACGCGCAGGCAACTTGAAGTATGACGGATATAATACATAACCAGGCGATGTGATGAATAACGGGTACAGGCTCTGAACAGTGATGTGCACAGGGTCCAGGCAGGAGTAGGGAAGGAATACAGAGAGACAATAATAATGGTAGATAGCAAGAAGCGCCCTGGCAAAGACCTCGACCGTATCGATCGTAACATTCTTAATGAATTGCAAAAGGATGGGCGTATTTCCAACGTCGAGCTTTCAAAACGTGTGGGACTTTCCCCGACGCCGTGCCTTGAGCGTGTACGTCGACTGGAAAGACAGGGTTTTATTCAGGGCTATACGGCTCTGCTGAACCCGCATTATCTGGATGCCTCACTTCTGGTATTTGTTGAGATTACTCTGAATCGTGGTGCGCCGGATGTGTTTGAGCAATTTAACGCCGCTGTACAAAAACTTGAAGAAATTCAAGAGTGTCATCTGGTTTCCGGTGATTTTGACTACCTGTTGAAAACCCGTGTGCCAGACATGTCCGCCTACCGTAAGCTGCTGGGTGAAACCCTGCTGCGACTGCCTGGTGTGAACGACACCCGTACCTATGTGGTGATGGAAGAGGTCAAACAGAGCAATCGTCTGGTTATTAAGACGCGCTAACACGGAACAGGTGCAAAATCAGCGTAGTTTGATTACACTCCTGTTAATCCATACAGCAACAGTGCCGGGGATACCCGGCGCTGTTGTCCGTTTTAGCAAACAGGCAGGATATGCCTGATACCTGGAGAGCCTTTCTTGAGCCAGGAATACACTGAAGACAAAGAAGTCACACTATCGAAGCTAAGCAGCGGACGTCGTCTCCTTGAGGCGTTGCTGATTGTTATTGCCCTTTTTGCCGTCTGGCTGATGGCAGCCTTACTCAGTTTCAACCCCTCCGATCCAAGCTGGTCACAAACCGCATGGCATGAGCCTATTCATAATTTAGGCGGCATTCCCGGAGCCTGGCTTGCGGATACGCTCTTTTTCATTTTCGGTGTGATGGCCTACACCCTTCCCGTCATTATGATTGGCGGATGCTGGTTTGCCTGGCGTCATCGGCAGAACGATGACTACATCGATTATTTCGCTGTTTCGCTGCGCCTGATTGGCGCGCTGGCACTGATCCTGACCTCCTGCGGGCTGGCGGCGATTAACGCCGATGATATCTGGTACTTTGCTTCCGGTGGGGTGATCGGCAGCTTGCTGAGCACCGCGCTACAGCCGATGCTCCACAGTAGTGGCGGAACCCTGGCATTGCTCTGCATCTGGGCCGCTGGGTTGACGTTGTTCACGGGCTGGTCATGGGTGAGTATCGCCGAAAAGATCGGCAGTTTTATCCTTAATATTCTCACTTTTGCCAGCAACCGTACCCGTCGTGATGACACATGGGTTGATGAAGACGACAATGAAGATGAGTACGATGAGGACGACGATGCCCCGGTGCAGCGTCGCGAATCTCGCCGTGCCCGTATTCTGCGTGGGGCGCTGGCGCGCCGTCAGCGCGTAGCCGAAAAATTTGCCAACCCGCTGGGCCGTAAAACCGATGCTGCACTTTTCTCCGGCAAACGCATGGATGAAGAGGAGCAGGTTGAATATCGTGCTGCAGGTAAGGCCGTCGATCCTGATGATGTGCTCTTCTCCGGGAGCCGCGCCACGCCAGGTGATTTTGACGAGTACGATCCGCTACTCAATGGTCACTCTGTCACCGGGCAGGTTGCGGTCGCTGCAGCGGCCACCACGGCAGCGCAGGCGTTTGCTGCACCTGCTGAAGCCGTCATGCCATCCGCGCCGGTTCCTGCACCAGAGCTGGCTATGCAGCAGCCTCAGGTTGACTGGCAGAGTGCGCCGGGTGTCCATACGCCGGAGCCAGAAAGCTATGTGCCGGTACAGCAGGAACAGTGGCAACAACCTTATCAGCCGCCTGAACCTGCGTATGAACCGCAGGGGTATCCGGAATACGAGCAACCTGCCGCCCAGCCGTATCAGGCATATGTGCCTGAACCGGTCGAACCTGTGCAGCCATATGTAGAGCCGCAGTCCGAACCTGAAGTGGTGGAAGAGACGAAACCGTCCCGTCCGCCAATGTACTACTTTGAAGAAGTTGAAGAGCGTCGGGCCCGTGAGCGCGAGCAACTGGCGGCCTGGTATCAGCCCGTTCCTGAACCTGCCGTACAGGTTCCTGCTGTTTCTGCTCCTTCCGTTGATCCTACACCTGTTGTTGCTCCGGTGGCTGAAAGCGTGAAGCAAGCCACGGCAGCGGCCGCTGTTGCTGCGCCAGTCTTTAGCCTGGCAGCTGGTGGCGCGCCACGTCCTCAGGTGAAAGAGGGGATTGGCCCGCAGTTGCCTCGTCCTAATCGTGTTCGCGTACCAACGCGTCGTGAGCTGGCCTCTTACGGCATCAAGCTGCCTTCCCAGCGTATGGCTGAGGAAAAAGCGCGCGAGTCTGAATATGAAGACGACGCCGATGAACTGCAGCAGGATGAGCTGGCACGTCAGTTCGCCGCGCAGCAGCATCAGCGCTACGGTGAAGAGTATCAGCACGATGCGCCATCGCCTCATGTTCCTGAAGACGAAGAGGATGCGGCGGAAGCCGAGTTAGCGCGCCAGTTTGCGGCAACGCAGCAGCAGCGCTATTCCGGTGAACAACCTGCCGGTGCGAACCCGTTCTCGCTGTCAGATTTTGAATTCTCGCCAATGAAAGATCTGGTGGATGATGGCCCTGGTGAGCCGTTATTCACCCCGAGCGTGATGCCGGAAGCTGAGCAACCGGTGCGCCAGCAGCCACTGGCACAGCATGTTCCTGCACAGCAGGCGTATGCGCAGCCGCAACAGCCGACTCCTCAGACTCACGCGCAGCCGCCGCAGTTCCAGCAGCCTCCGGCACAGCCGCAGGAAAGCCTTATTCATCCACTGTTGATGCGTAACGGTGACAGCCGGCCGCTGCAACGCCCGAGTACGCCATTGCCGTCGCTGGATCTGTTAACGCCGCCACCGTCTGAAGTTGAACCGGTTGATACCTTTGCGCTGGAGCAGATGGCGCGTCTGGTCGAAGCGCGTCTGGCTGATTTCCGCATCAAGGCGGATGTGGTGAACTACTCTCCTGGCCCGGTGATCACCCGTTTCGAACTGAACCTGGCCCCTGGCGTAAAAGCGGCGCGTATTTCTAACCTGTCCCGCGACCTGGCGCGTTCCCTGTCGACCGTGGCGGTGCGTGTGGTAGAAGTTATCCCGGGTAAGCCGTACGTAGGGCTTGAACTGCCGAATAAGAAACGTCAGACCGTGTATTTGCGAGAAGTGCTGGACAACACCCGCTTCCGCGATAATCCATCTCCACTGACCGTGGTGCTGGGTAAAGATATCGCGGGCGATCCGGTGGTTGCCGATCTGGCGAAAATGCCTCACCTGCTGGTCGCGGGTACCACCGGCTCCGGTAAGTCCGTTGGGGTGAACGCCATGATCCTCAGCATGCTCTATAAAGCGCAGCCTGAAGATGTGCGTTTCATCATGATTGACCCGAAAATGCTGGAGTTGTCGGTTTATGAAGGCATCCCGCATCTGCTGACTGAAGTTGTGACCGATATGAAGGACGCCGCCAACGCCCTGCGCTGGAGCGTCAATGAGATGGAACGTCGCTATAAGCTGATGTCGGCGCTGGGCGTGCGTAACCTGGCCGGTTATAACGAGAAAATCGCTGAGGCGGCGCGTATGGGCCGTCCGATTCCGGACCCATACTGGAAGCCGGGTGACAGCATGGATGCCCAGCATCCGGTGCTGGAAAAACTGCCTTACATCGTTGTGCTGGTGGATGAATTCGCCGACCTGATGATGACCGTCGGTAAGAAAGTGGAAGAGCTGATTGCGCGTCTGGCACAGAAAGCGCGTGCGGCCGGTATTCACCTCGTTCTGGCGACGCAGCGTCCATCAGTAGACGTCATCACCGGGTTGATTAAAGCAAACATCCCGACCCGTATTGCGTTTACCGTATCGAGTAAAATTGACTCGCGTACCATCCTCGACCAGGGCGGTGCAGAGTCACTGTTGGGGATGGGGGATATGCTCTACTCCGGCCCGAACTCAACCTCTCCGGTGCGTGTTCACGGCGCGTTCGTTCGTGACCAGGAAGTGCATGCGGTGGTACAGGACTGGAAAGCGCGTGGCCGTCCGCAGTACGTTGACGGTATTACCTCCGACAGCGAAAGCGAAGGCGGTGGTGGTGGCTTTGACGGCGGCGAAGAGCTGGATCCGTTATTCGACCAGGCGGTTAACTTCGTCACCGAAAAACGTAAAGCGTCTATCTCCGGGGTACAGCGTCAGTTCCGCATTGGCTACAACCGTGCGGCGCGTATCATCGAGCAGATGGAGGCCCAGGGCATCGTGAGCGAGCAGGGGCATAACGGTAACCGTGAGGTACTGGCTCCACCGCCGTTTGATTGACCTTTCATCGATTGCAAAGAAGGGTAAATCAGCAAAATTTAAGCATTTTCTTCTGTCACCTGCCTGCGGGCAGGTTCACAATAGATGACAGAACCCCGTATCGGGATGACGTATTTTAAGGAATAACAATGAAAAAAATTGCAATCGCTTGTGCATTACTCACCAGTTTTGTTGCCAGCAGCGTCTGGGCTGATGCTGCCAGCGACCTTAAAAGCCGACTGGATAAAGTGAGCAGCTTCCATGCCAGCTTCACGCAAAAAGTGACTGACGGCAGCGGCAACGCGGTGCAGGAAGGCCAGGGTGATTTGTGGGTAAAACGCCCGAATCTGTTTAACTGGCATATGACCCAGCCGGATGAGAGCATCCTGGTGTCTGACGGTAAGACCCTGTGGTTCTTCAACCCGTTTGTTGAGCAGGCGACCGCCACCTGGCTGAAAGATGCGACCAGCAATACACCCTTTATGCTGATTGCCCGTAACCAGTCCAGCGACTGGCAGCAGTACAATATCAAACAAAGCGGTGATGAGTTTGTCCTGACGCCAAAAGGCAGCAACGGCAACCTTAAGCAGTTCACGATTAACGTGAGCACCAATGGCACCATCAATCAG
Source organism: Enterobacter sp. LM3 (assembly GCF_046622475.1). Classification (NCBI taxonomy): domain Bacteria; kingdom Pseudomonadati; phylum Pseudomonadota; class Gammaproteobacteria; order Enterobacterales; family Enterobacteriaceae; genus Enterobacter; species Enterobacter sp. LM3. The sequence goes on along the minus strand of NZ_JBJURN010000001.1, from coordinate 157,006 downwards.
TTTGGTGCTGTTGAGCAGGACGATCAGCGCAGCAGCTATCAGCTTAAATCTCAGCAAAACGGCGCTGTTGATGCATCAAAATTCACCTTTACCCCGCCGAAGGGCGTAACGGTGGACGACCAACGTAAGTAAGAGGCGTGAGTGGGCAACCTGTCGCTCGATTTTTCAGATAATGCGTTTCAACCTCTGGCCGCCCGTATGCGGCCAGAAAATTTAGCGCAGTACATCGGCCAGCAGCACTTGCTGGCTGCGGGCAAGCCATTGCCGCGTGCCATTGAGGCCGGGCATCTGCACTCGATGATCCTCTGGGGCCCACCCGGAACCGGTAAAACGACACTCGCGGAAGTGATCGCCCGATATGCGAACGCCGATGTGGAACGCATCTCTGCCGTCACTTCTGGCGTGAAGGAGATCCGCGAGGCGATCGAGCGAGCGCGGCAGAACCGTAATGCCGGACGTCGTACCATCCTCTTTGTGGACGAAGTCCACCGCTTCAATAAGAGCCAGCAGGATGCTTTCCTGCCGCATATTGAAGACGGCACAATTTTCTTCATCGGTGCGACCACGGAAAACCCGTCATTTGAACTGAATTCGGCGCTGCTTTCCCGCGCCCGTGTGTACCTGCTTAAATCGCTCACGACTGACGATATCGAAAAGGTTCTGACGCAGGCGATGGACGACAAAGCGCGCGGCTACGGCGGGCAGGATATCGTTCTGCCGGACGAGACGCGCCGGGCAATTGCGGAGCTGGTCAACGGTGATGCGCGGCGGGCACTGAACACGCTGGAAATGATGGCCGATATGGCTGAAGTTGACGATGCTGGTAAGCGAATGCTGAAACCGGAGTTGCTTACTGAAATTGCCGGCGAACGCAGCGCGCGTTTTGATAATAAAGGCGATCGTTTTTACGATCTGATTTCTGCTCTGCATAAGTCCGTGCGCGGCAGTGCGCCGGATGCGGCGCTCTACTGGTACGCGCGCATTATCAGTGCGGGTGGCGATCCTCTGTATGTTGCGCGTCGCTGCCTGGCGATTGCCTCTGAAGATGTCGGCAATGCCGATCCGCGCGCCATGCAGGTGGCACTTTCCGCGTGGGACTGTTTTACCCGCGTCGGGCCAGCGGAAGGTGAGCGCGCCATTGCGCAGGCGATTGTGTATCTGGCTTGTGCACCGAAAAGTAATGCGGTTTACACTGCATTTAAAGCGGCCATGTCTGACGCGCGTGAACGTCCGGACTATGATGTTCCGGTTCATCTGCGTAATGCACCGACCAAACTGATGAAAGAGATGGGTTATGGGCAGGAGTACCGCTACGCCCACGATGAACCCAATGCCTACGCTGCCGGAGAGGAATATTTCCCTCAGGAGATGGCACAAACCCGCTATTATCACCCTACAAACAGAGGTCTTGAAGGCAAGATTGGCGAAAAGCTCGCCTGGCTCGCCGGACAGGATCAAAATAGCCCTATAAAACGCTACCGTTAGTTCAATCGTTGCGGTAATGTTGGCATAGTATCCCTGTGACCGCAGGCTGTGGTTACATTTCCCTATTTTAATTCGATAAGCACAGGATAAGCATGCTCGATCCCAATCTGCTGCGTAATGAGCCAGACGCAGTCGCTGACAAACTGGCACGCCGGGGCTTTAAGCTGGATGTAGATAAGCTGCGCGCTCTTGAAGAGCGTCGTAAAGTTCTGCAGGTACAAACTGAAAATCTGCAGGCAGAGCGTAACTCTCGATCGAAGTCCATCGGCCAGGCGAAAGCGCGCGGGGAAGACATTGAGCCATTACGCCTGGAAGTGAACAAACTGGGTGAAGAGCTGGACCAGGCGAAAGCGGAACTGGACGTTCTTCAGGCAGAAATTCGTGATATTGCTCTGGCGATCCCGAACATTCCTGACGACAGCGTGCCTGTCGGTAAAGACGAAAACGACAACGTTGAAGTGAAACGCTGGGGCACTCCTCGCGCGTTCGACTTCGACGTTCGCGATCACGTGACGCTGGGTGAAATGCACTCAGGACTGGACTTTGCCGCAGCGGTTAAGCTGACGGGGTCTCGCTTTGTGGTGATGAAAGGTCAGATTGCCCACCTGCACCGCGCACTGGCGCAGTTCATGCTGGATCTGCACACTGAACAGCACGGCTACAGCGAAACCTACGTACCGTATCTGGTGAACCACGATACGCTGTACGGTACAGGTCAGTTGCCGAAATTTGCTGGCGATCTGTTCCATACCCGTCCGCTGGACGAGGAAGCTGACAGCAGCAACTATGCGCTGATCCCAACGGCAGAAGTACCGCTGACCAACCTCGTGCGCGATGAGATCATCGACGAAGATGACCTGCCAATCAAACTGACGGCGCACTCTCCGTGCTTCCGTTCAGAAGCCGGCTCTTATGGCCGTGACACCCGTGGTCTGATCCGTATGCACCAGTTCGACAAAGTGGAGATGGTGCAGATCGTGCGTCCTGAAGAGTCTATGGATGCGCTGGAAGAGATGACCGGCCATGCTGAAAAAGTGCTGGAGCTGCTGGGTCTGCCGTACCGCCGTATGGCGCTGTGTACCGGTGACATGGGCTTCGGTGCCTGCAAAACCTTCGACCTGGAAGTCTGGGTTCCTGCGCAGAATACCTACCGTGAAATCTCTTCCTGCTCTAACGTCTGGGATTTCCAGGCGCGTCGCATGCAGGCACGCTGCCGTAACAAGTCTGACAAGAAAACCCGTCTGGTGCATACCCTGAACGGTTCTGGTCTGGCAGTGGGTCGTACGCTGGTCGCGGTGCTGGAAAACTACCAGCAGGCGGATGGTCGTATTGAGATCCCTGAAGTGCTGCGCCCGTACATGAAAGGCCAGCAGTACATCGGTTAATTTGTCGTAAAACAAAAAAGCGCCTGAGGGCGCTTTTTTTATGCCTCTGATTTGATACGAAGCAATAACCCCTCCCTCTAAAGTGGTAATACTCCTCCGAATGAAAGTCAGCATAACGCGCTGATAACGAAGAAATACGTTGTATATAAGGCTATATAGCGGCCTGGGCCGCCTCTCTTTTTTTTGTGAGCAACCAAAGTGAGTCTCTATGAAAATCAAAGCGCCTGATGCGTTAATGGCTGCCGAGGTCACTCGCCGTGGGTTGATGAAAACCACGGCAATTGGCGGCCTGGCTGTTGCCAGCAGTGCCTTCACGCTCCCCTTTACCCGACTGGCATCAGCGGCGGATGCTCTGTCCCCGGCGACAGCCCCGGAAAAAGTGGTGTGGAGTGCCTGTACCGTAAACTGTGGTAGTCGTTGTCCATTGCGTATGCATGTGGTGGATGGTGAAATTAAGTATGTCGAAACCGACAATACTGGCGACGATAACTACGATGGATTACATCAGGTTCGTGCCTGCCTGCGTGGCCGCTCAATGCGCCGCCGCGTCTATAACCCGGATCGCCTGAAGTATCCGATGAAACGCGTCGGTCAGCGTGGGGAAGGGAAGTTCGAACGCATTAGCTGGGATGAAGCCTACGATATCATTGCCACCAACATGCAGCGTCTGATCAAAGAGTATGGCAACGAATCCATCTACCTGAACTATGGTACCGGGACTCTTGGCGGTACGCTGACGCGTTCCTGGCCACCGGGAAAAACGCTGGTAGCACGTCTGATGAACTGCTGCGGCGGTTATCTCAATCACTATGGTGACTACTCTTCTGCACAGATTGCCGCAGGTCTGAACTACACCTATGGTGGCTGGGCAGACGGTAACAGCCCTTCTGATATTGAGAACAGTAAGCTGGTGGTGCTGTTCGGTAATAACCCGGGTGAAACGCGCATGAGCGGCGGCGGGGTGACATACTACCTTGAGCAGGCTCGAGCGAAATCCAATGCACGTATGATTATTATCGATCCACGCTATACCGATACCGGTGCAGGGCGTGAAGATGAGTGGATCCCTATCCGTCCTGGTACCGATGCCGCATTAGTCAGCGCGCTGGCGTGGGTGATGATCACCGAAAACCTTGTCGATCAGCCATTCCTTGATAAATACTGCGTTGGTTATGACGAGAAAACCCTGCCCGCCAGCGCACCGGCTAACGGGCATTACAAAGCGTACATTCTCGGTCAGGGCAGTGACGGTGTGGCGAAAACCCCAGAGTGGGCCTCTACCATCACCGGTATTCCGGTCGAACGTATTGTTCAACTGGCGCGTGAAATTGGTTTAGCCAAACCGGCCTTTATCAGCCAGGGCTGGGGGCCGCAGCGTCACGCAAACGGTGAAATCGCGACCCGCGCCATTTCGATGCTCTCCATTCTGACCGGCAACGTTGGTATTAATGGCGGTAACACCGGTGCGCGCGAAGGCTCTTATGACGTGCCGTTTGAGCGTATGCCGACGCTGGATAACCCGGTTCAGACCAGCATCTCCATGTTTATGTGGACGGATGCAATTGAACGTGGCCCGGAAATGACCGCGTTGCGTGACGGTGTGCGGGGTAAAGACAAGCTGGATGTGCCGATCAAGATGATCTGGAACTATGCCGGTAACTGTCTTATCAACCAGCACTCTGAAATTAACCGTACTCATGAAATTCTGCAGGATGACAAGAAGTGCGAGATGATTGTGGTGATCGACTGCCACATGACCTCGTCGGCGAAATATGCCGATATTCTGCTGCCGGACTGCACCGCCTCTGAACAGATGGATTTTGCGCTTGATGCCTCCTGCGGGAACATGTCCTATGTGATCTTCACCGATCAGGCCATCAAACCGCGCTTTGAGTGCAAAACCATCTATGAGATGACCTCCCAGCTGGCAAAACGCCTTGGCGTTGAGCAGCAGTTTACCGAGGGGCGTACTCAGGAAGGGTGGATGCGTCATCTGCATGAACTCTCCCGTAAAGCCATCCCTGACCTGCCGGACTTCGATACCTTCCGCAAGCAGGGGATGTATAAACAGCGTGACCCGGAAGGGCACCACGTGGCGTATAAGGCATTCCGTGAAGATCCTCACGCCAACCCGTTGATGACGCCGTCAGGCAAAATCGAAATCTATTCGGAAGCGCTGGCGAAAATCGCCTCCAGCTGGGAGCTTCCGGACGGGGACGTTATCGATCCACTGCCAATCTATACGCCTGGTTTCGAAAACTACAACGATCCGCTGACGGCGAAATTCCCGCTGCAGTTGACCGGTTTCCACTATAAGGCACGCGTACACTCAACCTACGGCAACGTAGACGTACTGAAAGCCGCCTGCCGTCAGGAAATGTGGATCAACCCAATAGATGCGAAAGCGCGCGGTATCAGCAATGGCGATCGCGTACGCATCTTTAACGGTCGTGGAGAGGTACACATTGAAGCCAGGGTTACACCGCGCATGATGCCAGGCGTTGTCGCGCTGGGGGAAGGGGCCTGGTACAACCCGGATGCAAACCGTATCGACCAGGCAGGCAGTATTAACGTACTGACCACGCAGCGCCCATCACCGCTGGCGAAAGGCAACCCGTCCCACACGAACCTTGTTCAGGTTGAAAAGGTGTAAGGAGTAACCGATGACAACCCAGTATGGATTTTATATTGATTCCAGCCGTTGCACCGGGTGCAAAACCTGCGAGCTGGCCTGCAAAGATTACAAAGACTTAACCCCGGACGTCAGCTTCCGTCGTATTTACGAATACGCGGGCGGCGACTGGCAGGAAGACAATGGCGTCTGGCATCAGAATGTCTTTGCTTATTACCTGTCGATTGCCTGCAACCACTGCGAAGATCCGGCGTGTACCAAAGTGTGCCCGAGCGGGGCGATGCATAAGCGTGAGGACGGCTTTGTGGTGGTGGACGAAGATGTCTGCATCGGCTGTCGCTACTGCCATATGGCCTGTCCTTATGGTGCGCCGCAGTACAATGCCGCCAAAGGCCACATGACCAAATGCGACGGTTGCTATACCCGCGTCGCAGACGGCAAAAAGCCCGTCTGCGTGGAGTCCTGTCCGCTGCGTGCGCTGGACTTCGGTCCGATAGAAGAGCTGCGTAAAAAACACGGCCAGCTTGCTGCCGTCGCGCCGCTGCCGTCGGCGCACTTCACGAAGCCGAGCATTGTGATTAAACCTAACGCCAACAGCCGCCCGACGGGTGATACCACCGGCTATCTGGCAAACCCGAAGGAGGTGTGAGATGGGAAGTGGATGGCATGAATGGCCGCTGATGATCTTCACGGTCTTTGGACAGTGCGTTGCGGGCGGTTTCATTGTTCTCGCCCTTGCGTTGTTAAAAGGCAATCTGAATGCCGAACAACAGCAACGTCTGGTATTGAGCATGTTTGGCCTGTGGGTATTGATGGGGATCGGGTTTATCGCCTCTACGTTACACCTCGGCTCGCCAATGCGCGCGTTCAACTCCCTGAACCGCGTAGGTGCGTCTTCGCTCAGTAACGAAATCGCCAGCGGGGCAATCTTCTTTGCTGTGGGTGGTCTGGGCTGGCTGTTGGCCGCGCTGAAAAAACTGCCTGCGGGTCTGCGTAGCGTGTGGCTTGTGGTCACGATGGTGCTGGGCGTGGTGTTCGTGTGGATGATGGTGCGGGTTTATAACACTATCGACACCGTACCGACCTGGTACAGCGTCTGGACACCGATGAGCTTCTTCCTGACGATGTTTATCGGCGGGCCGCTTCTCGGCTTCCTGCTGTTACGCGTTGCGGGTGTTGATGGCTGGGCAATGCGTTTACTGCCGGTTGTTTCGCTGCTGGCGCTGGTGGTGAGTGCGGTTGTTGCTCTGATGCAGGGGGCAGAACTGGCAACCATTCACAGCTCCATTCAACAGGCTTCTGCACTGGTGCCGGATTACGGTTCGCTGATGGCCTGGCGCGTGGTGTTGCTGGTGGCGGCATTAGTCTGCTGGATTACGCCTCAGATCAAGGGCTATCAACCCGCGCTGCCGCTGCTGTCACTGGCGTTTGTGCTGGTGCTGGTCGGTGAATTGATTGGCCGTGGGGTGTTCTACGGTTTGCATATGACCGTTGGGATGGCCGTCGCCAGTTAACTCCAGTTTTTGTTATATAAAGCCGGGACTTAGTGCCCGGCTTTTCTTTTTCCGATCATGAAATTTTTCGACTGTCATCAGGTGTAGATTCTGACCATTAATAAATAAAAACATATACATAATTAATATTAATGACAGATATTGCAGTAGCAGGATGAGTTTTTTAAATCGACAAGGGACTTATCGTGCGCACAGCCAGAACCGGTGGATTGACTTTGTTTTTGCCAGTGGCATGATGCGCACGAAATCTGAATTTCCTCACGGTTTTTAATCCATGACCACCTATACCCGGCCAGTGCTTCTGTTGCTCTGTGGCCTGCTTTTGCTGACCCTGGCGATCGCGGTGTTAAACACGCTCGTCCCGCTGTGGCTCGCCCATGAAAACTTACCGACCTGGCAGGTGGGTATGGTTAGCTCGTCGTTTTTTACGGGAAACCTGCTGGGAACCCTGGTGACAGGGAACCTGATTAAACGTTTTGGTTTTAACCGTAGCTATTATCTGGCGTCGCTGATTTTCGCCGCCGGGTGCGCCGGGCTGGGGCTGATGGTTGGCTTCTGGAGCTGGATGGCCTGGCGTTTTATTGCCGGTGTAGGCTGCGCGATGATCTGGGTAGTCGTAGAAAGTGCGCTAATGTGCAGTGGCACTTCGCGCAACCGTGGCCGCCTGCTGGCGGCTTATATGATGGTCTATTATGTCGGTACCGTGCTCGGGCAGTTGATGGTCAACAAACTGCCAACTGATTTGATGAGTGTTCTGCCGTGGGTCACGGGTATGACGCTGGCGGCGATCCTGCCTCTGCTCTTCACGCGTATTGTGAACCAGAGCAGTGAGCATCAGGAAGCGACGACCCACGTCTGGCCGATGTTGAAGCTGCGTCAGGCGCGTCTGGGAGTGAACGGCTGTATTATCTCTGGCATTGTGCTGGGGTCGCTCTATGGCCTGATGCCGCTCTGGCTGAACCATCAGGGGGTTAGTGATTCCGGGATCGGGTTCTGGATGGCCGTGATGGTCAGTGCAGGTATTGTCGGGCAGTGGCCAGTTGGCCGTCTGGCGGACCGTTTTGGCCGCCTGCTGGTGCTGCGCGTGCAGGTCTTTGTGGTGATCATGGGGTGTCTCGCCATGCTCAGCAACGCTGCGATGGCTCCCGCGTTGTTTATTCTGGGAGCCGCGGGTTTCACGCTCTATCCGGTCGCAATGGCATGGGCCTGTGAGAAGGTGGAACATCACCAACTGGTGGCGATGAACCAGGCGCTGTTATTAAGCTATACCATCGGCAGCTTATTGGGGCCGACGTTTACCGCCATGCTGATGCAGAATTATTCCGACAACCTGCTCTTTATTATGATCGCCAGCGTGTCGTTTATATACCTCTTAATGCTGCTGCGCAAAGCGGGTGAGCATCCAACCCCAGTGGCACATGCCTGATTAAATGAAAGCCTGTCGATGACAGGCTTTTTTGTTCTCATCACATATAAGAGTTTTACGTATTGTTTGTTTATTGCGCCAGGCGATAATTCAAATACGTTCTACCACTAAAAGGCAGTAATCATGTCTATACGTCGTTTTTCCACTACAGCTCTGGCAGTAGTGTTGTCTTTAACGTTCGCAACTGCGCCGGTCATGGCTAACCCAGGAAACGGGAATGGGAATGGGAATGGTGGTGGCCACGGCAACAGCGGTGGACAAGGCAATGGCGGCAATCATGGAAACGGGAATTCCGGTGATAATGGGAACGGAAATTCTGGCAATCATAGTAATAAACAAAATAACGCAAGCCAGGTGCATGGTAAATCGAGCAAAAACGTCAGCGATGATGTTGATGCACGCGTCAGCTTCGATCATGCCCGCCATCTGGCGTTGAACTATGGTTTAACGGGGTATGATTCATTGCCTCCAGGCATTGCGAAAAACCTTGCTCGTGGCAAACCGCTTCCTCCGGGGATTGCTAAGAAAACTGTCCCTGCCTCTATGCTGGATCAGCTTCCTTCGTATCCGGGTTATGAGTGGCGAGTGGTAGGTGATGATCTGGTCTTAGTGGCATTGAGTACGGCGATTGTGACCAGCATTATCAATGGCGTCTTCAAATAGAATACAAAAAGGCCCGGTTCTCACCGGGCCTTTTATTAATACATGACCTTGTGGCCGTACTGCTCAAGAATACCTTTAACGCGTTCCATCGTCTCTTTCTTCGGCGGCTTAACGCCATCGAGTTTGTACTCTTCACCCATCGCCACCCATTTATGTTTACCCAGCTCGTGATAGGGCAGAAGTTCTATTTTCTCAACGTTACCCATATCCCGGGTAAATTCGCCCAGACGATGCGCAGAATCATCATCATCTGACCAGCCGGGTACAACAACATAGCGGATCCAGGTTTTGATACCTTTCCCTGAGATGTATTTCGCGAACTCCAGGGTACGATGGTTGGAAACACCCACCAGATTCTGGTGGATCTCATCGTTCATCTGTTTGAGATCGAGCATCACCAGATCGGTCACTTCAAGCAATTCATCGATGACCGGATCGTAGCGGCGCACAAACCCGTTGGTGTCGAGGCAGGTATGGATACCTTCTTTGTGGCAGGCGCGGAACCAGTCGCGTACAAATTCAGCCTGAAGGATCGCCTCACCGCCGGATGCAGTCACGCCGCCGCCGGACGCGTTCATAAAGTGGCGGTAGGTCACCACCTCTTTCATCAAATCTTCAACGGTCACTTCCTTGCCACCGTGCGTATCCCATGTGTCACGGTTATGGCAGTACAGGCAACGCATCAGGCAGCCCTGGAAGAAGGTAATAAAACGGATACCCGGGCCATCGACAGTGCCACAGGATTCAAAGGAGTGAATGCGACCAATAATTGACATTGCGGTGATATCTCCAGCATCGGCCCGTCCGGGGCCTGTGTATGCACAGCTCAAAACCGGCTGTGTTTAAGTCTGTTTTGGCTGTTATCCATAAAGTATAGATAGCGGACAAAAGAGACTGGTGTGGAGAGGGTGCTAAAAAGGCCCCACTTGCGTGGAGCCTTTATTGTACGCTTTTTAACGCGTGATTTCAGTCAATTCCACTTACATGGACTGAGTGAAAGTACGGGTGATAACGTCCTGCTGTTGTTCTTTAGTCAGGGAGTTAAAACGTACTGCGTAGCCTGATACACGGATGGTCAGCTGAGGATATTTCTCAGGATGTTCCATCGCGTCGAGCAGCATTTCACGGTTCATGACGTTCACGTTCAGGTGCTGACCACCTTCGATGGACGCTTCGTGGTGGAAGTAACCATCCATCAGACCCGCGAGGTTAGTTTTACGCACTTCGTCGTCTTTACCCAGCGCGTTTGGCACGATAGAGAAGGTGTAAGAGATACCATCTTTAGCGTAAGCAAACGGCAGTTTAGCAACGGAGGTCAGAGAGGCAACCGCACCTTTCTGGTCACGACCGTGCATTGGGTTAGCACCTGGGCCGAATGGCGCGCCAGCACGACGACCGTCTGGGGTGTTACCGGTTTTCTTACCATACACAACGTTAGAGGTGATGGTCAGAACAGACTGAGTCGGGATAGCGTTACGGTAAGTAGTCAGTTTCTGAATTTTCTTCATGAAACGTTCTACCAGGTCAACCGCCATGTCATCAACGCGAGAGTCGTTGTTACCAAACTGCGGGTATTCGCCTTCGATTTCGAAGTCAACAGCCAGGCCGTCTTCGTCACGAATTGGTTTAACTTTCGCATATTTGATTGCAGACAGGGAGTCAGCAGCAACGGACAGACCAGCGATACCACACGCCATGGTGCGGATAACGTCACGGTCGTGCAGCGCCATCAGAGAGGCTTCGTAGCTGTACTTGTCGTGCATGTAGTGGATAACGTTCAGCGCAGTAACATACTGTTTAGCCAGCCAGTCCATGAAGTGATCCATACGGTCCATCACTTCGTCGAACTTCAGCACGTCGCCTTTGATTGGTTCAGACTTAGGACCAACCTGCATTTTCAGTTTTTCATCAACGCCGCCGTTGATTGCGTACAGCATGGTTTTCGCCAGGTTTGCACGCGCACCGAAGAACTGCATTTGTTTACCAACGATCATTGGGCTTACGCAGCAAGCGATAGCGTAGTCATCGTTGTTGAAGTCCGGACGCATCAGGTCATCGTTCTCGTACTGCAGAGAAGAGGTGTCGATGGACACTTTAGCGGCGAATTTCTTGAAGTTCAGAGGCAGTTTTTCAGACCACAGAACGGTGATGTTCGGCTCCGGAGAAGGACCCATGGTGTACAGGGTGTTCAGGAAGCGGAAGCTGTTTTTGGTAACCAGAGTACGGCCATCAACGCCCATACCACCGATAGACTCAGTTGCCCAGATTGGGTCACCAGAGAACAGTTCATCATATTCAGGCGTACGCAGGAAGCGAACCATACGCAGTTTCATGACCAGGTGGTCAATCATTTCCTGAGCGTCTTGTTCTGTGATTTTGCCTGCTTTGATGTCACGTTCGATGTAAGCGTCCAGGAAGGTGGATACGCGACCGAAGGACATTGCTGCACCGTTCTGAGACTTAACAGCAGCCAGGTAGCCGAAGTAAGTCCACTGGATAGCTTCCTGAGCGTTGGTAGCAGGACCAGAGATATCGCAGCCATATTTAGCAGCCATCTCTTTGATCTGACCCAGCGCACGGTGCTGTTCAGCGATTTCTTCACGCAGACGGATAGTGGCTTCCAGGTTTACGCCGTTTTCCAGGTCAGACTGCAGGGAAACGAACTGAGCGTATTTGTCTTTCAGCAGGAAGTCGATACCGTACAGTGCAACACGACGGTAGTCACCGATGATACGGCCACGGCCATACGCATCTGGCAGACCAGTCAGAACGCCAGATTTACGGCAGTTCAGAATGTCTTTGGTATAAACATCGAATACACCCTGGTTGTGGGTTTTGCGGTATTCGCTGAAGATTTTTTTCAGCATTGGGTCCAGCTCGCGGTTATACGCTTTGCAGGAACCTTCAACCATTTTGATACCACCGAACGGGATGATTGCACGTTTCAGTGGCGCTTCAGTTTGCAGACCAACGATTTTCTCAAGGGCTTTGTTGATGTAACCAGCATCGTGAGAAGTGATGGTGGAAGCAACGGAAGTGTCGAAATCAACTGGCGCGTGAGTGCGGTTTTCCAGTTTAACGCCTTCCATTACCTTGTCCCACAGCTTGGTGGTCGCGTCAGTTGCGCCAGCCAGGAAGGATTCGTCACCTTCATACGGGGTGTAGTTTTTCTGAATGAAGTCACGGACGTTTACTTCATTCTGCCAGTCACCTTTAGTAAAACCTTCCCAGGCTGTGGCTAACTTTTCATTAAGCTCGGACATGTAACACCTACCTTCTTAAGTGGATTTTTTATTTACTGCCTGAGATAACCATCAATGATGGTCGTCGCCACGCAGGTAAATGACCCAGTATGTCAACCCAACTAACAGACCCCCACCGATAATGTTCCCGATAGTGACAGGGATCAGGTTATCAGTAATGAAATTCATAATAGTCAGGTGAGAGAAACTTTCCGGAGTTGACCCAACTGCAGTCCAGAACTCCGGGCTCGCAAAGTTGCGGATTACAATACCCATCGGGATCATAAACATGTTTGCGATACTGTGCTCAAAGCCGCTGGCAACAAACATCGCAACCGGCAGAACCATAATCATGGCTTTATCCATCAGGCTACGACCAGAGTAGCTCATCCAGACCGCCAGGCAGACCATCAGGTTTGCGAGGATGCCGAGAGCAACAGCTTCGATAAATGTATGGTGCATTTTGTGGTCAGCGGTTTGCAGGACGTTGAGTCCCCAGCCGCCGTTGGCGGTCATGTACTCGCCAGAGAGCCACATCAACAGAACAAAGAGCAGACAACCAATCAGGTTACCAACATAGACGTTAAGCCAGTTGCGCGCCAGTTGGCCCCAGGTAATTCTTCCGCTGGCTTTCGCCACCACAATCAGCACCGTTGAGGTGAAGAGGTCTGCACCGCAGATCACGCAAAGAATCAGACCCAGTGAGAAGCAAATACCGCCAACCAGCTTGGCCATGCCGAAAGGCATCGCGGCAGTACCGGTGGTCGCAGTGATGTAGAAGACGAAAGCGATAGAGATGAACACACCGGCCGTGATCGCCAGATAGAACGTCTTCATCGGATGTTTCGTTGCTTTATAGACACCCGCTTCTTCGGCAACTTTGGCCATCGCAGCTGGGAGTAATAGATCAAAAGGGTTGTCAGCTTTCACACTAACTCTCTCTTTATTAAGTCGGCGACGAGATACTAACAAAGCATTATAGAAGAGAAATTGATATAGATCATATCTCGCCTGGCTTATAGGCCCGCAATGCGTATGGTTTTACAACAAATGCGGAGTAAGTATTTGATTATCCGTATAAAAATAAATTTTAAAAGTTATGAAAAGAGTTGAATTTTTTCGTTCGACCATCTCCTGGACAGTTAATTAAAATGGAGTATTTACCATAAAAAGTAACAGCAAAGCCCGGGTAAGCATTATTATATTTACCCGTGTTTAACTTTATTATTACAATTAACAGTCATTGCCGAAGAAAATAAAAAACGGGGCAATGAAATCGCCCCGTAATATAGCCCAGACGATTGAATACGCCTACTGCTACTCATGTTATGTGCGCTTATTTTGACCAGTAAGTCGCTTTAGCTTTCTGCAGTTTCTCATAAGCATTCAACAGCGACTGATGAGCCGGGAAGGCTTTCAGATCGTTATCAACAGCCTGAAGTCCGTAGAACGGCTCTTCACCACTCAGCGCCGCGCTGGCTGCTTCCACCGCTTCTGCACCGTACATACGCACGAATGCATTCAGATATTGCAGTGGCTGACGATCTTCTTCCTGCGCAAGCAGCAGCAGGGTTTGCAGGCAACGGTAGTAGTTGGTGCGCTCGGCAGAGAAGACGGACTGGTTAAACTCCATTGTCCACTCGGTCCAGGCCAGCGCCTGATCCAGGTCGCCACCAGCCAGCGCCAGCATCGCTTTCAGCTCGCCAATGCGCAGGGTATACCAACCGTTGTCTTTACCGGTCGCCAGACCCAGCAGTTCGCGTACGCGGGTAAAGTCATCGTGACCTTCATCGTCCAGTTGGGCGATCAGGTTCAGATAATCTTCTTTTTCCCACTCGCTGCCCGGCAAGGCCAGCAGCGTTTCACGCAGATGTGCGCCCATGCTGTTGTTCGCCAGCCACAGATCTTCCGCCGGATAAATGTCGGACATGCCTGGAACAATAATGCGGCATGCGTAGACGCTCAGGTGCTCGTAGTCAGCAATATAAACTTCCTGATCTTCTGCGTCGAAGATAGCCATCAGGGTGGCGAACTCTTCTTCAGTGGTACCGGCGAAGCTCCAGTCCACGAACGGGTAGTCCGCGTCCTGCTTAAACATATCCCAGGAGATCAAACCGCTGGAGTCGATGAAATGCGTCTCGAGGTTGGTGTGCTCGGCCACTTCTTCGTCGTCAAACGTTGGTGGGGTAAACACGTCGAGATCTTTCAGACTGCGACCCTGCAGCAGCTCGGTCACGGTACGCTCCAGCGCTACGCCGAAGTCCGGGTGTGCACCGAAGGAAGCAAAGCAGGTTCCGTTAGCCGGGTTGAACAGCACCACACAGATAACCGGATATTTACCGCCCAAAGAGCCGTCATAGGCAAAGATTGGGAAACCTTCCGCTTCCAGCTTAGCGATGGACTCTACCACGCCCGGATAGCGTGCCAGGACGTCAGCCGGGATCTCAGGCAGGCTGATAGACTCGGCAATAATGCGGTTTTTAATGTGGCGTTCGAAGACTTCAGACAGACCCTGCACGCGCGCTTCGTTGCGGGTGTTACCGGCGGACATGCCGTTAGACACGTACAAGTTGCCGACGATATTCATTGGGATATAGACGGTCTGGTCATCGGACTGGCGGGTAAACGGCAGGGCGCAAATACCACGTTCCTCATTGCCGGACTGCAGGTCAATCAACATGCTGGCGGTCAGTTCGTTTTCCGGATCGTAGAACGCGCGCAGACGTGCATCCAGAATGCCTGCTGGCAGTTCGTCGTCTTCGGTCAGCGGGAACCATTTTTCATTTGGATAGTGAACGAACGGGCCTTTTGCGACGGTTTCACCCAGCCAGAAGTCGGCGAAGAAATAGTTGGTCGACAGACGTTCAAAATACTCACCCAACGCAGAGGCCAGAGCCGCTTTTTTCGTCGCGCCCTTACCGTTGGTAAAGCACAGTGCACAGTCTTTATCGCGGATATGCACAGACCAGACGTGAGGCACCGGGTTCAGCCAGGAGGCTTCTTCGATATTAAAGCCCAGGTCGGTCAGTTTCTGCTGGAAGCGAGCGATGGAATCTTCCAGAGCGGCGTCTTTGCCGGGGATAAACGTTTGAGTCATGGCGTTCACTTTTATCGTACGTAAAGCGCGCAATGATACGGGTTTTGCATGACAGGTGCTATCTTCGGCGAAAATAAAAGGCAGGGCTATAGGGCAGAAGAACAATCAATAATGTCCACGCCGCGTGAATCCAGGATGGACGAAGGTTAGCCGGGGCAAATCGATCACCTGGCAGCCATTTTATCGGTTTTGTGACAGCAAGGTGGCAGATTGTATTGTGTGACGACAGACACATTTCGCCGGTCATAAGTTTTAGACATTGCGGCGCGTGTCACTGAATGATAAAACCGATATCCACAGTTATAACTTATGGCTTTTAGCGTGGTGAGGGGAAATGGCTCAAGTCTTTAATTTCAGTTCAGGTCCGGCGATGTTACCGGCAGACGTGCTTAAACAGGCTCAACAGGAACTTTGTGACTGGAACGGTCTTGGTACATCGGTGATGGAAATCAGCCACCGTGGTAAAGAGTTTATTCAGGTGGCGGAAGAGGCAGAAAAGGATTTTCGCGATCTGCTGAATATTCCCTCGAACTACAAAGTATTGTTCTGCCACGGCGGTGGACGCGGTCAGTTTGCTGGCGTTCCGCTGAATATTCTGGGCGGCAAAACGACCGCTGACTATGTTGACGCTGGCTACTGGGCTGCAAGCGCAGTGAAAGAAGCCAAAAAATACTGCTCGCCACATGTTATTGACGGCAAAATTACCGTTGATGGCCTGCGTGCCGTGAAGCCAATGAGCGAGTGGCAGCTTTCTGATAACGCAGCCTATCTGCACTATTGCCCGAACGAAACCATCGACGGTATTGCCATCGATGAAACGCCGAATTTTGGCAAAGATGTGGTGGTGGCAGCCGATTTCTCCTCCACCATTCTCTCCGCGCCAATTGATGTGAGCCGCTACGGTGTGATCTACGCCGGTGCACAGAAAAACATTGGTCCGGCGGGTTTGACGCTGGTCATTGTGCGTGAAGATCTGCTGGGCAAAGCACACACTGCGTGCCCGTCGATTCTGGATTACACCGTGCTGAACGATAACGACTCCATGTTCAACACCCCACCGACGTTTGCCTGGTATCTGGCGGGCCTGGTCTTTAAATGGCTGAAGCAAAACGGCGGTGTGGCGCAGATGGACAAGATCAACCAGCAAAAAGCGGAACTGCTGTACGGTGTGATTGATAAGAGTGATTTCTACCGCAACGACGTGGCGAAAACGAACCGTTCCCGCATGAACGTGCCGTTCCAGCTGGCAGACAGCAATCTGGATAAAGTCTTCCTGGAAGAGTCGTTTGCAGCGGGCCTGCATGCGCTGAAAGGCCACCGCGTGGTAGGGGGTATGCGCGCCTCTATCTATAACGCCATGCCGCTGGAAGGCGTAAAAGCACTGACCGACTTCATGGTCGACTTCGAACGTCGTCACGGTTAATTGCGCTGTTTTCACCCCCGCAGCTTGTGCTGCGGGGTTTTTATTATGTCGAGTTGAGAGTTAAGTTTCATGGAATCCCTGACGTTACAACCTATCGCGCGGGTAGATGGCACCATTAATCTGCCTGGTTCAAAAAGTGTCTCGAACCGCGCTCTGCTGCTGGCAGCTCTGGCAAACGGCACCACCGTCCTCACGAATCTGCTGGACAGTGATGACGTACGCCATATGCTCAATGCGCTGAAAGCGTTGGGAGTTCATTACACGCTGTCTGACGATCGTACCCGTTGCGAAGTGACCGGCAACGGCGGTGCATTGCGTTCGGCTGAAGAGCTTGAACTGTTCCTGGGCAACGCCGGAACGGCGATGCGTCCGCTGGCGGCTGCCTTGTGTCTGGGCAGTAACAACATTGTGCTGACCGGCGAGCCGCGCATGAAAGAGCGTCCAATCGGTCACCTGGTGGATGCCCTGCGTCAGGGCGGCGCACAAATTACGTATCTGGAGCAGGAAAATTATCCACCGTTACGTCTGCGTGGTGGCTTTACCGGCGGTAACGTTGAGGTTGACGGAAGCGTCTCCAGCCAGTTCCTGACTGCACTGCTGATGACCGCACCGCTGGCTCCGCAGGATACGGTCATCACCATTAAAGGTGATCTGGTATCTAAGCCGTACATTGATATCACGCTGCACCTGATGAAAACCTTCGGTGTTGAGGTTGAAAACCAGTCTTATCAGCGCTTTGTGGTTCGCGGTGCGCAGCAGTACCAGTCTCCGGGTCACTACCTTGTTGAAGGCGATGCCTCTTCGGCGTCCTACTTCCTGGCGGCCGGTGCGATTAAAGGCGGTACGGTAAAAGTGACCGGTATTGGCCGTAATAGCGTACAGGGCGATATCCGCTTTGCGGATGTGCTGGAGAAAATGGGTGCTGTCGTCACCTGGGGCGATGACTTTATCTCCTGTACTCACGGCGAGCTGAATGCCATCGATATGGACATGAACCATATCCCGGATGCGGCGATGACCATTGCGACGGCTGCGCTGTTCGCGAAAGGGACCACGACGTTGCGTAACATTTACAACTGGCGCGTAAAAGAGACTGACCGCCTGTTCGCGATGGCAACCGAGTTGCGTAAAGTTGGTGCTGAAGTGGAAGAGGGCGAAGACTACATTCGCGTCACGCCTCCGACAAAACTGCAGTTCGCGGAAATCGGCACTTATAACGATCACCGTATGGCAATGTGTTTCTCGCTGGTGGCGCTGTCCGACACGCCAGTGACCATCCTCGATCCGAAATGTACGGCAAAAACCTTCCCGGACTATTTCGAGCAGTTGGCGCGTATTAGCACGCTGGCCTGATGGATCCCTGCCGCATCACCCGATGCGGCATTTCCTTACGCTTTCTGACGTTCATCCTCGCCCGTTTCTTCTACACTCTGCTTCAATCATTCCGTAATTTGCACGCAAGGGTAACAGTTGCACACGTTGGCGCGTATAATGCGCGGCGTTCATGTTAACGGTATGCCTTAATTAAGGAGAAAAAGATGACGGCAGTTGCCCCGGTAATCACCATTGATGGGCCTAGTGGCGCAGGGAAAGGTACTCTGTGCAAAGCGATGGCGGAAGCATTGCAATGGCATCTTTTAGATTCGGGAGCAATCTATCGCGTGCTGGCTCTGGCTGCGCTGCATCACCACGTTGATGTTGCGTCTGAAGAGGCACTGGTACCGCTGGCTGCGCATCTGGATGTGCGTTTTGTCTCGACCGACGGTAACCTCGAAGTGATCCTGGAAGGGGAAGACGTCAGTGGCGAAATTCGTACCCAGGAAGTTGCTAACGCGGCTTCCCAGGTGGCAGCGTTCCCGCGTGTTCGTGAGGCACTTTTACGTCGCCAGCGTGGATTCCGTGAAGCCCCGGGTTTGATCGCCGACGGACGTGATATGGGAACCGTGGTCTTCCCTGATGCACCAGTAAAAATTTTCCTTGACGCCTCCTCGGAAGAACGTGCTCAACGCCGCATGCTTCAGTTGCAGGAGAAGGGGTTTAGTGTTAACTTTGATCGCCTTTTGTCCGAGATAAAAGAGCGCGACGATCGCGACCGTAACCGCGCTGTCGCTCCACTTGTTCCTGCTGAAGATGCATTAGTGCTGGATTCAACCAGTTTAACTATTGAGCAAGTGATTGAAAAAGCGCTACAATATGCGCGCCAAAAACTGGCACTCGCGTAATCGCGACCGATTTAGCAGTACCCCCGCTGCAATGGATTGACGGCGGGTATGTGAAACAACCCCATCCGGCACGGAGCCAGGTGGACGTTAATATTAACCTGAAGATTAAACATGACTGAATCTTTTGCTCAACTGTTTGAAGAATCCTTAAAAGAAATCGAAACCCGTCCGGGTTCCATCGTTCGTGGTGTTGTTGTTGCTATCGACAAAGACGTAGTACTGGTTGACGCCGGTCTGAAATCTGAGTCCGCCATTCCGGCAGAGCAGTTCAAAAACGCCCAGGGCGAGCTGGAAATCCAGGTTGGTGACGAAGTTGACGTTGCACTGGATGCAGTGGAAGACGGCTTCGGTGAAACCCTGCTGTCCCGTGAAAAAGCTAAGCGTCACGAAGCCTGGATCACGCTGGAAAAAGCTTACGAAGAAGCTGAAACTGTGGTCGGTGTTATCAACGGCAAAGTTAAAGGCGGCTTCACTGTTGAGCTGAATGGTATTCGTGCGTTCCTGCCAGGTTCACTGGTAGACGTTCGTCCAGTTCGTGACACCCTGCACCTGGAAGGCAAAGAGCTTGAGTTCAAAGTAATCAAGCTGGACCAGAAGCGTAACAACGTTGTTGTATCCCGTCGTGCCGTTATCGAATCCGAAAACAGCGCAGAACGCGATCAGCTGCTGGAAAACCTGCAGGAAGGCATGGAAGTCAAAGGTATCGTTAAGAACCTCACTGACTACGGCGCATTCGTTGACCTGGGTGGCGTTGATGGCCTGCTGCACATCACCGACATGGCGTGGAAACGCGTTAAGCACCCAAGCGAAATCGTGAACGTTGGCGACGAAATCACTGTTAAAGTGCTGAAGTTCGACCGCGAACGTACTCGTGTATCCCTCGGCCTGAAACAGCTGGGCGAAGATCCATGGGTTGCTATCGCTAAGCGTTACCCAGAAGGTACTAAACTGACTGGTCGCGTTACCAACCTGACTGACTACGGCTGCTTCGTTGAAATCGAAGAAGGCGTTGAAGGTCTGGTACACGTTTCCGAAATGGACTGGACCAACAAAAACATCCACCCATCCAAAGTTGTTAACGTTGGTGATGTAGTGGAAGTGATGGTTCTGGATATCGACGAAGAACGTCGTCGTATCTCCCTGGGCCTGAAACAGTGCAAAAACAACCCATGGCAGCAGTTCGCGGAAACCCACAACAAGGGTGACCGTGTTGAAGGTAAAATCAAGTCTATCACTGACTTCGGTATCTTCATCGGCCTGGACGGCGGCATCGACGGCCTGGTTCACCTGTCTGACATCTCCTGGAACGTTGCAGGCGAAGAAGCAGTTCGTGAATACAAAAAAGGCGACGAAATCGCTGCAGTTGTTCTGCAGGTTGACGCAGAGCGTGAACGTATCTCCCTGGGCGTTAAACAGCTCGCAGAAGATCCGTTCAACAACTGGGTTGCACTGAACAAGAAAGGCGCAATCGTAAACGGTAAAGTGACTGCAGTTGACGCTAAAGGCGCAACCGTAGAACTGGCTGACGGCGTTGAAGGTTACCTGCGCGCTTCTGAAGCTTCACGTGACCGCGTTGAAGATGCAACTCTGGTTCTGAGCGTTGGCGACGACGTTGAAGCTAAGTTCACCGGTGTTGACCGTAAGAACCGTGCAATCAGCCTGTCTGTTCGTGCTAAAGACGAAGCTGATGAGAAAGATGCAATCGCAACTGTTAACAAACAGGAAGATGCAAACTTCTCTAACAACGCAATGGCTGAAGCTTTCAAAGCAGCTAAAGGCGAGTAATATCAAGTTCTCAACATCATTTGAGCTGTAACGCATTTACAGCGATAAGGATGAGGAGCAGACTTGACAGATTGCAGGATTCGTCCTGTAATCAATAACAAAGGGCGGCTACGGCCGCCCTTGTTTAATGAGCTGTTCAGCTAATTGGTTTGAAAGGAACCGGAGGAATCATGACCAAGTCAGAATTGATTGAAAGACTTGCCAGTCAGCAACCGCACATCCCTGCAAAAGCAGTGGAAGATGCCGTAAAAGAGATGCTGGAGCATATGGCCACCACTCTTGCCCAGGGCGAGCGCATTGAAATCCGCGGTTTCGGTAGTTTTTCTCTGCACTATCGTGCTCCACGTACCGGGCGTAACCCGAAGACTGGCGATAAAGTCGAGCTGGAAGGCAAGTACGTTCCACACTTTAAGCCGGGTAAAGAACTGCGCGATCGCGCCAATATTTACGGCAACTGAGTTTAACCGTCAGGTGTAAACTGGGTTAAAAGAGAAAGCACCTGCGGGTGCTTTTTTTGTCTGTCTCACTTTCATTCTGAAGATGCGCCGCAATTTCAGCCTCGCTTTTCTGCAACCCGTTAAAAACATTACAGCGTCTGCTGTAACCCGTATTTTTTCCCACTGACGCTTTCCCTGCCTGCTTACATACTACCGCCCTGAAACAGGGAGGTAGCAATGGGAATTCCCGTTATTAGTGTGTGCGCCATTCTGGCGATAGTCCCGTTACTCTGGCTACCTGAACTGCCAGCACGCCATATCGTCTGGATAATGATTGCTGGCGGAATAGTGCTGGCTATCCAGCGAAAAGTTGAGCTGAGGTTTGTCGGTATTGGGTTGTTATTTTGCGTCTGGGGTATTCTTGCTGCGCAAGAAAGCGTATGGCCGATGCAGCATTTAACCACGGGTGTACAGCGGGCAGTGGTAGAGATTACGGCCACCGATGGGGCAATGACGCATCAGGGGAAGATTGTGACTCTCAACGGCAAACGCTGGAGTGCTTCCACGGGGGTAATGCTGTATGGCAATTACCTGCCGCAAAAGGTGTGTGCTGGTCAGCGCTGGGCCATGACGCTGCACCTCAGGGCAGTACACGGTGAGCTAAACGACGGCGGCTATGATGCGCAACAAAGCGCTTTTGCCCGACATCAAACGCTGAGCGGCCGGTTTACTCAGGCTGAAATTGTCGACGATCGCTGCAGCCTGCGTGCCCGATATCTGATGTCACTGCAAAATACGTTGTCTTCATATCCGTGGGGAGCGGTGATCCTGGGGCTGGGAATGGGGGAGCGCCTGGATGTACCGCGAGAAATAAAAAACCTGATGCGTGAAACAGGCACACTGCATCTGATGGCGATTTCGGGCCTGCATATTGCGCTGGCGGCATCCATCGCCTGGTTACTTGTCCGGGGTATCCAGTTTTTCTTGCCGTGCAACTGGGTTTACTGGCAGATGCCCGTTCTGGGCGGACTGTTCTTTGCGGCCTTTTATGCATGGCTCACCGGATTGCAACCACCTGCACTGCGCACCGTCATCTCGCTTGCGGTGCTGGCGGCCTTGCGGATAAGCGCCCGTCGCTGGACCCCCTGGCAAGTCTGGTTTTGCTGCGTGGCAGCGATTCTGATCTTCGATCCTTTAGCCGTACTTTCGCAAAGCCTGGCCTTGTCAGCCTTTGCCGTGGCGGCATTGATTTTCTGGTATCAGTGGCTGCCACTTCCGCGCTGGCTCCGGTTTGGCCATATGCGACCGCTGGTGAATATGATCTATTTACAGGTCGGAATGCTACTGTTGCTCCTGCCATTACAGGTGTTGATTTTTCATGGTTTCAGCATCTCTTCTCTGGTGGCGAATCTCTTTGCCGTTCCTCTGGTCACGTTTATCTCTGTTCCACTGATCCTGGCCGGTATGTTGCTACATTTACTCCCGCTGTCGTCACTGGAAACGGCCATCTGGTTTGCGGCAGATAAATCTCTGGAAGGATTGTTCTGGTTGCTGATGCGTTTACCGGATGGCTGGCAGAATGTTGATGAACGCTGGCAATACCTGACATTGCTGCCCTGGCTTGCTCTGATCGGCTGGCGTTTTTGTGCCTGGAAAACGGTTCCGGCAGTTTGCATGGCAGGAACACTGATGCTGGCATTCCCTTTCTGGCGAACGGTTAAAACCGATAGCTGGACGTTGTATATGCTGGATGTGGGGCAGGGGCTGGCAATGGTTATTGAACGGCAGGGTAAAGCGATTTTATATGATACCGGTCTGGCCTGGCCAGGTGGTGATAGCGCACAACAACTGCTCGTTCCCTGGCTTCGCTGGCACCACCTGCGGCCTGAAGGCATCATTCTGAGTCACGAGCATCTCGACCACGCTGGAGGGCTGGCGTCGTTGCAAAAGACATGGCCCGATTTGTGGGTAAGAAGTTCATTACGCTGGGTGGGGCATCTTCCGTGTTTTCGTGGGCAGCAATGGCAGTGGCAGGGGTTAACATTCACCGTCCACTGGCCACCTGAAAATCTGTCTGCTAAAGGCAATAAGCGTTCTTGCGTGGTTAAAATTGATGATGGTGAACAAAGCGTGCTACTGACCGGTGATATTGAGGCAGAGGCTGAACTTGCGATGCTTAGTCACCGCTGGCGTTATCTTGCATCAACACTCATTCAGGTACCCCATCATGGCAGTAATACGTCTTCATCAGCCCCCCTGGTACAGCGGGTGGAAGGAAAAATCGCGCTGGCCTCGGCAGCACGTTATAACGCGTGGCGATTTCCGTCAGGCAAAGTGGTCAGACGTTACAGAAAAGAGGGCTATATTTGGTACGATACACCCCAATCTGGACAAATATCTGTGACTTTTTCACAACATGACTGGCAAATCCGACGTTTGCGAGATCAATATTTACCACGTTGGTATCATCAGTGGTTTGGCGCGCCCGTAGATAACGGGTAGAATATGCGGCTATTTCAACAAATGCTGGTTTTTTGAATGCATAACGACAAAGATCTCTCCACGTGGCAAACATTCCGCCGACTCTGGCCGATGATTGCACCTTTTAAACCAGGCTTGATCGTGGCGGGTGTAGCGTTAATCCTCAACGCAGCCAGCGATACTTTTATGCTATCGCTTCTTAAACCGTTACTGGACGACGGTTTTGGTAAAACGGATCGCTCAGTGTTGCTATGGATGCCTCTGGTGGTTATCGGACTGATGATCTTACGCGGTATCACCAGCTATATTTCCAGTTACTGTATCTCCTGGGTATCAGGAAAAGTGGTTATGACCATGCGCCGTCGTCTGTTCAGTCACATGATGGGCATGCCGGTCTCTTTCTTTGATAAGCAATCGACCGGGACATTGCTGTCTCGTATCACGTATGACTCAGAGCAGGTGGCCTCATCGTCCTCCAGTGCGCTGATTACCGTTGTGCGTGAAGGGGCATCAATTATCGGTTTGTTCGCGATGATGTTCTATTACAGCTGGCAGCTGTCAATCATCCTTATCGTGCTGGCACCGGTTGTTTCTATTGCTATTCGCGTTGTCTCGAAGCGTTTTCGCAACATCAGTAAGAATATGCAGAACACAATGGGGCAGGTGACCACCAGCGCTGAACAGATGCTGAAAGGGCATAAAGAAGTGTTGATTTTCGGCGGCCAGGAAGTCGAAACCCACCGCTTTGATAAGGTCAGCAACAAAATGCGTCTGCAGGGGATGAAAATGGTTTCGGCCTCTTCCATCTCTGACCCGGTGATTCAGCTGATTGCTTCTCTGGCTCTGGCGTTTGTTCTGTATGCGGCGAGCTTCCCGAGCGTCATGGAGACCCTGACGGCGGGGACTATCACCGTTGTCTTCTCATCCATGATCGCGCTGATGCGTCCGCTTAAGTCGCTGACTAACGTTAACGCCCAGTTCCAGCGTGGGATGGCAGCTTGTCAGACCCTGTTCAGCATTCTGGATTCCGAACAGGAGAAAGACGAAGGTAAACGTGTGATTGAGCGTGCCCGTGGGGATGTTGAGTTCTGTAATGTGACCTTCAGCTATCCTGGCCGCGAAACACCCGCCTTGCGTAATATCAACCTGACCATTCCGGCGGGTAAAACCGTTGCCCTGGTGGGGCGTTCCGGCTCAGGTAAATCCACCATTGCCAGCCTGATCACCCGTTTCTACGACATTAACGAAGGTGAGATCCTGTTAGATGGTCACGACCTGCGGGAGTACACCCTGCAGTCGCTGCGTAACCAGGTTGCGTTGGTATCTCAGAACGTGCATCTGTTCAACGATACGGTCGCGAACAACATCGCCTATGCGCGTACCGAAGAGTACAGCCGCGAGCAGATTGAGAATGCCGCTCGCATGGCGTATGCGATGGACTTTATCAATAAGATGGATAACGGCCTGGATACGATCATTGGTGAGAACGGTGTACTGCTCTCCGGCGGCCAGCGTCAGCGTATCGCCATTGCCCGTGCTCTGCTGCGTGATAGCCCAATCCTGATTCTGGACGAAGCGACCTCTGCACTGGATACGGAATCTGAACGTGCCATTCAGTCGGCGCTGGATGAACTGCAAAAGAACCGTACCTCGCTGGTGATTGCGCACCGTTTGTCGACTATCGAACAGGCTGATGAAATCGTCGTGGTTGAAGATGGCGTGATTGTTGAACGCGGAAGCCATGCTGATTTGCTGGAACACCGTGGCGTTTACGCCCAGCTTCACAAGATGCAGTTCGGCCAATGATTGCACGCATCTGGTCCGGTGAATCCCCGCTGTGGCTGCTGCTTTTGCCGCTCTCGTGGCTGTACGGCCTGGTGAGCGGCATCATTCGTCAGCTTTACCGTCTGGGGATCAAGCGTGCCTGGCGCGCACCGGTTCCGGTTGTGGTTGTGGGTAATCTTACGGCCGGCGGCAACGGTAAAACGCCGGTGGTGATCTGGCTCGTCGAACAATTGCAAAAACGCGGTATCCGCCCGGGTGTTGTCTCGCGTGGGTATGGTGGTAAAGCGGCGCGATACCCACTGCTGCTGGCGGAGGAAACAACCACCGCCGAAGCGGGGGATGAACCGGTATTGATTTACCAACGTACCGGCGCGCCAGTGGCGGTCTCTCCGCTGCGCAGCGACGCTGTTCAGGCGCTTCTTGCTGAACATGAAGTACAAATAATTATCACTGACGATGGCCTGCAGCATTACGCCCTGGCGCGTGATAAAGAGATTGTGGTGATCGACGGGGTTCGCCGTTTCGGTAACGGCTGGTGGCTGCCCGCCGGGCCAATGCGTGAACGCGCTTCGCGTCTGCGCTCCGTTGATGCGGTGATTGTTAACGGAGGCGTTGCAAAGTCGGGTGAAATCCCGATGCATCTTCACCCGGGAATGGCGGTGAACCTGTTGACCGGAGAACGCCAGGCCGTCGCCCAATTGCCTGCGCTGGTGGCGATGGCGGGTATTGGTCATCCACCACGTTTCTTTTCGACGCTGGAACAGTGCGGTGCTCGTCTGGATAAATGTGTGCCGCTGGCCGACCATCAGGCGCTGGTGGCAGAGCAGGTGGATGCGCTGACGGTACCCGGACAGACGCTGATCATGACAGAAAAAGATGCGGTGAAATGCCGCGCCTTTGCGAAAGAAAACTGGTGGTATCTGCCGGTTGACGCTGAACTCAGCGGTGAGCAGCCGGAACAATTGCTTAAGGAACTGATTGCGTTAGTGCATTAACAGCCTACACGGTTCTGATGGCGCTTTGACTGACAGGAAAACGCATGTCTTTACCGCAACTCTCGCTTTCAGCTGCACGTAATCTTCACCTTGCCGCGCAGGGGCTGCTTAAAAAGCCCCGTCGCCGTGCGCAACCCGCCGATATCCTCTCTACCGTGCAACGCATGTCATTGCTGCAAATAGACACCATTAATATTGTGGCGCGTAGCCCTTATCTGGTGCTGTTTAGTCGTCTGGGACATTATCAGCCACAGTGGCTGGACAATGCGCTTAGCCAGGGCGACCTCATGGAATACTGGGCGCACGAGGCCTGCTTCCTGCCGCGTAGCGATTTTGCGCTGGTTCGCCATCGTATGCTCTCCCCGGACAAGATGGGCTGGAAATACCGCCAGGAATGGATGCACGAGCACGCGGCTGAAATTGAGCAGCTTATCGCGCATATTCAGGAAAACGGCCCGGTACGCTCCGCTGATTTTGAACATCCACGAAAAGGTGCGAGCGGCTGGTGGGAGTGGAAGCCGCACAAACGTCATCTTGAAGGGTTATTTACATCAGGCAAAGTGATGGTGGTTGAGCGACGTAATTTTCAGCGCGTGTATGACCTGACACACCGTGTAATGCCACACTGGGACGATCGACGCGATCTGCTCACCCAGGATTCTGCCGAAGCTCTCATGCTGGAGAACAGCGCCCGTAGTCTGGGGATTTTCCGGCCACAATGGCTGGCGGATTACTATCGCCTTCGCCAGCCTGCGCTGAAGCCGTTGCTCGAGAAGTGGCAACGCGAGCAGTGTGTGGTTCCCGTTTCTGTGGAAACGCTGGGTGATATGTGGCTGCATACGGATCTACTTCCGCTGTTGCCGCAGGCTCAGGAAGGAAAACTTCAGGCTACCCACAGCGCGGTGTTGTCGCCTTTCGATCCGGTTGTATGGGACAGAAAACGCGCCGAACAGCTGTTTGATTTCAGCTACCGGCTGGAGTGCTACACCCCCGCACCAAAACGTCAGTACGGTTACTTCGTTTTACCTCTGCTGCATAAAGGGCAACTGGTGGGGCGTATGGATGCCAAAATGCACCGTAAAACCGGCACGCTTGAAATTATCGCGCTCTATCTTGAAGACGGGGTAAAAGTGACGGCAGCCCTGGAAAAAGGGTTAACGTCCGCCATTAGCGACTTTGCGCTCTGGCAGGGGGCGAGCAACGTGACGCTGGGTCGTGTGCCAGACGGGTTATTTACAACCTGTCGAAGTGGCTGGGAAACAGGCACTCCCTGAAAAGGGAATGTGTTAAGCTTTAGCGATTACCCATACGGAGGAACTATGGATCACCGTTTACTTGAAATTATTGCCTGCCCGGTGTGCAACGGCAAACTTTACTACAGCCAGGATAAACAAGAGCTGATTTGCAAGCTGGACAGTCTGGCCTTCCCGCTGCGTGACGGTATTCCGGTCCTGCTGGAAAATGAAGCCCGTTCCCTGGTGGCAGAAGAGAGCAAACCATGAGTTTTGTCGTCATTATTCCGGCACGTTATGCGTCAACGCGCCTGCCGGGTAAACCGCTGGTGGATATCAACGGTAAGCCGATGATTGTGCATGTGCTTGAGCGTGCCCGTGAATCCGGTGCTGACCGCGTTATTGTGGCAACCGATCACCCGGACGTCGCGCGTGCGGTTGAAGCGGCAGGCGGAGAAGTATGCATGACCCGCGCCGATCACCAGTCCGGTACTGAGCGTCTGGCTGAAGTGGTCGAAAAATGCGGTTTCAGCGATGATACGGTCATCGTGAACGTGCAGGGCGACGAGCCGATGATCCCGGCGGTCATTATCCGTCAGGTGGCGGAAAACCTGGCGCAGCGTCAGGTCGGTATGGCTACGCTCGCGGTACCTGTTCATCACGCGGAAGAAGCATTTAACCCGAATGCCGTGAAGGTGGTGATGGACGCAGAGGGTTATGCGCTCTATTTCTCCCGCGCCACCATTCCGTGGGATCGCGATCGCTTTGCCGTGTCCAAAGAAACGATTGGCGACACGTTCCTGCGTCATCTTGGGATCTACGGTTATCGCGCAGGCTTTATTCGTCGTTATGTTACCTGGGCACCCAGCCCGCTGGAACATATCGAAATGCTGGAGCAGCTTCGCGTGCTCTGGTATGGCGAAAAAATCCACGTCGCAGTGGCGCAGGAAGTTCCTGGCACGGGCGTTGATACCCCTGACGATCTCGAGCGTGTTCGCGCAGAATTGCGTTAATAACGCCTGCATCCCTCCTTTTGGGGGGATGTTCTCCCGCCTGGCTATTTTTCCCCTTTCTTATCCATAATTGATCTCTTCCGGGTGACATCTGCCGTCTGCACGCTCATTATAAAAGCAGTAGTCTTAATGGGGGTAATCTCATATGGAACAGTTGCGTGCCGAACTTAGCCATTTACTTGGTGAGAAATTAAGCCGGGTTGAGTGTGTCAATGAAAAGGCAGATACCGCACTCTGGTCGTTGTATGACAGTCAGGGAAACCCGATGCCACTGATGGCCCGAAGTTTTACCTCGCCGGGTGTCGCCAGACAACTCGCCTGGAAAATTTCGATGCTGGCACGGGAAGGGACAGTCCGCATGCCGACAGTTTACGGCGTGATGACGCATGAGGAACACCCCGGTCCGGATGTTCTGTTGATTGAGCGTTTACGCGGGGTGTCCGTTGAGGCTCCGGCGCGTACGCCAGAACGTTGGGAACAGCTGAAAGACCAGATTGTTGAAGCACTACTCGCCTGGCACCGGCAGGACAGTCGTGGGCTGGTTGGCCCAGTCGACAGCACCCAGGAAAACCTGTGGCCGCTGTGGTATCGCCAGCGGGTCGAAGTGCTGTGGGGGACGCTCAATCAGTTCAGCAACACCGGTTTAACGATGCAGGACAAACGTATTCTGTTTCGTACCCGCGAATGTTTACCGACGTTGTTCGACGGATTTAACGACAACTGCGTACTGATACACGGTAATTTTACCCTGCGCAGCATGCTGAAAGACTCCCGCAGTGACCAACTGCTGGCAATGCTGGGGCCAGGGGTTATGCTCTGGGCACCGCGTGAATATGAGTTGTTCCGGTTGAGCGACAGCGGGTCAGCAGAGGGGTTGCTGTGGCATTATTTACAGCGCGCGCCCGTCGCGGAAGCGTTCCTCTGGCGGCGCTGGCTCTACCTGCTCTGGGATGAAGTGGCGCAACTGGTGAATACCGGCCGTTTCAATCGCGCCAACTTCGATCTTGCGAAAAAATCACTCCTGCCCTGGCTCGCCTGACGTGCCTTTGAGCCACTGCCAGAGGCGTCCGAGCGTCTCGTAGCCGACGCGATCGCTATGCATCAACCACATCGGGGACGGTATCGCCCGTTCCCACGGGTTGAGCGGTGCGTCGATGGCCATCTGGTTAGCAGGGGCGGGGAGTGGATGAAGCCCAAGTTTTTCAAAGAAAATCATTGCCCTTGGCAGGTGTGAGGCAGACGTTACCAGTAAAAACGGGACATCGCCGATCGCCTGTTTCACGGCTGCTGCTTCTTCTTCGGTATCTTTTGGGCTATCCAGCGTGATGATAGAGGCACGCGGAACCCCGAGTGATTCAGCCACTCTTGCACCCGCTTCAGCCGTACTGACGGGGTTCGTTTTTGCTGCCGCGCCGGTGAAGATCATTTTTGATCCTGGATTGGCCAGCCACAGGCGAATGCCTTCGTTCAGCCGGGGCAGGCTATTGCCGATCAGGTTTGAGCTGGGTGCCCAGTTCGGATCCCAGGTGTACCCGCCGCCCAGCACCACAATGTACTCCACTTTCTGATTTCCCTGCCATGTCGGGTACTTATTTTCGACCGGGCGTAATAAGCCATCCGCGACCGGTTGCAGGCTCAGCAACAACAGCGCCAGCCAGCCCAGCGTAATGAGTATTTTGCCACTTTTCTGAAAGCGACTGAACCACACCAGCCCCAGCCCCAGCGCGATGAGGAGCAGGAGCAGTGGAAGGGGGAGCATCATCCCTCCAATGTATTTCTTCAGGGTAAAAAGCATCCTTTTTGGTTCCTTTTTTAACCATATAGCAGGCGATTGTCAGTGATATTACACCAGAGAGGTTCATTCTCCGCTCGGGTGTGACAAAATAGCGGTTTTGCAGTTAGCGAGTGGAACTCTCCCAATGCGGGATCGCAATTTTGATGACATCGCGGAAAAATTTTCGCGCAACATTTATGGCACCACGAAAGGGCAGCTACGTCAGACGATCCTCTGGCAGGATCTGGACAACATCCTGGCTACATTCGGTGGTCAAACGTTGCGTGTGCTGGACGCCGGAGGCGGTGAAGGGCAGACGGCCATAAAAATGGCGCAGCGCGGTCATCACGTCACGCTTTGCGATCTTTCTGCCGAGATGGTCGCGCGGGCGACGCGTGCGGCGGCAGAGAAAGGTGTGAGCGACAACATGCATTTTATACAATGCGCCGCTCAGGACATTGCACAGCATTTGGAAACCCAGGTTGATCTGATATTGTTTCATGCTGTGCTGGAATGGGTTGCCGATCCACAAAGCGTGTTACAGACGCTCTGGTCGATGTTGCGCCCGGGCGGCACGTTGTCGCTGATGTTCTACAATGCTAACGGCTTCCTGATGCACAACATGGTCGCGGGTAACTTCGATTATGTTCAGGTCGGGATGCCAAAAAAGAAAAAGCGCACGCTTTCCCCGGACTACCCGCGCGA
This sequence comes from Enterobacter sp. LM3, assembly GCF_046622475.1. Taxonomy (NCBI): domain Bacteria; kingdom Pseudomonadati; phylum Pseudomonadota; class Gammaproteobacteria; order Enterobacterales; family Enterobacteriaceae; genus Enterobacter; species Enterobacter sp. LM3. Next base: position 125,710 of record NZ_JBJURN010000001.1, on the reverse strand, counting down.
TCCCCAGCAGGTCTATGGCTGGCTGGAAGAGATTGGCTGGCAGGTAACCGGGAAGACGGGCGTCAGGGTGTTTCATGATTATCTGCGTGAAAAACACAAACAGCGTGACTGTTTTGACACCTTAACAGAATTAGAAACGCGGTATTGCCGTCAGGAGCCTTTTGTCAGCCTTGGCCGCTATATTCACGTCACCGCGCACAAGCCGCAGATGCAAGGATAACCTATGAGTGAATTTTCCCAGACAGTCCCCGAACTGGTTGCCTGGGCCAGGAAAAACGATTTCTCCATCTCGCTGCCGGTAGACAGACTCTCTTTCCTGCTGGCGGTTGCCACGCTGAACGGCGAACGGCTGGATGGCGAAATGAGCGAGGGTGAACTGGTGGACGCGTTCCGCCATGTCAGTGATGCGTTTGAGCAAACCAGCGAAACCATTAGCGTGCGTGCCAACAACGCAATCAACGATATGGTGCGTCAACGTCTGCTGAACCGCTTTACCAGCGAGCAGGCGGAAGGAAACGCCATTTATCGTCTGACGCCACTGGGTATCGGCATTACCGATTACTACATCCGCCAGCGCGAGTTTTCCACGCTGCGCCTGTCCATGCAGCTCTCTATTGTTGCGGGCGAACTTAAGCGTGCCGCCGATGCAGCGGATGAAAACGGTGATGAATTCCACTGGCACCGCAATGTTTATGCGCCGCTGAAATACTCGGTGGCGGAGATCTTCGACAGCATCGATCTGACCCAGCGTCTGATGGACGAACAGCAACAACAGGTGAAAGACGATATCGCGCAGCTGCTGAATAAAGACTGGCGTGCGGCCATTTCCAGCTGTGAACTGTTACTGTCAGAAACCTCCGGCACGCTGCGAGAACTGCAGGATACGCTGGAAGCGGCGGGGGATAAGCTACAGGCTAACCTGCTGCGCATTCAGGATGCGACTCTGGCGCACGATGACCTGCATTTTATCGACCGTCTGGTCTTCGATTTGCAGAGCAAACTCGATCGCATTATTAGCTGGGGTCAGCAGTCGATCGACCTGTGGATCGGCTATGACCGCCACGTGCACAAATTTATCCGTACCGCGATTGATATGGATAAAAATCGCGTCTTTGCTCAGCGTCTGCGTCAGTCGGTACAAAGCTATTTCGATGCACCGTGGGCGCTCACCTACGCCAATGCCGATCGTCTGCTCGATATGCGTGACGAAGAGATGGCGCTGCGCGATGAAGAGGTTACCGGTGAACTGCCACCGGATCTGGAATTCGAAGAATTTAACGAAATTCGCGAGCAACTTGCGGCCATGATCGAAGAACAGCTCGCTGTCTATAAAACCAGACAAGTGCCTCTGGATCTTGGGCTCGTGGTGCGCGACTATCTGGCGCAATATCCTCGTGCGCGCCACTTCGACATTGCCCGCATTGTTGTAGACCAGGCGGTACGCCTGGGGGTCGCACAAGCAGATTTCACCGGACTGCCGCCGAAGTGGCAGCCGATTAACGATTACGGAGCCAAGGTACAGGCGCATGTCATTGACAAATATTGAACAAGTGATGCCACTTAAGCTGGCACAGGCGCTGGCGAATCCGTTATTTCCGGCGCTGGACAGCCAGCTGCGTGCCGGTCGTCACATTGGCCTTGACGAGCTGGATAATCACGCCTTTTTGATGGACTTCCAGGAGTACCTGGAAGAGTTTTACGCACGCTATAACGTTGAGCTTATCCGCGCGCCGGAAGGGTTTTTCTACCTGCGCCCACGCTCCACGACGCTTATCCCGCGTTCTGTGCTCTCCGAACTGGATATGATGGTTGGCAAAATCTTGTGCTACCTCTATCTCAGCCCGGAGCGTCTGGCGAATGAAGGTATTTTCACCCAGCAGGAGCTTTACGATGAGCTGTTAACACTGGCTGATGAGAACAAGTTGCTCAAGCTGGTGAACAACCGTTCAACGGGCTCGGATCTTGACCGTCAGAAGCTACAGGAAAAAGTTCGCTCTTCTCTGAACCGTCTGCGCCGTCTGGGTATGGTCTGGTTTATGGGTCACGACAGCAGCAAATTTCGTATTACGGAATCTGTCTTCCGCTTCGGTGCCGATGTCCGTGCGGGCGACGACGCGCGTGAAGCGCAGCTGCGCATGATCCGCGACGGGGAAGCGATGCCGGTGGAAAACCATTTGCAGCTCAATGATGAGCATGAAGACAATCAGCCGGATAGCGGGGAGGAAGAGTAATGATTGAACGCGGTAAATTTCGCTCACTAACGCTGATTAACTGGAACGGCTTCTTTGCCCGAACCTTCGATCTGGATGAGCTGGTGACGACGCTCTCCGGCGGTAACGGTGCGGGTAAATCCACCACAATGGCGGCATTTGTTACGGCGCTGATCCCCGATCTGACGCTGCTGCACTTCCGTAACACCACCGAAGCGGGGGCGACAAGCGGCTCCCGCGATAAAGGCCTGCACGGTAAGCTGAAAGCGGGCGTTTGTTATTCGGTGCTGGACGTGATCAACTCCCGTCATCAGCGCGTGGTCGTGGGCGTGCGTCTGCAACAGGTTGCAGGTCGCGACCGTAAAGTGGATATCAAACCGTTCGCGATCCAGGGGCTGCCAACGTCCATGCAGCCAACGGCACTGCTGACTGAAACCCTGAACGAACGTCAGGCGCGCGTGCTGACGCTGCAGGAGCTGAAAGACAAGCTCGAAACCATTGAAGGCGTACAGTTTAAGCAGTTTAACTCGATTACCGACTATCACTCCCTGATGTTCGATCTGGGGATTGTGGCTCGTCGTCTGCGTACCGCCTCTGACCGTAGTAAATACTACCGTCTGATTGAAGCCTCCCTGTATGGCGGTATCTCCAGCGCCATTACCCGTTCCCTGCGTGACTACCTGTTGCCGGAAAACAGCGGCGTGCGTAAGGCGTTCCAGGACATGGAAGCCGCGCTGCGTGAAAACCGCATGACGCTGGAAGCCATCCGCGTTACCCAGTCCGACCGCGACCTGTTTAAACACCTGATCAGCGAAGCCACCAACTATGTGGCGGCGGACTATATGCGTCACGCCAATGAGCGCCGGGTTCATCTCGATAAGGCCTTAGAGTACCGCCGTGAACTGTTTACCTCGCGCAAACAGCTGGTGGCCGAGCAGTATAAGCATGTCGAAATGGCGCGTGAGCTGGGTGAGCACAACGGTGCCGAGGGCGATCTGGAAGCGGATTACCAGGCCGCCAGCGATCATCTGAACCTGGTGCAAACCGCACTGCGCCAGCAGGAAAAAATCGAGCGCTACGAAGCAGATCTCGATGAGCTGCAAATTCGTCTCGAAGAGCAAAATGAAGTGGTGGCCGAAGCCGCCGATATGCAGGAAGAGAACGAAGCCCGCGCCGAAGCCGCTGAGCTGGAAGTGGATGAGCTGAAAAGCCAGCTTGCAGATTACCAGCAGGCGCTGGACGTGCAGCAGACCCGCGCGATTCAGTACACCCAGGCATTGCAGGCGCTACAGCGTGCGAAAGAGCTGTGCCATCTGCCGGATTTAACGCCGGACAGCGCCGACGAATGGCTGGATACCTTCCAGGCGAAAGAACAGGAAGCCACCGAGAAACTGTTGTCGCTCGATCAGAAAATGAGCGTGGCACAAACGGCGCACAGTCAGTTTGAGCAAGCTTACCAACTGGTGGCATCGATTAACGGCCCGCTGGCGCGTAACGAAGCGTGGGACGTTGCCCGTGAACTGCTGCGCGACGGTGTTAACCAGCGCCATCTGGCCGAGCAGGTTCAGCCGCTGCGTATGCGTCTGAACGAGCTGGAACAGCGCCTGCGCGAGCAGCAGGAAGCCGAGCGTCTGCTGGCGGAATTCTGCAAGCGCCAGGGTAAACATTACAACATCGACGATCTCGAGGCGCTGCATCAGGAGCTGGAAGCGCGCATTGCAGCACTTTCTGACACCGTCTCCAGCGCCAGCGAACAGCGAATGACGTTGCGCCAGGAGATGGAGCAGCTGCAGTCCCGCTCGCAAACGCTGTTGCAGCGTGCGCCAGTCTGGCTTGCCGCCCAAAGTAGCCTGAACCAGCTCAGCGAGCAGTGCGGTGCTGAGTTTGCATCCAGCCAGGAAGTGACCGAATATCTGCAGCAGTTGCTGGAGCGAGAGCGTGAAGCGATTGTTGAGCGTGACGAAGTCGGCGCACGTAAACGTGACGTCGACGAAGAGATTGAACGCTTAAGCCAGCCGGGTGGCGCAGAAGATGCACGCCTGAATACCCTGGCGGAACGTTTTGGCGGCGTACTGCTGTCCGAAATTTATGACGACGTGGGTCTGGATGATGCGCCGTACTTCTCTGCGCTGTATGGCCCGTCGCGTAATGCGATTGTGGTTCCTGATCTGTCGCTGATTTCTGAGCAGCTTGCCGGGCTGGAAGATTGCCCGGAAGATCTCTATCTGATCGAAGGAGATCCGCAGTCATTCGATGACAGCGTCTTTAGCGTTGACGAGCTGGAAAAAGCGGTCGTGGTGAAAATCGCTGACCGTCAGTGGCGTTACTCACGCTTCCCTGAACTTCCCCTGTTTGGCCGCGCTGCGCGTGAAAGCCGCATTGAAAGCCTGCATGCCGAGCGTGAAACGCTGTCTGAACGTTTTGCGACGCTGTCGTTTGACGTGCAGAAAACCCAGCGTCTGCACCAGGCCTTCAGCCGCTTTATTGGCAGCCATCTGGCCGTGGCCTTTGACGCTGATCCTGAAGCGGAAATTCGCAAGCTCAACACCCGCCGGGGTGAGCTGGAGCGTGCGATTGCCAACCATGAAAATGACAACCAACAGAGCCGTGTTCAGTTCGAACAGGCGAAAGAGGGCGTAGCCGCTCTTAACCGCATTCTGCCGCGTCTGAACCTGCTGGCGGACGAAACGCTGGCCGATCGCGTGGATGAAATCCAGGAACGCCTGGACGAAGCCCAGGAAGCGGCACGTTTCGTGCAGCAACACGGCAATCAACTGGCGAAACTGGAGCCGGTTGTCTCCGTTCTTCAGAGCGATCCGGAGCAGTTTGAACAGTTAAAAGAAGATTATGCCTGGTCTCAGCAGGTGCAGCGCGAAGCGCGTCAGCAGGCGTTTGCCCTGACGGAAGTCGTGCAGCGTCGTGCTCACTTCGGTTACTCCGATTCGGCGGAAATGCTGAGCGGCAACAGCGATCTGAATGAAAAGCTGCGCCAGCGCCTTGAGCAGGCAGAGGCGGAACGTACCCGTGCCCGTGAAGCGATGCGTAGCCACGCGGCTCAGTTGAGTCAGTACAACCAGGTTCTGGCCTCACTGAAAAGTTCTTATGACACCAAGAAAGAGCTGTTAAACGATCTGCAAAAAGAGCTGCAGGATATCGGCGTGCGTGCCGACAGCGGTGCAGAAGAGCGAGCGCGTATTCGTCGTGATGAACTGCACAGCCAGCTCAGCAATAACCGTGCGCGCCGCAACCAGCTGGAAAAAGCGCTGACCTTCTGTGAAGCGGAAATGGATAACCTGACCCGTCGCCTGCGCAAGCTGGAGCGCGATTATCACGAAATGCGCGAGCAGGTCGTGTCCGCGAAGGCGGGCTGGTGCGCCGTGATGCGCATGGTGAAAGACAATAACGTTGAACGTCGTCTGCACCGTCGCGAGCTGGCTTATCTCTCTGCGGATGAACTGCGCTCCATGTCGGATAAGGCATTGGGTGCGCTGCGTCTGGCGGTGGCGGATAACGAACACCTGCGTGACGTGTTGCGCATGTCAGAAGATCCGAAACGTCCTGAGCGTAAAATTCAGTTCTTCGTTGCCGTTTATCAGCATCTGCGTGAACGTATTCGTCAGGACATCATCCGTACCGACGATCCGGTTGAAGCCATTGAACAGATGGAAATCGAACTGGGCCGCCTGACGGAAGAGCTGACCTCCCGCGAGCAGAAACTGGCTATCAGCTCCCGCAGCGTGGCGAACATCATTCGCAAAACCATTCAGCGCGAGCAGAACCGTATCCGCCAGCTGAACCAGGGACTGCAGAGCGTGTCGTTTGGCCAGGTAAACAGCGTGCGTCTGAACGTGAACGTACGCGAAGCGCATGCAACGCTGCTGGATGTGTTGTCTGAGCAGCATGAACAGCATCAGGATCTGTTCAACAGCAACCGTCTGACCTTCTCCGAGGCGCTGGCGAAACTGTATCAACGCCTGAATCCGCAGATTGATATGGGGCAACGTACGCCGCAAACCATCGGCGAAGAGCTGCTGGATTACCGCAACTATCTGGAAATGGAAGTTGAGGTTAACCGTGGTTCTGACGGTTGGCTGCGTGCGGAGTCCGGTGCGCTGTCTACCGGTGAAGCTATCGGCACAGGTATGTCGATTCTGGTGATGGTGGTACAGAGCTGGGAAGATGAAGCGCGTCGTCTGCGTGGTAAAGATATCTCCCCATGCCGTCTGCTGTTCCTTGACGAAGCCGCGCGTCTTGACGCCCGCTCCATCGCGACGCTGTTTGAGCTGTGCGATCGTCTGGATATGCAGCTCATCATTGCTGCGCCAGAAAATATCAGCCCGGAAAAAGGCACTACCTATAAGCTGGTGCGTAAAGTGTTCCAGAACAGTGAACATGTACACGTTGTCGGGTTGCGTGGTTTTGCACCGCAACCACCGGAGTCGTTGCCGGGAACGGCGGACGCTTCCTGAGGCGTTTTGTTACAATGAGCGGCGCATAAGCGCCGCTTTTTTTTGTACACTTAACTTGTGCTTACGGCTACGTTATCTTTAAACTTCTTTACATAAGGTAAGGCAACCCGTTTTTGGCCTACCTATAATGAAGAAAAGCCCCAATGTGATGGGCATGTCGTGAGAAAACAGGGGGCAAGGGATGTTGCTAAAGAAAATTCGTGGTCGTCAGTTGTCAGCGCTGAGTTTGTGCCTGGCAGTGACGTTTGCTCCACTGTTCACCGCACAGGCCGACGAGCCTGAAATGGTACCGACTGACAGTTCTGCGACGATAGGCGCACAGCCAACGTCGTTGTCGCAGCCGCTGGATCAGTCGCCCGCGACGGCCATTATGGCCGGTATTAAGCCGCTACCTGAAGGTATCGACACAGAATCTCTTCGTCAGCAGCTCCAGTCCGGGCTGCCATCCGGCTACACGCCTGCTTATATTAACCAGCTCACGCTGCTTTATGCCGCGCGCGATATGAAACCGATGTGGGAAAATCGCGAGGCGGTACGAGCCTTCCAGCAACAGCTGGCAGAAGTGGCGATTGCCGGTTTTCAGCCACAGTTTACCACCTGGGTTGAACGCCTGACCGACCCTGCCGTGACGGGCCTGGCGCGGGATGTTGTGCTCTCCGATGCCATGATGGGCTACCTCCAGTTTGTGGCGGGGATCCCGGTGAATGGCAACCGCTGGTTATACAGTGACAAACCGTACAAACTGGCGACGCCTGCGCTGTCGGTCATTAACCAGTGGCAACTGGCGCTGGACAATGGCGAGCTGCCGCGTTTTATCGCCAGCCTTGCCCCGGCACATCCACAATATGCAACGATGCATCAATCGTTACTTGCGCTGGTGGCTGATTCCCGGCCGTGGCCGCAGTTACGGGGAACGGGATCGCTTCGTCCGGGGCAGTGGAGCAGCGATGTTCCGGCACTGCGTGAGATCCTTCGCCGTTCAGGCATTCTGAACGGCGGGCCAAAAATTGCGCTGCCTGGCGATGACCCGCAAGGCGTTGTTGTCAGCCCCTCCGCAGCGGCGAAAGAGACGAAAACGGTAGCGCTTAGCGATAAACCGGCGGCTTACGACCGCGAACTGGTGGCGGCGGTTAAGCAGTTCCAGGCCGCTCAGGGATTAGGGGATGACGGTGTGATCGGTCAGTCAACGCGTGACTGGCTGAATGTCTCTCCTGCACAGCGAGCCGGGGTGCTGGCGCTGAATATCCAGCGTTTGCGTTTGCTGCCGGGTACGTTATCTACAGGCATCATGGTCAATATTCCCGCTTACTCCCTGGTTTATTACCAGAACGGTAGCGAAGTGCTGGCCTCGCGGGTGATTGTCGGGCGTCCTGACCGCAAAACGCCGTTGATGAGCAGCGCGCTGAATAACGTGGTGGTTAACCCTCCGTGGAACGTGCCACCAACGCTGGCGCGTAAAGACATTCTGCCTAAGGTCTGGAACGACCCGGGGTATCTGGAACGTCATGGGTACACGGTGATGCGAGGCTGGAACAGCAAAGAGGCGATTGATCCTTCGATGGTAGACTGGTCGACCATTACGGCATCTAATCTACCGTTCCGTTTCCAGCAGGCTCCTGGCGCGCGCAATTCGCTGGGACGCTATAAATTCAACATGCCGAGCTCAGAAGCGATTTATCTGCACGATACGCCGAACCACAATTTGTTCCAGAAAGATACGCGAGCACTTAGCTCCGGTTGCGTGCGCGTGAATAAAGCGTCGGAACTGGCGAATATGCTGTTGCAGGATGCGGGCTGGAACGATACGCGTATCTCCGATGCCTTGAAACAAGGAGATACACGTTACGTCAATATTCGACACAACATTCCCGTCAATCTTTACTACCTGACGGCATTTGTTGGCGAAGATGGACGTACCCAGTATCGTACAGATATTTACAATTATGATCTCACTGCGCGATCGGGCGCACAAATTTTGTCAAAAGCTGAACAATTAATCAGGTAAATGAAGTAGTTCGGGAAAATGGGGTGTCGTAAGTTATGGCGAATACGCGGCAATATGGCTGGAGGCCGCGTATTTGCTGGGGTTGGGTGCCTTGACGTAGTGGCCTTTGCCAGTTAAGGTGCCCTTCGTGCGCTAAGCATATATACGATAAACATTGACCTGTAGACCTGATTATCATGGACAAATTTGACGCTAATCGCCGCAAACTGCTGGCGTTAGGTGGTGTTGCGCTTGGCGCAGCGGCCATCTTGCCGACGCCAGCATTTGCCACCCTCTCGACACCTCGTCCGCGTATTTTAACGCTCAACAATCTTCATACCGGTGAGTCGCTAAAAGCGGAGTTCTTCGATGGCAGAGGCTATATTCAGGATGAATTAGCAAGACTAAACCATTTTTTCCGTGATTTCCGCGCGAATAAAATAAAAGCCATCGACCCAGGATTATTTGATCAGTTGTTCCGCCTTCAGGGCCTGCTGGGTACCAGCAAGCCGGTACAGCTCGTTTCTGGCTATCGTTCCATTGATACCAATAACGAACTGCGTGCCCACAGTCGCGGGGTAGCGAAAAAAAGCTATCACACGAAGGGACAGGCAATGGACTTCCATATTGAAGGTGTTTCGTTAGCCAATATTCGCAAAGCTGCGTTATCTATGCGCGCAGGTGGTGTAGGATATTACCCTAGCAGCAACTTTGTGCATATTGATACCGGTCCAGTTCGGCACTGGTAATAACGAAACACAGGAGCAGTATGAACTATCGTATTATTCCGGTTACCGCGTTCTCCCAGAATTGTTCATTAATCTGGTGCGAGCAAACCAAACTGGCCGCGCTTGTCGATCCCGGCGGTGACGCTGAGAAAATCAAGCAGGAAGTCGCCGCCAGTGGTGTAACGCTGATGCAGATTTTGCTGACGCATGGTCATCTCGACCACGTTGGCGCAGCGGCAGAGCTGGCGCAGCACTATGGTGTGCCGGTGATTGGCCCGGAAAAAGAAGATGAGTTCTGGCTGCAGGGTTTACCCGCCCAAAGCCGCATGTTTGGTCTTGATGAGTGTCTGCCGTTGACGCCCGATCGTTGGCTGAACGAAGGAGATCGCATTAACGTAGGGAATGTGACTTTACAGGTGTTGCATTGTCCTGGACACACGCCAGGCCATATCGTCTTCTTTGATGACCAGTCTCGTCTGCTGATTTCCGGCGATGTGATTTTCAAAGGTGGGGTAGGACGCAGTGATTTCCCGCGCGGCGATCACGGGCAGTTGATTCAGTCGATTAAACAGAAGTTATTGCCGCTGGGTGACGACGTGACGTTTATCTCTGGGCATGGCCCGATGTCGACGCTGGGTTATGAACGATTACATAACCCGTTCCTTCAGGATGAAATGCCTGTCTGGTAAATCTGAATGAGATAAAAAAAGCCTGCATGATGCAGGCTTTTTTGTGGGTGCAAATTACAGCACTGCGACAATCGCTTCGCACAGGGGAGCCATATTGTCCGGCGTCATGCCTGCAACGTTCACACGACCAGAGGCCACAGCATACACACCAAACTCTTCACGCAGACGCAGAACCTGTTCTTTTGTCAGGCCGCTGAAAGAGAACATGCCGTTCTGTTTGATGATGAAGCTGAAGTCACGGTCAGCCCCTTTCTCTGCCAGGGTGTTCACGAACAGCAAGCGCATACGCTGAATGCGTTGACGCATATCGTTCAGCTCTTGTTCCCAGATAGCGCGCAGCGCGTCATTGCTCAGGATCGTCGCAACGACAGATGCACCGTGTGCTGGTGGGTTAGAGTAGTTGGCGCGGATCACAGACTTCATCTGGCTGAACGCACGGTCAACGGTCTGCTCGTCAGCGGCGACCAGCGTACAGGCACCTACGCGCTCATTGTACAGGCCAAAGTTCTTGGAATAAGAGCTCGCAACAATCAGCTCCTGATGCACGGCCGCGAACGCGCGCAGACCTTCTGCATCTTCTTCCAGACCACGAGCAAAGCCCTGGTATGCGAAGTCGAACAGTGGCAGCCAGCCTTTTTCAACGGACAGTTTAGCCAGTTGAGTCCATTGCGCCAGCGTCGGATCGATACCGGTTGGGTTATGGCAGCAACCGTGGAACAGCACCACGTCGCCCGCCTGGGCTTCGCTCAGGCTTGCCAGCAGGCCATCGAAGTCCAGAGCGTGGTTTGCCGCATCGTAATAGGCATATTCGCGCACTTCCAGACCTGCAGAGTTAAAGACGCTCTTGTGGTTCGGCCAGCTCGGGTTGCTTACCCACACACGCTTAACAGCGGTGTTTTTCGCAAGGAAATCCGCCGCAACGCGCAGTGCACCGGTACCGCCAGGGGTTTGTGCTGTGCGAGCGCGTTTGCTGCTCACAATTGCGCTGCCTTTACCGAACAGCAGTTCCTGAGTGCAACGACCAAATTCAGGGATACCATCAATACCGAGGTAGTTTTTGGTGGTTTCATTTTCCAGCAAATACTGCTCAGCTTTTTTAACGCTGGTCAGTACCGGAGTTTTGCCGGTTTCATCTTTATATACACCAATACCCAGGTTGATTTTGCCAGGGCGGTCGTCGGCACGAAACAGATCGGCCAGGCCCAGAATAGGGTCGGCAGGAGCGGCGGTAATGTTCTCAAACATGACGAAGTTCCATTGTGATGACAGAAGTGAAATCCGCTATCAGGTTAACGGTAGATTTACAAAATGCCAACCGTTTGCGACGAAAAGCGTGCGGCTTTTCAAAAGTCGCCATTTTTTACTATCAGGCATAAAAAAAACAGGGCCGAAGCCCTGTTCATTAAGCATATAACAAAGTGGTGTACTGATTAGAACTGGTAAGTCACACCAACAGCTGCCATGTCGTCGTTGCCGTTCAGGCCGCCAACGGTTTCAGCGTATGCAGTGTCTTTGTCCAGCAGGTTGATGTAGTAGTCAGCCCACACGTTGAAGTTTTTGTTGAAGTAGTAAGTTGCGCCAACCTGGACGAATTTAGCCAGATCTGCATCACCACCTTTGAAGGTACCTTTAGAGTTGGTCACGCCAGCCAGGTCTTTACCTTTGGTCTGAACGTAGGAGATTGCAGGACGCAGACCGAAGTCGAACTGGTACTGAGCAACGATTTCGAAGTTCTGAGTTTTGTTCGCGAAGCCAGCGTCACCGTCAGTACCGGTACGGGTGGTGTTGCGGGTTTCAGCATAGGTGGTTGCCAGGTAGATGTTGTTGGCGTCATATTTCAGACCCAGACCCCATGCTTCAGCTTTGTCGCCTTCACCGTCAGCTTTTTGTTTCAGAGTACGGTTAGCGTTGCTGTAAGATGCGATTGCACCGAAGCCTTCGCCGAAGTTGTAACCCAGAGAGTAACCTACGCCGTCACCGTTAGCGGTTTTAACGTCAGTACGGTCGTTTTTACCCTGGTACTGAATACCCATGCTCAGACCGTCAACCAGACCGAAGAAATCGCTGTTACGGTAGGTCAGCAGGCCGGTGCTACGGCTGGTCATGAAGTTATCAACATAGTTACCGCCCCAGGTCATACCGGAGAAGGACGGAGCCATATCGGTGTAAGATTCTACGTCGTATACGATACCGTAGTTACGACCGTAGTCGATGCTGCCAGCGTCACCCGCTTTCAGACCTGCGAAGGCCAGACGGTTTTTGTTTGACTGAGCAGTACCTTCAGCCTGGTTCGCCATGAAGCGGTATTCCCACTGGCCATAACCGGTCAACTGGTCGTTGATCTGAGTTTCGCCTTTGAAACCAAGCTGCGCATAAGTTGCGTCGTTGTTGTTGGTGTTGTCACCAGAGGTCACGAAATCGTGCTCGGCGTTAACTTTACCGTAGAAGTCCAGTTTGTTGCCGTTTTTGTTATAGATTTCTGCAGCGTTAGCTGCACCGGCTACCAGCAGGGCAGGGATAACCACTGCCAGGATATTGCGCTTCATCATTATTTATTACCCTCATTGGTTTTTTTATGACACTCGCCACTGCCGTCAATAAATTCTGTCAATAAATATTTCCGGAACTATTGATGAGAGTTTGGTGTCTTTATGTATCTGACAGGCATCTTTCCATTCATAGAACCGTTTCGCTAGCCTGAAAATGCTACAATCCTCAAGATTGGGTAACAAAAAGAAATTATATGTAACTAAATGTGTATTTTAGGGAACTTTGTGAACCATCTCAAATTTCAGAACTAGTTGGCTAATTAAACGACGTGTTTATTGCTATCTATATGAATTGCTTATATTTAATTTGGCTAAAGGCAATTCCTATAAACAGAAGCTAAACGACTCATTTTTTCTTATGATCTTATTCAGCCTTCTGGATGGCTATGAATTCGGTTGAATTTTGTGCTAAAGAATCAGAGATGGATTAACTGCAATAAGAGTATGGTTTATTTTTTGTTCACAGATATTTCACGGAAACAAAACGTAACAGGTAGTGGTTATGACGGGGTTGTGGTTTAAAGATGCTGACTTTGAACTGACGAAAATTGACAATGCAGAATAAAATAATGGCCAGTAGAAACTGGCCATTTTAAATTGCGCGGGGATTAGAAGGTCGCGCTGCGTGGCGTACGTGGGAACGGAATAACGTCACGGACGTTCTGAACACCAGTCACATAGGCAATCAGACGTTCGAAGCCCAGACCGAAACCAGAGTGTGGAACGGTGCCGTAGCGGCGCAGATCGCGGTACCACCAGTAGTCTTCTTTATTAAGACCCATTTCCGCCATACGTGCATCCAGCACATCCAGACGCTCTTCACGCTGTGAACCACCGATGATTTCACCAATGCCCGGAGCCAGTACGTCCATCGCGGCAACGGTTTTACCGTCTTCGTTAAGGCGCATATAGAAGGCTTTGATGTCTTTCGGGTAGTTTTTCACGACAACCGGCGCTTTGAAGTGCTTCTCTGCGAGATAGCGTTCATGCTCGGAAGCCAGGTCAACACCCCAGTAAACCGGGTTATCAAATTTCTCACCGCATTTTTCAAGGATTGCCACCGCGTCGGTGTAATCAACCTGCGCGAAGTCGGCAGAGACGAAACGTTCCAGACGAGCAACCGCATCGCTGTCTACGCGCTCAGCGAAGAATTTCATGTCATCAGCGCGTTCTTCAAGCACCGCTTTGAAGACATATTTCAGCATCGCTTCTGCCAGACCTGCCACGTCGTCCAGGTTGGCGAATGCCACTTCTGGCTCCAGCATCCAGAATTCCGCCAGGTGACGGCTGGTGTTAGAGTTTTCCGCACGGAACGTTGGGCCGAAGGTGTAGATCTTCGACAGCGCACAGGCATAGGTTTCGCCGTTGAGCTGGCCGGAGACCGTCAGGAAGGACTCTTTACCAAAGAAATCTTTGTCATAGTCCACTTTCCCTTCCGGTGTCCGCGGCAGGTTTTCCATATCCAGCGTAGAAACGCGGAACATTTCGCCAGCACCTTCGGTATCGGAGGCGGTGATCAGTGGGGTCGACACCCAGAAGTAGCCCTGCTCGTCGAAGAAGCGGTGCAGCGCTTGTGCCAGAGTATGGCGGACGCGAGCAACCGCACCAATCAGGTTGGTACGCGGACGCAGGTGCGCGACTTCACGCAGGTACTCGATACTGTGGCGTTTTGCCGCCATCGGGTAGGTGTCCGGATCTTCAACCCAGCCAGTCACTTCAATCGCAGATGCCTGAATTTCGAAACTCTGACCCTGACCAGGAGAGGCAACAACAACCCCGGTGACAATAACGGAGCAGCCCGTTGTCAGGTGCAGAACGTCATCATTGTAATTGGGCAGAGAATTATTAATGACGGCCTGTACAGGATCAAAGCAGGAACCGTCATAGACGGCGAGGAAGGAGATGCCAGCTTTAGAATCTCGACGAGTACGCACCCATCCGCGCACGGTGACTTCTTGGTCAACGGCGACACGGCCCTGGAGTACGTCGGCTACAGGCACAACGCTCATAATATTCTCTCTGTTAATAGTCGGAAAAAATAAACACTTGTCCGCCCTTACATGGGGGGATATCTATGTTACCTGGCATCTGCCATCAGACAAGCAGATTTCGCAGTCAAAAGAGAAGAAATCGGAAATAAATAAGAGAAGGGGAGCCTGCAAGGCTCCCGAGGGGGATTAACTGGCTTTTTTTATCTGCGGTAAGTCGAAGGCTTTACGCAAAGCACGCACAAATGCTTTATCGTGGCAGATGGTTTTACCCGGGCTGTCGGAGAGCTTCGCGACAGGCTTGCCGTTACATTCCACCAGTTTTATCACGATGTTCAGAGGTTTCACCTGGGGGATGTCACAGGTCAAACGGGTACCAATCCCGAAACTCAGGTTCACTCTTGAGGCGAAATGACGATAGAGGTCGACCGCTTTTGCTAAATCGAGATTATCGGAGAAGACCAGCACTTTGCTCATCGGGTCAATACCCAGTTTCTTGTAGTGGGCTATCGCTTTTTCACCCCATTCAACCGGGTCTCCGGAGTCATGGCGTAGACCCTGATAACGCTCAGCAAACTCAGGGCCAAAGTCCCGCAGGAAAGCATCCATCGTAATGCAGTCGGTGAGGGCAATTCCCAGCTGATTCGGGTACTCTTCCAGCCATGCGGCCAATGCAGCACGCTGGCTGTTAGCCAGATCGGGGCTGATTTGCTGGTGGGCCTGGAACCATTCGTGCGCCTGGGTACCCATTGGCGTCAGGTTCAGGCGGCGGGCAAGATCGTAGTTACTGGTGCCAACGAACCAGGGCTCTTGCTGCAGACGCTCAACGATAGCCTGCTGAACGTCGCGCGAGAAGCGGCGGCGCGTGCCAAAGTCCATCAACCGGAACCGGGATATATCCAGCCCTTCGGTTAACTGCGAGAACTCAACCAGTTTATTCTCCAGCGAGGCGAGCGCCTGCTCAACGCCCATCTCCGGAGAGCGGTAGCGGTGAGCCAACTCACTGATCACCGCCAGAAGCGGCACTTCCCACATGATCACTTCACGCCACGGACCTTCAAGGCGAATATTCAGCTTACCGTTATCATTGGTGACGATGACCTGCTCCGGCTTATAGCGAAAATCGCGCAGCCAGTTCAGATAGTCAGCTTTAAAGAAAGGCAGGCCGGAAAGCCACTGATATTCGTCGTCCTGCAGCGTCAGGTGCTGCATAGCATCGACCTGTTCACGAATAGAGTCTGCGTAGATACCCAGCAAGTCGTCGCCCCGACAGCGGAATTCCGCCGCGACATGGACATGATAATAATGGTGGAAAACGGCTTGCTGCATATGCAGTTTATACGCGTCGGTATCCAGCAACGTATGCAGAACAGGAGAAGCGAATTGAGTCATAGGTGCGCAGTAGCATCCTCTCACAGGAGCGTTTAGTACAATAAACAACTCCGGAGTATACCTTGTTTAGTGATTTATTGAACCCCGATCACAACATAAGCTGCCTTTATGGTCGAGGGCATTTTGTGCCCCATGTTATAAAAATGTAGCGAAAAAAGGTGCTTGCACCTGAAAAGATGAACATTCTGCATAGCGCGTTTTACACAACAGGAATATATTGAATCGTTACTCGACAAACGATGCATAAGGTTTTCTATGACACAACAGCCACAAGCCAAATACCGCCACGACTACCGTGCGCCGGATTACCTGATTAGCGATATCGATCTGACTTTTGACCTGGATGCCACAAAAACCGTTGTAACGGCGGTAAGCCAGGTGACGCGCCACAGCGCGACGGCCGTCCCGCTGCGTCTTGATGGTGAAGATCTGACGTTGGTTTCCCTGCACATTAATGATGAAGCGTGGTCTGACTATAAAGAAGAAGACAACCAGCTGGTTATTAACAACTTGCCGGAACACTTTACGCTGCGCATCGTGAATGAAATCAGCCCCGCCGCGAACACTGCGCTGGAAGGGCTTTACCAGTCCGGTGTGGCGCTGTGTACTCAGTGTGAAGCGGAAGGTTTCCGCCACATCACCTGGTATCTGGATCGTCCGGATGTGCTGGCGCGCTTTACCACCAAAATTATCGCTGATAAAACTCTCTATCCCTTCCTGCTCTCCAACGGTAACCGTGTAGGTGAAGGCGAGCTGGAAAATGGTCGTCACTGGGTACAGTGGCAGGATCCGTTCCCGAAACCGTGTTACCTGTTTGCGCTGGTGGCCGGTGATTTTGACGTGCTGCGCGATACCTTCAAGACCCGTTCCGGCCGCGATGTGGCGCTGGAGTTGTTTGTTGACCGTGGTAACCTCGACCGTGCGCCGTGGGCGATGACGTCGCTGATTAATTCCATGAAGTGGGACGAAGAGCGCTTTGGCCTCGAATACGATCTCGATATCTATATGATCGTCGCCGTCGACTTCTTCAACATGGGCGCGATGGAGAATAAAGGGCTTAACATCTTCAACTCCAAATATGTGCTGGCGCGTACCGATACCGCAACCGATAAAGATTATCTCGATATCGAACGTGTTATCGGCCATGAGTATTTCCATAACTGGACCGGTAACCGTGTGACCTGCCGCGACTGGTTCCAGTTGAGCCTGAAAGAGGGCTTAACCGTCTTCCGTGACCAGGAGTTCAGCTCCGATCTGGGGTCGCGTGCGGTGAACCGTATTAACAACGTCCGTACCATGCGTGGTCTGCAGTTTGCGGAAGATGCCAGCCCAATGGCACACCCGATCCGCCCGGATAAAGTCATCGAGATGAACAACTTCTACACCCTGACGGTGTATGAAAAAGGATCTGAAATTATCCGCATGATCCACACCCTGCTCGGCGAAGAGAATTTCCAGAAAGGGATCCAGCTCTATTTCGAGCGTCACGACGGCAGCGCAGCCACCTGTGACGACTTTGTGCAGGCGATGGAAGACGCGTCTAACGTCGATCTCTCTCACTTCCGCCGCTGGTACAGCCAGGCCGGTACGCCCGTTGTGACCGTCAAAGATGATTACAACCCGGAAACCGAGCATTACACCCTGACTATCAGCCAGCGCACGCCGCCAACGGCTGAGCAGGAAGAGAAACATCCGCTGCACATCCCGTTCAGCATTGAACTGTACGATAACGAAGGTAAAGTGATCCCCCTGCAGAAGGGCGGTCATCCGGTACATCATGTACTGAACGTGACCCAGGCAGAGCAGACCTTTATCTTTGATAACGTCTACTTCCAGCCGGTGCCAGCGCTGCTGTGCGAATTCTCCGCACCGGTGAAACTGGAGTACAAGTGGAGCGATCAACAGCTGACGTTCCTGATGCGTCACGCGCGCAACGACTTCTCTCGCTGGGATGCGGCACAAAGTCTGCTGGCGACCTACATCAAGCTGAACGTGAACCGCCATCAACAGGGTCAGCCGCTGTCTCTGCCTGTGCATGTTGCTGACGCGTTCCGCGCTATTCTGCTGGATGAGAAGATTGACCCGGCGCTGGCGGCTGAAATTCTGACGTTGCCTTCTGCGAGCGAAATCGCTGAACTGTTCGAAATTATCGACCCGATTGCTATCGTGGCGGTGCGTGAAGCGTTGACCCGTACGCTGGCGACCGAGCTGGCAGACGAATTCCTGGCGATTTACAACGCCAACAAGCTGGATGAGTATCGCGTGGAACATGCTGATATCGGCAAACGTTCCCTGCGCAACACCTGCCTGCGCTATCTGGCCTTCGGTGAAGTGGAACTGGCAAACACGCTGGTGAGCAAGCAGTACCACGAAGCCGATAACATGACCGATGCCCTGGCGGCTCTGGCTGCAAGCGTTGCCGCTGAGTTGCCGTGCCGTGATGCGCTGATGCAGGAGTACGATGACAAATGGCACCAGGATGGTCTGGTAATGGACAAGTGGTTCATTCTGCAGTCTACCAGCCCGTCTGCCGATGTTCTGAGTACCGTACGCAGTCTGTTAAAGCACCGCTCCTTCACCATGAGCAACCCGAACCGCGTGCGTTCCCTGATTGGTGCGTTTGCCAGCAGCAACCCGGCAGCTTTCCACGCAGAAGATGGCAGCGGTTATCAGTTCATGGTAGAGATGCTGACCGAGCTGAACAGCCGTAACCCGCAGGTGGCGTCTCGTCTGATTGAGCCGCTGATCCGTCTGAAACGCTACGATGCGAAGCGTCAGGCGAAAATGCGTGCCGCGCTTGAGCAACTGAAAGGGCTGGAAAATCTGTCTGGCGATCTGTTTGAGAAGATCACCAAGGCACTGGCCTGATATAAAAGTTAACCCTCCCTCTCCCTGTGGGAGAGGGATGGGGTGAGGGCATCAGGCATTAGCTTTCACTCGCTGTAACTCAGTTTCTCCACGCTTCATCACTCTATCCAGCACTTCCGCTTCCAGCTCTGCCAGTCTTGCTGACCCCACGCGACGTGGGCGCGGAATATCGACAGTCAGATCCAGCCCAATTTTTCCCTCCTCTATCAGCAGTACGCGGTCGGCCATCGCCACGGCTTCGCTGACATCATGCGTCACCAGCAATACCGTAAATCCGTGCTCCTGCCATAAAGAGACAATCAAATCCTGCATGTCGATACGCGTCAGGGCGTCGAGTGCCCCAAGCGGTTCATCCAGCAGCAGCAGGCCAGGGCGATGAATCAGTGCCCGCGCCAGCGCCACGCGCTGTTTTTGTCCGCCTGATAATGCTGCGGGCCATTCACCCGCGCGATTTTCCAGCCCAACGGTGGTCAGCGCCTGCCTGGCCTCTTCCCGCCAGTTGCCTTTCAGACCCAGCCCGACGTTGTCGATAACCGTTTTCCACGGCAGCAGGCGTGCGTCCTGAAACATCATGCGGGTATCGTCCTGAATATTCGCCAGCGGTGTCGTGCCCGCCAGAATCTCCCCGCCGTTGGGAGTCTCCAGACCGGCCAGCAGGCGCAGCAAAGTGCTTTTTCCGCCGCCGCTACGACCGACAACGGCCACAAATTGCCCGGCGGGAATATGCAGATCCAGTGCATTAAGAATGGTGTTTTCACCGTAGCGTTTAGTGACGCCATTCAACAGCAGCGGTGTCCCCTGATTCAGTCGGGCAGTATTCATGCTCTGGCCTCCAGAGTGGTATAAGCCGGGTTCCAGCGCAGCCAGCTACGCTCCAGCCACTGGGCGCTGACGTCGGCGAGTTTGCCGAGCAGGGCATAAAGAATGATGGCGACCACCACCACGTCCGTTTGCAGGAACTCGCGGGCGTTCATCGCCAGATAACCAATACCGGAGTTGGCCGAGATAGTTTCAGCCACGATCAGCGTTAGCCACATCAGGCCGAGTGCGAAACGCACGCCAACCATAACAGAAGGCAGAGCACCCGGCAGGATCACATGAATAAAGAGGGCTAAACCGGATAAACCGTAGCTGCGCGCCATCTCCACCAGCCCGCGATCGATACTGCGGATCCCGTGCCAGGTATTGATATAAATGGGGAACAGCGTCCCCAGCGCCACAAGAAAAATCTTGGCGCTTTCATCAATGCCAAACCACAAAATGACCAGCGGGATCAATGCCAGATGTGGCACGTTACGCAGCATCTGAATGGAGGTGTCCAGTAACCGTTCTCCCCAGCGGGAAAGGCCGCTGATAAGGCCGAGGATCAGGCCGATACTTCCGCCAATTGAAAAGCCAATCACGGCACGCCACGAACTGATAGCCAGGTGCTGCCACAGCTCTCCGCTCATGCTCAGCGTCCAAAACGCTTCTACAACGCCCTCCGGAGAGGGCAGAATGCGGCTCGACAGCCAGCCGGTTGAGGAGGCCAGTTGCCATAGCACCACAATACCGACGGGTAAAAACCAGGGGGCAGCACGCAGCAGCCATTTTTGCGCGGTGGCAGACATAGGTGCTCCTTAGCTTTGTGCTGCTTTTCGCGGAATAAACTCGTTGGCGACCGCTTCGCCCTGAAGCTGGAGCGAACGAGGCTGCGGAATTTCCGGGATGGCGACATCCAGATGCGGGAACAACAGCTCGCCCACGTTGTACGCCTCTTCCAGATGCGGGTAACCAGAGAGAATAAAGCTGTCGATACCCAGCTCAGCGTACTCATTAATCCGCGCCGCGACGGTTGGGCCATCGCCCACCAGTGCGGTACCTGCACCGCCGCGAACCAGGCCCACACCTGCCCACAGATTGGGGCTGATTTCCAGATCCTCGCGCTTACCGTTATGCAATGACGCCATCCGGTGCTGCCCCACGGAATCGGTTTTGGCGAAGGCGGCCTGCGCCCTGGCAATGGTGTCCTCATCCAGGTGCGAGATAAGCCGGTCGGCCGCCAGCCAGGCTTCTGCATTTGTTTCACGCACAATCACGTGCAGGCGAATACCAAAACGCACCTTGCGACCATGAGCTGCTGCTTTGGCGCGTACCTGAGCTATTTTTTCTTTAACCAGTTCAGGTGGTTCGCCCCAGGTCAAATAGAGATCAACCTGCTCAGCGGCCAGATCCTGCGCCACATCGGAAGAACCGCCAAAGTAGAGCGGCGGGCGCGGCTGTTGTACCGGCGGAAAGTAGAGTTTTGCATCGCGAACATGCACATGTTTACCTTCAAAGGTGACGGTTTCGCCTTCAAGCAGACGTCGCCAGACGCGGGTGAACTCGGCGGATGCTTCATAGCGTTCCGTGTGATCGAGGAACACACCGTCGCCCGCCAGCTCCTGGGGATCGCTTCCCGTGACCAGGTTAAACAGCGCCCGCCCGTTGGAGAGCCGGTCGAGCGTGGCGGCCTGACGTGCTGCCACGGTAGGGGAGACCACGCCAGGACGCAGCGCGACCAGGAATTTCAAACGCTGAGTCACCGGGATCATCGATGCAGCGACCAGCCAGGCATCCTCGCAGGAGCGTCCGGTGGGGATCAGCACGCCGGTAAAACCGATCCTGTCCGCTGCCTGGGCAATCTGTTGCAGATAAGCGTGATCAACCGGGCGGGAACCCTCTTCTGTGCCAAGATAGTGTCCATCACCGTGGGTGGGTAAAAACCAGAAAAGATTCAGACTCATAATTGGGTTCCTTCAGTGCCAGCGGGTTGCCAGATACGTTCGCGAATGTTCACCTGCTTTGGAACGAGGTGATTTTGATAAAAGAGATCGGCGGTTTGTTGCTGGAGTGCAGCAACATGTGCGTCCACAGGGCGGATAGTGGTGATGGGGCGGTGGTCAAGATAGCTGGCGATCACTGGCTCAGGTAATCCCATGCTTTTTGCCAGCAGAGTTATACTCTCCTGCCGCTGGCTTTGCGTCAGGGCATCGGCCTGCGTAAAGGTATCGAGGACGCCCTGGATAAAAGCACCATTCTTTTCTGCATACGGACGCGCGGCGAGGTAGAACGAGCCGGTCTGTTTCAGCGTGGTACCATCCTTTAACACCCG
Source organism: Enterobacter sp. LM3 (assembly GCF_046622475.1). Classification (NCBI taxonomy): domain Bacteria; kingdom Pseudomonadati; phylum Pseudomonadota; class Gammaproteobacteria; order Enterobacterales; family Enterobacteriaceae; genus Enterobacter; species Enterobacter sp. LM3. Next base: position 103,700 of record NZ_JBJURN010000001.1, on the reverse strand, counting down.
CACACCACCCTGCAGTAATGCGGCGGAATAGTACGGATCCCAGATAGCCCAGGCATCTACGTTACCTTGCTGGAATGCGGCGCGCGCATCGGCAGGTGTCAGATAGACGGGCTGAATGTCGGTGAACTTCAGCCCGGCTTCCTGCAGGGCGCGTAGCAGCAGGTTGTGCGAGCTGGAACCTTTCTGGAATGCCACTTTGTGGCCCTTGAGTTCCGCAACGTTCTTAATCGCGCTATTTTCAGGAACCAGTATCACTTCCGCTTTCGGTTTTGCAGGCTCAACACCCACGTAAACCAGATCGGCCCCGGCAGCCTGAGCAAAGATCGGCGGAATATCTCCGGTGCTGCCGAGGTCGATACTTCCGACGTTAAGCGCTTCGAGCATCTGCGGCCCTGCCGGGAACTCAACCCAGGAAAATGTTGTGCCCGGGAAGCGTTTTTCCAGAAGCTGATGATTTTTTGCCAGCACCATGCTGATGCTGCCTTTCTGGTAGCCGATGCGCAGACTTTCCGGTGCTGCATGAGCCAGCGACGAGAGGGCAATCAGACCTGCCAGCCCGATACGTGTCAGGGTGTTAAACATGTGCGACTCCTTGCGGCAGACCAAACGCAGGTGCCTGGATATCCCGGCGGTGCAGGGCATGCCAGAAGGTTTCCAGCGCACCATCGAGGCGGGTTTGTAGGTTCGGCGTAAAGTGAGGTTTGTGCTGGTAGTCGATAACCTGCGAGTCATCAGCGAAGACACCGTGCAGGATCTCCTGCGCTTTTAACGCGTTCAGTACCGGCTTCAGGGCGTAGTCCACCGCCAGCAAATGGGCAACTGTCCCGCCTGTTGCCAGCGGCAAAACCACCTTACCGTCCAGGGCGCGTTCAGGGAGCAGGTCGAGCAGGGTTTTCAGCGCGCCGGAAAAAGAGGCTTTATAAATGGGCGTCGCCACGATTAACCCGTCAGCGTCTTTGAGCTGTTCTGTCAGGGTTTTGAGTGCCGGGCTGTCAAAGCGCGCGTAGAGCAGATCTTCGGGTTCGAAGTTATGCAGGTTCCAGTGGCACACTTCCACATCCAGGGCATTGAGCTTTTCGCGGGCATATTCCAGTAGTGCGCTGGAACGAGAAGGAAAGCGAGGACTTCCTGCCAGGGTAATGACGCGCATGATTGCTCCTTATAACTAATTGTTTGCTTTTATCTAACATTGATAACAATTTTCAGGAGTGTGACATTGCGGGGTTATTCCACTAAATGATTTATATGAAATTTAAATGCAGAAAATTGCATAAGAAGTGTACGTAGAGGTAAACGATTGCGTTTTCCGTTGATTTTTTGCCGCAGGTCAATTCCCTTTCCGGGCAGGATCGCACATAATCCCCTCCCGGTTTGCACACCGGGAATCCAGGAGAGTTCATGTACTACCCCTTCGTTCGTAAAGCCCTTTTCCAGCTCGATCCTGAGCGCGCTCATGAATTTACATTCCAGCAATTACGCCGTATTACCGGTACACCACTGGTTGCACTGGTGCGTCAACGCGTGCCGGAAAAACCTGTGCAATGCATGGGCCTGACCTTTAAGAATCCGCTGGGTCTGGCGGCTGGTCTGGACAAAAATGGCGAGTGTATTGATGCTCTGGGTGCAATGGGGTTCGGCTCCATTGAAATCGGTACTGTCACCCCACGCCCGCAACCGGGTAATGACAAGCCGCGTCTGTTCCGTCTGGTTGAAGCAGAGGGGCTGATCAACCGCATGGGCTTTAATAACCTCGGCGTTGATCACCTGGTTGAGAACGTCAAAAGATCCCATTTTGATGGCGTATTAGGCATCAATATTGGTAAAAATAAAGACACGCCGGTTGAGCATGGTAAAGATGACTACCTGATTTGTATGGAAAAAGTCTATGCCTATGCTGGTTATATTGCGGTGAATATTTCATCACCGAATACTCCGGGCCTGCGCACTTTGCAATATGGCGAAGCGCTGGACGATCTCTTGACCGCCATAAAAAATAAACAAAATGAGCTGCAGGCGATCCACCATAAATATGTTCCGGTCGCGGTTAAGATCGCCCCGGATCTTTCTGCTGAAGAATTGATCCAGGTTGCTGATAGTTTAGTCCGCCATAATATCGACGGTGTGATTGCGACCAATACGACACTCGATCGTTCTCTCGTTCAGGGAATGAAAAACTGCGACGAAGCGGGTGGGTTAAGTGGTCGTCCGGTACAATTAAAAAGCACAGAAATTATTCGTGCCTTGTCCGCCGAATTAAAAGGTCGTCTGCCGATTATTGGTGTGGGGGGGATCGACTCCGTGATTGCTGCCCGTGAGAAGATGGCGGCTGGTGCGTCACTGGTGCAAATCTATTCCGGCTTTATTTTTAAAGGGCCGCCTCTGATTAAAGAAATCGTTACTTACATCTAATCTTTTCTCCTAATCAGACAACCAGGGCTTTATTTCCAGCCCTGGTTGTTTTATATTCCGTCATTGTTGCTTATTTAGACATTATGGTCTTTTATTAAATGACGCTATAAATGAAGCAACAATCAGGACATTTTTAGAACAGGGTGTTTGGGGACGGGAGAGACACATGCGAATTAAACCTGACGATAACTGGCGCTGGTATTTTTGCGACGAGCATGATCGAATGATGCTCGATTTAGCCAATGGCATGTTGTTTCGTTCTCGTTTTGCACGCCGAATGTTAACTCCGGACGCTTTCTCACCGTCAGGCTTTTGCGTTGACGATGCTGCACTTTATTTCTCGTTTGAAGAAAAATGCCGGGATCTGGTGCTGTCCAAAGAACAGCGCGCTGAGCTGGTATTAAATGCGCTGGTAGCGATCCGTTTCCTGAAACCGCAAATGCCGAAAAGCTGGCATTTTCTGGCACATGGCATGAGCTGGACGCCAGCAACAGGCGATGCGGCCAGTGTGAGCCTGAGTGATACTGCAGAAGAGGTTAACCTGCTGGTGGTTGAGCCTGGCGAAAATGCCGCCCTCTGTTTGCTGGCACAGCCCGGCGTAACCATTGCCGGGCGAATGATGCAGCTTGGTGATGCGATTAAGGTGATGAACGACAGACTGAAGCCGCAGCTTCATGTGGATTCGTTCAGCCTCGAACAGGCTGTTTAAGCTTCCAGCTGCACTGACGTTCTCGGGATACAGCTGCAACATAAAATGGTACCGTCATCGCCAATGGCTGATTTTTTCAGCGCACTGACCTCGCCCTCGACCAGTTTGATCCGACAGCACCCGCAGATACCTGCCCGACAGGAGTAAGGTACGCGGATCCCCGCTTGCTCCAGTTGTTCAAGTAACACTTGCTGATTGTTGCCACGGATGACATTACCCTGCCAGTGAATATCCACCACAGACTCGGCTTCGCTTTCAACGTCGGTTGATTCTTCTTCATTGCCTGAGCCGTAAACCCTGGCGGACCCACGGGCGAGAATTTCCACTTCATCACCCACGCGGATCACGCCGCTTGAACGCGGGATGAGGTTCTGGCCGAAATCCACATCGCCATTATCCTGCGCGGTACGGAATGACTGCAGGGTTTTCAGCGGTTCACCGGAAGGGTGCTTTTGGCCTTTCTCCGGGCTTACCGTTGTAAAAATGCAGCGACTGCAGGGCTTCACGACGTCAAAAATCACGCTGCCGATGCGGATCACTTTCCAGGTGTCTTCCTCCCAGGCTTCCGTACCGGTCACCACCAGGTTTGGTCGAAACTGCTCCATCTGGACACTGGCGTTGCAGCGGCTTTGCAAATCACGCAGCGAGGCTTCGTTGGTCAGCAGGAAAGGGAAGCCATCAGCGAATGAGAGCGGGACCGCATCGTGGCGCTTCACGCGCCGTGTCAGCTCCGGACCCACCCAGCGTAGCTGGACTTCACGGGAGAAAAACCCGCTTAGCCAACGGTTAATCTCATCAGGTGCGATACGCGCGGTGAAATGGTTACCCCACACTTCCGTTGGCGCATCGACAGGTGCAAAATCAGCAAAGCGAATCACCACACTTTCACCATCCGGCGCGGTCAGGTGCAAACCGTCATGCAGTGGGGAAGGGGTAAAACGCACCATTTGTGGGAACTGGCGCGCCGTAATGAACGTGCCGTCAGGCTCGGTGACCATAAAAATACGATCGAAGGCAAATCCGCTCATGTCGGCCAGCGCGTGAGATACGCCGATACCGCGCATGGATTTCACTGGATGGATAAAAAGCCTGGATAACGTCGCCACTGCACAGTCCCTCGAATGAAAATAAGCCTTCAACTTTATGACATACACGCCATATTAGCTATAATGCGCGACAATTTTCTTAGAGTAAAAGTGACGATATGAATTCTCTGTTTGCCAGTACGGCCCGTGGGCTGGAAGAGCTGTTAAAAACTGAACTGGAAACCCTGGGTGCGCAAGAGTGCCAGGTGGTTCAGGGTGGTGTCCATTTTGAGGGCGACACGCGGCTTATTTACCAGAGCCTGATGTGGAGCCGTCTGGCGTCGCGCATCATGCTGCCGATGAAAGAGTGCAAGGTCTATAGCGATCTTGACCTCTACACCGGCGTACAGATGATCGACTGGACAGAGATCTTCACCCCGAATGCCACCTTTGCCGTGCATTTCAACGGCGTGAACGATGAGATCCGCAACAGCCAGTACGGTGCGCTGCGCGTGAAAGATGCCATCGTTGACTGCTTCACGCGTAAAAATAAGGAACGTCCGAACGTCGATCGCGAAAACCCGGATCTGCGTATTAACGTGTGGCTTAACGGTGATACTGCCAGTATTTCCCTGGATCTGAGCGGGGCAGGCTTGCACCTGCGTGGCTACCGCGATCGCACCGGTATGGCACCTATCAAAGAAACCCTGGCCGCCGCCATTGTGATGCGCTCCGGCTGGCAGCCGGGTACGCCGTTGCTCGACCCGATGTGTGGTTCCGGTACGCTGCTGATTGAAGCGGCGATGCTGGCAACCGATCGTGCGCCGGGGTTACACCGTGGCCACTGGGGCTTTGGTGGCTGGGCACAGCACGATGAAGCTATCTGGCAAGAGGTCAAAGCCGAAGCACAGACCCGCGCGCGTAAAGGCCTGGCGGAGTACACCTCCCATTTCTACGGCTCTGACAGCGACCCTCGCGTTATTGAACGTGCGCGCAGCAACGCCCGCCGTGCCGGGATTGGTGAGCTTGTTACCTTTGAAGTGAAAGACGTCGCGAACTTAACCAATCCGCTGCCAAAAGGGCCTTACGGTACGGTTATCAGCAACCCGCCGTACGGCGAGCGTCTCGATAGCGAACCGGCGCTGATTGCCCTGCACAGCCTGCTGGGCCGAAATATGAAAGACTATTTTGGCGGCTGGAATCTGTCCCTGTTCAGCGCCTCGCCAGAGCTGTTGAGCTGCCTGCAATTGCGTGCCGATCGCCAGTTTAAAGCGAAAAACGGCCCGCTGGAATGTGTGCAGAAGAACTACCATCTGGCAGAAAAAGCGGCAGACAGTAAACCATCTGGCGTGGCGGAAGATTACGCCAACCGCCTGCGCAAGAATCTGAAGAAATTTGAAAAATGGGCGAAGCAGGAAGGTATTGAATGCTATCGCCTGTATGACGCCGATCTGCCGGAGTACAACGTGGCGGTTGATCGTTACGGCGATTGGGTTGTGGTGCAGGAGTATGCGCCGCCAAAAACTATCGATGCGCAAAAAGCGCGTCAGCGTATGCTGGACGTGATTGCCGCAACCATCGCTGTGCTGAGTATCGCGCCGAACAAACTGGTGCTGAAAACCCGTGAGCGTCAGAAAGGGAAAAACCAGTACCAGAAGATGGGCGAAAAGGGCGATTTCATCGAAGTGGGCGAATATAACGCGCGCCTGTGGGTGAACCTGACCGATTATCTTGATACCGGCCTGTTCCTTGACCACCGTATCGCCCGTCGTATGTTGGGCCAGATGAGCAAAGGCAAAGACTTCCTGAACCTGTTCTCTTATACCGGCAGCGCCAGCGTGCATGCAGGACTGGGCGGCGCACGCAGCACCACCACGGTGGATATGTCCCGTACCTATCTGGAGTGGGCAGAGCGTAACCTGCGCCTTAATGGCCTGACTGGCCGTCAGCATCGTCTGATGCAGGCCGACGTGCTGGGCTGGTTGCGTGATACTGATGAACAGTTCGACCTGATCTTCATCGATCCGCCAACGTTCTCTAACTCCAAGCGCATGGAAGATAGCTTTGACGTTCAACGCGATCACCTGCGCCTGATGACAGACCTGAAACGCCTGCTGCGTAAAGGCGGCACTATTATGTTCTCGAACAACAAACGCGGCTTCCGTATGGATCACGACGGCCTGGCGGCGCTGGGACTGAAAGCACAAGAAATCAGCCAAAAAACGCTGTCTCAGGACTTCGCCCGTAACCGTCAGATCCATAACTGCTGGTTGATTACCGCGGCCTGAAAGGAAAAATAAATGTCTTTAATTAGTATGCACGGTGCATGGCTCTCTTTCAGCGATTCACCGCTTCTTGATAATGCGGAACTGCATATCGAAGATAACGAGCGTGTCTGTCTGGTCGGTCGTAATGGCGCAGGCAAATCCACGCTGATGAAAATTCTTAATCGCGAACAGGGTCTGGATGACGGACGTATTGTTTACGAGCAGGATCTTATTGTTTCCCGCCTGCAACAGGATCCACCGCGTCATGTGACTGGCAGCGTTTACGATTTCGTGGCCGAAGGTATTTCTGAACAGGCTGAATACCTGAAGCGTTATCACGAGATTTCACATCTGGTGATGACCGATCCAAGCGACAAGAACCTCAACGAACTGGCGAAAGTCCAGGAGATGCTGGATCACCACGGCTTGTGGCAGCTGGAAAACCGCATTAACGAGGTACTGGCACAGCTTGGTCTTGAAGCGGATATGGAGCTGTCGTCGCTGTCAGGCGGCTGGCTGCGTAAAGCGGCGCTGGGGCGTGCGTTGGTCAGCGGGCCGAAAGTGCTGCTGCTGGACGAACCCACGAACCACCTGGATATTGAAGCGATTGACTGGCTGGAAAGCTTCCTGAAAACCTTCAGCGGCACCATCATCTTTATCTCGCACGACCGTTCGTTTATTCGCAATATGGCGACGCGCATTGTCGATCTCGATCGCGGCAAGCTGGTCACCTATCCGGGCGATTACGACACCTACCTGCTGGAAAAAGAAGAAAACCTGCGTGTTGAAGAGCTGCAAAATGCGGAGTTTGACCGCAAGCTGGCGCAGGAAGAGGTGTGGATCCGTCAGGGTATCAAAGCCCGCCGTACCCGTAACGAAGGTCGCGTTCGCGCCCTGAAAGCCATGCGTCGTGAACGCAGCGAGCGTCGCGAAGTGATGGGCAGTGCCAAAATGCAGGTCGAAGAGGCATCCCGTTCCGGTAAGATTGTCTTTGAAATGGAAAACGTCAATTATCAGGTTGACGGCAAGGTGCTGGTGAAAGACTTCTCCGCCCAGGTACAGCGTGGGGACAAAATTGCCCTTATCGGTCCGAACGGTTGCGGTAAAACCACGCTTCTGAAGCTGATGCTGGGGCAACTGCAGGCCGACAGTGGCCGAATTCACTGCGGTACGAAGCTTGAAGTGGCCTATTTCGACCAGCACCGTGCAGAACTGGATCCGGACAGAACGGTGATGGATAACCTGGCCGAAGGTAAGCAAGAGGTCATGGTTAACGGTAAGCCGCGCCACGTGCTGGGTTACCTGCAGGATTTCCTGTTCCACCCTAAACGCGCGATGACACCTGTGCGTGCGCTGTCCGGCGGTGAGCGAAATCGTCTTCTGTTGGCGCGTCTGTTCCTGAAGCCAAGCAACCTGTTGATCCTCGATGAACCGACGAACGACCTGGATGTCGAAACGCTGGAATTACTGGAAGAACTGATTGACGGCTATCAGGGAACCGTGATGTTGGTTAGCCACGATCGTCAGTTTGTTGATAACACCGTGACCGAATGCTGGATCTTCGAAGGTGAAGGCCGAATTGGACAGTATGTAGGCGGTTATCACGATGCAAAAGGGCAGCAGTCGCAATCTCTGGCGCAAAAACAGGCAAAATCCAGAAATGTACCTGAACCTGCTGCCGCAAAAGCAGAAACTGTTAAAAAATCTCCTGCTAAAATGAGCTATAACCTGCAGCGCGAACTGGAAGGGTTGCCACAACGCCTTGAAGAGCTGGAAGCCTCCGTTGAAGCGTTGCAAACCCAGGTCGCAGATGCGTCATTCTTTACGCAGCCACACGACTATACTCAGAAAGTATTGGCTGAACTCTCCCAGGCCGAGCAGGCGCTGGAAGAAGCATTTGAGCGCTGGGAGTACCTTGAGTCTCTGAAAAACGGCGCATAACCAGGGATAAAATATGTGTGACCAGCACCACGCCGACAGGCATATATTATGCTCGCAATGCGATATGCTCGTGGCGTTGCCAGAGCTTGGTCACGGACATAAAGCACTGTGTCCACGCTGCAGCGCAACGTTGACAACCGAGTGGGACGCGCCACGGCAGCGTCCCACTGCTTATGCTCTGGCAGCATTGTTTATGCTGTTGCTCTCCAATCTCTTCCCCTTCATTTATATGAAGGTGGGAGGGATCACCAGCCAGGTGGATTTACTCGAAATCCCGGGCGTGATGTTCTCAGAAGATTACGCCAGTCTTGGCACCTTTTTCCTGCTCTTCGTACAGATTGTCCCGGCATTTTGTCTGGTGGTGATCCTGCTTCTGGTCAACCGTGTCCGGATGCCATCTTCCCTTAAGATTAAACTTGCACGGATCCTGTTCCAGTTAAAAAGCTGGGGGATGGCCGAGATTTTTCTGGCCGGTATTCTGGTCAGCTTCGTGAAGCTGATGGCTTACGGTGACGTTGGGATTGGCAGTAGCTTTATTCCCTGGTGCCTGTACTGCGTACTGCAGTTACGCGCTTTCCAGTGCGTTGACCGGCGCTGGGCGTGGGACGATATTGCACCAGCTCCCACGCTGGCGCAGACGGTGAAAGTGGGTGTGCCAGGTATCCGTCAGGGGCTTCGTTCTTGCCCGTGCTGCACCGCTGTGCTGCCGGCAGATCTGGACGTGTGTCCGCGCTGCGAAACGAAAGGTCATGTGCGCCGTAAAAATAGCCTGCAGTGGACAATGGCGCTGCTGGTGACGTCCATTATGCTTTATCTGCCCGCCAATATTTTGCCGATTATGATAACTGATTTGCTCGGCGACAAAATGCCCTCGACGATCCTGGCCGGGGTGATATTGCTGTGGGGGGAAGGGTCTTATCCTGTCGCCGGCGTTATCTTCATCGCCAGTATTATGGTGCCAACCTTGAAAATGATCGCGATTGCGTGGCTCTGCTGGGATGCAAAAGGGCACGGAAAACGCGACAGCGAACGAATGCACCTGATCTATGAAGTGGTCGAGTTTGTCGGACGCTGGTCAATGATTGACGTGTTTGTTATTGCCGTTCTCTCTGCACTGGTGCGGATGGGCGGATTGATGAGTATTTATCCGGCGATGGGGGCATCAATGTTTGCACTGGTCGTGATTATGACCATGTTTGCGGCCATGACCTTCGACCCTCGTTTATCGTGGGATCGTGAGCCTGAATCAAGCCATGAGGAAGAGTAAGAGCATGGAAAATAAGAGTGGAGAGGCGAAAGTGCAGAAGGTCAAGAACTGGTCACCGGTGTGGATTTTCCCCATCGTGACTGCGCTGATCGGTGCATGGATCCTGTTTTATCATTACAGCCATCAGGGACCGGAAGTGACGCTTATTACCACCAATGCTGAGGGGATTGAGGGCGGTAAAACGACCATCAAGAGCCGTAGTGTGGATGTGGGTGTCGTTGAAAGCGCAATCCTGACCGACGATTTAACGCATGTTGAAATTAAGGCGCGGTTGAATGCGGGTATGGAAAAACTCCTGCACAGTGATTCGGTTTTCTGGGTGGTTAAGCCGCAGGTCGGGCGAGAAGGGATCAGCGGCTTAGGTACGCTGTTGTCTGGTGCCTATATTGAACTGCAGCCGGGCTCTAAAGGGAACGCGCCGGGGAAATACCAGCTTCTTGATTCTCCACCACTTGCACCGCCTGATGCGAAAGGTATCCGCGTGATCCTCGACAGCAAAAAAGCGGGCCAGTTAACGGCGGGTGATCCGGTGCTGTTCCGCGGTTATCGCGTCGGTTCGGTTGAGAAAAGTACCTTTGACCCGCAGAAAAGAGCTATCAGCTATCAGCTGTTCATCAACGCACCCAACGATCGGCTGGTCACCAGCAATGTTCGTTTCTGGAAAGACAGCGGTATCGCAGTGGATCTCACCTCCGCTGGCATGCGTGTTGAAATGGGGTCGCTGACAACGCTGTTTGGTGGTGGGGTGAGTTTTGACGTACCCGAAGGCCTGGAGCTGGGGCAGCCGGTTGCTGAGAATACGGCCTTCCGACTCTTTGACGATCAAAAAAGCATTCAGGATGCGCTATACACCGATCACGTTGATTTCCTGATGTTCTTCAAAGATTCCGTACGTGGTCTGCAACCTGGTGCACCGGTTGAGTTCCGCGGAATTCGTCTGGGTACGGTGGGACAAGTCCCCTTCTTCGTACCGGGACTTCAGCAGATGCTGGATGATGATTACCGCATTCCGGTTCTGATTCGCATTGAGCCTGAGCGTCTGGTTAATCAGATTGGTGAAAATCAGGATATTGGTACGCATATCTCCCAACTGATGGAACGTGGTCTGCGCGGGTCGCTGAAGACTGGCAACCTGGTGACCGGTGCGCTGTATGTGGATATGGACTTCTATCCTAAAGCACCTGCGATGACGGGTATCCGCGAATTTGGTGGTTACAAGATCATTCCAACGGTCAGCAGCGGTCTGGCGCAGATACAGCAGCGTCTGATGGAAACACTGGATAAGATTAACAATCTGCCATTGAATCCGATGATTGAAGCGGCAACAAACTCACTGAGCGAAAGTCAGGCGACGATGCGCCGTCTGCAAACCACGCTGGATAACATCAACAAGATCACTGCAAGCCAGTCCATGCAGCAGCTGCCGCAGGATATGCAGAAAACGCTGCGTGAACTTAACCGCAGTATGCAGGGCTTCCAGCCGGGTTCGGCGGCATACAACAAGATGGTGGCAGATATGCAACGTCTTGATCAGGTCTTGCGTGAACTGCAGCCCGTTCTGAAAACGCTTAACGAGAAGAGCAACGCGCTGGTGTTTGAAGCGAAAGATAAAAAGGATCCTGAGCCGAAGAGGGCAAAAGAATGAATAAGTGGCTATTGATTGTTGGCGCTCTGCTTTTGACGGCGTGCAGTTCGGGTGTAGAGAACAAGAGCTACTATCAGTTGCCTCTTGCTACGCAGAACGGGGGGCAAAGCACGGCCAGCCAGGGAAACCGTCTGCTGTGGGTTGAACAGGTTGCGGTACCGGATTATCTGGCGGGTAACGGTGTGGTCTACCAGACCAGCGATGTACAGTATGTCATTGCCTCTAATAACCTGTGGGCAAGCCCGCTGGATCAACAGCTACGTAATACGCTGGTGGCGAATCTGGGTAGCCAGCTGCCTGGCTGGGTGGTTGCTTCACAGCCGCTCGGTACTGACCAGGATACGCTGAATGTGACCGTGACCGGCTTCCACGGTCGCTATGACGGCAACGTTGTGGTCAGCGGTGAGTGGCTGCTGAACCATCAGGGACAGCTGATTAAACGTCCTTTCCATCTTGAAATGAAGCAGCAAAAAGATGGTTACGATGAAATGGTCAAGGTTCTGGCACAGGGCTGGGCGCAAGAGTCGACCAGCATTGCCCGAGAAATTTCCCGGCTTCCATAAGTAAAATTCATCGACAAAAGCCGCTGTCAGGGTTTCTCTGATTGCGGCTTTTTTTTCGTTTTGCCTTCAGATTGTTACTTGTGCCATGTCACATTTTTTGTACAAATGATCTTCCGTATAGCTCACAAATATGACACCAGTATGAATTTTCAACATTGACGCTGGGGCGGATTCAGGGTATTCGTTATCTGTGGTTGCACACTTTGCAATCACTGTTTTCTTTCCACCAGACAAAAGAATGAGGGAAACGAGGCATGAAGAGACAGAAACGAGATCGCCTGGAAAGGGCTCATCAACGTGGTTATCAGGCTGGCATCGCCGGACGTTCTAAAGAAATGTGTCCCTATCAGACTTTGAATCAAAGGTCTCAATGGTTAGGGGGCTGGCGAGAAGCCATCGGAGACAGGGCAGTACTTGCTTGATAGCGTCTCTTTAAAAAAAGAAACCTCCGCAGTGCGGAGGTTTCGCCTTTCTGAAGCGGCTAACGCGCTAATCAGAAAGCAGAGGTGTCCTGGAACAGACCCACTTTCAGGTCGTTCGCAGTGTAAATCAGACGACCGTCTACCAGCACTTCACCATCCGCCAGGCCCATAATCAGACGACGGTTAACAACGCGCTTGAAGTGGATACGGTAGGTGACTTTCTTCGCAGAAGGCAGAACCTGACCCGTGAATTTCACTTCGCCTACGCCCAGTGCGCGGCCTTTGCCTTCACCACCGAGCCAGCCCAGGTAGAAACCAACCAGCTGCCACATGGCATCGAGGCCCAGGCAGCCAGGCATTACCGGATCGCCAATAAAGTGGCAACCGAAGAACCACAGGTCCGGGTTGATATCGAGTTCTGCTTCTACGTAACCCTTATCGAAGTTGCCGCCGGTTTCGGTCATTTTCACGACACGATCCATCATCAGCATGTTCGGGGCCGGTAACTGTGGGCCTTTCGCGCCAAACAGTTCACCGCGACCAGAGGCAAGAAGGTCTTCTTTTGTATAGGATTCGCGTTTATCTACCATGTTCTCAGTAAGCCTTATTTTAGTGAAGGACGCAGGATAGCTAACACGTGTACGCTGAACAAGTCCGATCAGTTCGGACTAAACCAACTCAACCAGCGTAACGGCCACGGATAACGGTGACGAGCATCCTGCTGTGTTGCCTGCGCAATGCGCTCCTGGATAGTCTGCATCAGGGTAGTTTGCCCTTCGCCATCCCATACCAGGTTTGTCAGTAAGGGTAGTGCATCCTCAATACCTTCAATGGCCCAGAGGGTGAATTGTTCCTGTTCTACCGCATCCAGAAGCGCCTGGCTGAGGCTTAAATGGCGCGCGTTTGGGGCCGGAATAATGACACCTTGCTTACCGTTTAGTCCGCGCTGCTGGCAAATAGAGAAGAAACCTTCAATTTTCTCGTTCAGGCCACCAACAGGCTGAGCACGGCCAAACTGATCGACTGAGCCGGTAATCGCGATGTTCTGGTTGATCGGCACTTCCGCCAGAGCGCTGATTAAGGCGCACAGCTCTGCCATAGAGGCGCTATCACCGTCAACCTCACTGTAAGACTGTTCAAACGTCAGCGAGGCGGAGAAGGGGATTTGCTGCTCAAGCTGAAGCTCTGACATCAGGAACGCCTGCATGATCATCATGCCTTTGGCGTGAATGTTTCCACCCAGCTCGGCTTTACGCTCGATGTCAGTGAACTCACCGTCACCGATATGCACAACGCAGCTGATACGGGAAGGTTCACCGAACGCGCGCGGGTGTCCCGGAAACTCAATCACCGACAGGGCGTTGATCTGCCCGATGCGTTCGCCTTCGGTCTCTACCAGAATTTGCTCCAGCAGAATTTCATCCTGCATGCGGTCAGCAAGATAACCTTCGCGCCACTCGCGCTGGGCAAGCATCTGAGTGAGCTGTTCCCCGGTGAATGACCCTTCACCACTAATAACCCCCACTTCACGTAGCTGTTTGCCGATCCAGAGTGGGCAGAGTGGCAGTGTCTCCTGGTCACCGGTATAGCGAACCGCTTCACGGATTAAACCCGGCCAGGCATCAGCTGCAGGGGTTGGCAATGCAAAACGTTCTGCAACGGCCATTACCCACTGGCACCACTGCGCCATATCATCAGCGTCAGCTATCTGGATGTTGTCTTCATACTCGCTGTAAACCGCCTGCTCAGCCAGTTCTGGCTCCATCTCCTGGAAATCAGCCAGAGACTCACGATCGCCCGTCAGCACGACGGTAAGCGACAGCGGCATGGACGGAATGGAAACCGGCAGAGGACGAGACTCATCATAGCCAACCCAGTCAAAACGCTGCTGGTTAACGATGGTTTTCAGACGCATCCACAATAACGGCTGGGAAAGCAGGGTGCGCAGGGAAATGATTAATACGCCACCATTTGCGCGGTGTACCAGCCCCGGTTGCAGCGATAACTCACCGTTAAACTGGCGAAGGCAACCAAAAAGTTGCTCAGCTTCGACCCAGTTGGCGGTAACCACTTCACCCTCAACAGCAAAACGGCCATCGGCCTGTTTTGCCGGTTCGAAAGCGATATCATGCCCCGAGATGTGATATTGGCCGCCAAAGGCAGAGTGTGTTTCCGGCCGCAACTGACGCATGGCATCCCCCAGAAGCGTCAAATATTCCGCTTCTTCCGGGGCTTTGAGCAGCATGAAGGGAGACGTTGCCCACGGGCTTAACACCTGCTCCAGCGCATAATGCAAACGCGGTTGCGTATCGCTAAGTATGAATTCGTGCTCTTTTGCGAGATCTGGCTGTGCAAACAGCTCCTGATAACTCTCGGTATCCGGAACAAGGTCACGCCATGCAAGTTTCGTAATGGTCAAAGTTGATGTTTTTTAGTCAGATGTAAAACCGTGGAGTATACCGTAGCGGGTGGAACTACCCAAGCAGGATTGGCTTTTTCGAAAGGTGGATCCGCGGCATTCATTCACAGGATATGATTTCTTTTCAGCAGATTGCTAAAAAACTGATATTCTGAACAGAGTTACGTGGTAACACTGAGATCGCAATGAAATATCAACAACTGGAAAATCTCGAAAGCGGCTGGAAATGGAAGTACCTGGTCAAAAAGCACCGTGAAGGGGAGCTGATCACCTGCTACATCGAAGCCAGCGCAGCGCAAGACGCCGTGGATATTTTGCTGACCCTCGAAAATGAACCGGTACAGGTGAACGGCTGGATAGCGAAACACATCAATCCGGCACTGTTAAACCGGATGAAGCAAACTATCCGTGCGCGTCGAAAACGGCATTTCAATGCTGAGCACCAGCACACCCGCAAAAAATCAATCGACCTGGAATTCATTGTCTGGCAGCGCCTGGCGGGGCTTGCACAAAGGCGTGGAAAAACATTGTCGGAAACGGTAGTACAGCTAATTGAAGATGCAGAGCATAAAGAGAAGTATGCCAGCCAAATGTCGACGCTGAAGAGTGATCTTCAGGCTCTGCTCGGCAAAAAGTAACTTTTTGCGTTTCTTCTGGCAATAAAAAACCCCGCATTGCGGGGTTTTTTTATAAGACGATAACTTATGCCGCTGGCTGAGCTACAACGTCTTTGATGCCTTTAACTTCGATCTCTACGCGACGATCTGGAGCCAGGCAGTCGATCAGTGCAGCGCGAGCTTTCACGTTGTCACAGGTGTTGCCAGTAACTGGGTGAGATTCGCCCATACCACGTGGGGAGATCTTGTTAGCTGGGATACCTTTAGAGATCAGGTAATCAACAACAGACTGAGCACGTTTCTCAGACAGTTTCTGGTTGTAAGCGTCAGAACCGATACGGTCGGTGAAGCCCAGAACCACTACAGAACCGTCTTTAGGATCCAAGTTGCTCAGCTGGGAGTACAGCTGATTCAGTGCCTGCTGACCTTCTGGTTTCAGGGTCGCTTTGTTGAAGTTGAACAGAACGTCAGACTTCAGAGTGAAGTGCTTGGTCTGTACTTCTGGAGCTGGAGCCGGCGCTGGAGCAACAACTGGTGCTGCTTCTTCCTGCTGGCCGAAACGGTAGGAAACACCTACGCTCAGCATGCCGTTGTCAGGACGAACACCAACGGTGTTAGCGTCGCCGATGTTGTTAACCCACTGGTATTCCAGACGGGTAGCGATGTCACGGGTAACAGCCCACTCAACACCACCAGCGAATACTGGGGAAACACCCGTGTCGTGATCGCTGCCGATTTCGCTGTTGCTGGAGTCAGCGCGCCATACCATGCCGCCCAGACGGGTGTACACGTCCAGATCGTCAGTTACTGGGTAACCCAGTTTAGCGGTCAGCTGTACGCCCTGTGCTTTGAAAGCGCCGTTTACGGTGTCGCCTTTGTATGGCATACGACCTAACCAGTCGTAACCCATTTCAAAACCAACATACGGGTTAACCTGATAGCCACCGAACGCACCTGCACCAAGCTGGCTCTCGTGAGTCGGGCCATCGTTGTTCAGTTTGCTGTTGTACCAGCCAGTATCATGGAACTGAGACCAGCCCAGTTTACCACCTGCATACCAGGTATTATCTTTCGGAGCGGCCTGCGCTACGGTAGCGAAGCCAGCCAGTGCCACTGCAATCGCGATAGCTGTCT
>NZ_JBJURN010000001.1:0-87133 GCF_046622475.1 Enterobacter sp. LM3 | reverse complement strand
TCTACAACGTCGCTGAAAACTTACAAGTGTGAAGTCCGTCAGGCATATGAAAAAAAAAGTTCCGTGTAGTCATTATTTAACATTTTTTGAACGGATATTGTGCAATAAAATTAAGGAGAACCGCACCAGACAAGCCTTTCCGCAGATTTAGCTTCTGGAACTAAATCCTCATTCGGGTGTCGAAAAAAATTCCAGGAAAACTCTTAAATTTACTCAATGATACAAATTTGAGTGAATTTTTAGCCCGGAAAGTTGTCCTCTGCGGTGAGAATCTGGTCGAACCGGACGCATGATAAACCCGATCGCATTCCCTTCTTCTGCCGCTTCAGTCAGTCGGAAATGTTCCTCTTCCGTCAATTCGTCTGATAACCACCCAATCACGACGCTGTAATTCCCGGTGCGTAATGCACGGATCATCGACTCAACCGTATCACAAGGGGAGAGTTGATTAATTTGCATGACCTTCGCCAACGGCAGGCCAGCGGACTGAACCCATTCCCGGCTCAGTTTTTGTTGCGGCGTCAGCCAGAGCTGCCAGCGTGATTGCTGGCCAAGTTGTTGTAATAACGGCAGTAACAACAGTTGAGTCAACAAAGGCTGGTCTTCACGATAAACCACTTCACTGATAAGCCCTGTCGAAACGCGCCCGACGGAATTCTGCGCGACATTGCCTGCGGTAGAAGAAAGAGATGTTGAGCGATTTGCGTAGCCTGAAGTGTACATATTCATTCCAGCCCTGTAGTTACTGTATGAATATACAGTAACCCCTGTATGCATAAAGATCAACCTCATTTTCGGAAAGCGACTCGCAAAATTCATTCATTCTTGGCGTGTCCGGAAAAATCATCTTGCTCAACGGCGATAAGTTGCCTATTTTTCTGCTAACGGATCCGCTAGTAAGAAATTTCGTTGTTATTTTATGATTTTTAAGGGAAATATCATGAAAAAGATATCTTATGATCGGATTTATAGATCGCAGGAATACCTCTCCCCATTAGGTGAAATTCATCATCGTGCACTTTTCGGTGGGTATACCCTTGCCGTGGATGATGCCGTCTTCGCGATGGTTTCAGAGGGTGAGCTTTACCTTCGGGCCTGTGAACAAAGTGCTAAGTACTGTGTAAAACACACCTCTTCTTTTTTGACGTTAATGAAACGGGGGCGTCCGGTGCTTCTCAACTATTATCGTGTCGATGACGGACTCTGGCAGGACAGAGAACGGCTGCTTCAGCTTTCCTCTTTTGCACTCGATGCGGCAAGAAAAGAGCGCTCCCAGCGTCACCAGCGCCACCGTCTTAAGGATCTGCCAAACCTGACGTTCCAGCTTGAAGTTCTGCTCTTCGAAGCCGGTATTACAAATGAGGAAACGCTACGAGCGTTGGGAGCCAGAGCCAGCTGGCTGAAGATCCGGATGAAAAACAAAGATCTGAGTGTGAAAGTCCTGTTTGCGCTTGAAGGAGCGATCACCGGTATGCATGAGGCGGCGCTCCCGGCGGTCATTCGCCGGGAGCTGACGGAGTGGTTTAATGCGTTGCCTGAGCCACAGGAGAATCACTCCTCCAGGTAGCGATTTGCTGTTGCAGTCGGCAAATTTCAGGCAGCAGGGCAATAAGCAGGCCAATCTGCTGAAGAACCAGCGGTGCTTTGCTGTCGCTACCCGGGTCAAGATGCGCAATGCGTTGAGACAGTTCATCCAGCGCCTGTTGAACCCGTGGTTCATCGGCAGGTAGATGATGAAGTGCATCATCTACGTAGCAGACGGCATCATCCAGCAGGGCGAGAATACCCGGGTTTGTCAGTTTCTCGCGGTGAGCGCCCAGCGTAGAAATGTAGCTGGTAAAAGTATGGTTCAGGCAGAGCATGCGGAATGCCGTTTCGCGAATTTCTGCCGTGGCGTGAGGTTCCGTTGACATGTTAGAGACCACCGAGGCGAGTTCAGCATCGCTGTTATGCGCATCGCGGCGGGCGATACGGTAAGCCAGTCGGTTATCGCGCCCCTGGTGGTATTGCTCAAGGATGGCATCGAGGTAGCGGCAGTTTGCATTCATCGCCCTGTCTGACACGCGCGGTAAATTACGAAAACGCCAGTCAGGCCAAATAAAGCTGACCGCCGCCCAGGCGATAGCACAGCCAATCAGCGTATCGAGCACGCGGGGCAGGGCAACTTCAAACCCTTCACCCAACAGGTTAAAGCACAGTAATACCAGCAGCGTGATGAACATGGTGGCATGGGCGTACTGCACATTACGAAAGGCGAAGAACAGCACACCGGTGATCACTATCAGGATCAGCTGCCCCTCAACGGAAGGCACGAACCACAGCACCGGCAGCCCGATAGCGACACCCACCAGCGTACCAATAATACGCAGCGCAAGACGGTGTCGGGTGGCATTATAGTTTGGCTGGCAAACAAACAGACTGGTGAGCAGGATCCAGTAACCGTGCTGTAACCCGGTTATCTGGATAAACGCATACCCCACGCACAGCACCAGCGACATCCTCACCGCATGGCGAAAGAGTGCTGATTCCGGCGTAAAGTTGCGGCTCAGCCGTAACCACATGTCACTAAAGCTGTGAACGCTGTCATCAGCAAGCTGATTTTCCACATCATTACCCGCCAGGGCCATCGCCTGCTCGGACTCAATGGTTGCCAGCTGGGCATCAATTGCCCGTAGGTTATTGAGTAGAAAACCCAGTGCTTTGATATGTTCTGGCGAGGTTCCGCTGGCCTGTACGCGATCGATTGCTGCATCAAGATGGCTAAACGCACGTTCAAAACGGGGGTCATGCTGATAGGGGGTACGCAGCAAAATGGAGCGCGCCAGCTGTTGGCAGGCCTGAGACTGCATGGACAGTAAGCGCTGGAAGCGGAACATCACGTCACTGTAGCGGAACTTCTCGCGCAGGGCGGCATACTGAACGTGTGAGGAACTGGCACGTTCATGAATATCCTGGGCGGCAAAGTAGTAGTGTAGCGTTCTTCGTGTGCCGCGCTGGCCGCGATCGCCGCGCAGGCGGGTAAGCAATGAGGCTTTGGTCTGGTTTAAGGTGGCAACCAGTTGGCCGTTTGCCAGCGCCAGATCGTAAAGCGGTGCCTGGCTTTCCTCTTCAATATCCGGGTCAAACAGCCTGGATTTTAGTTCGAGGTAGTGGGCCAACTGCTCATAGCTGCGGGCGAGATTATCCTGCAGAGCGCGAACCGGAAAGATGAGATGCCCGGTTAATGTCAGCAGGTTATACCAGATAGCACCCAGCAACAGCAGAATAGGTTGCTGGTACCACTGCTCGTAAAGTGAAACACCCAGCATCGTGTAAATGGCAATCAGCAAGGCACCAAACGCGATAGTGGCATAGCGCTGCCCAAGACCGCCAAGCAAAATAAACCCACTGGTTGAAAGCGTAAGGCCTAAGGCAAACAGCCAGGGCCACGGAAACAGCAGTTCAACGGAGGCGGAGGCAATGAAGAAACAAACAAGGGTGATAACCAGGTTACGCAGACGCCCGGCCAGCCGGTCGTCAAGGTCTGCCAGCGCTCCCGCCACGACCCCCAGTGTGAGTGGGATGGTGAGCTTCACGTCATTCAGCCACCACGGCAGCGCAACGGTGCCACAGAGCGCGATAAAAATCCTGACGTTGTAAAGCCAGGTGCTGTTCCAGGTGTAACGGCGAAGCAGTGGGCTTAGCATGAGCGCGGCCAGTCCTTATTTACTGAAAACGACGACGCGCATTCGCTTCACGCGCTGCTTGTGCCACTTCTACCGGAACGACTCTGCGCCCGACGGGCCACAGGGCAATGGCGGCGATCTTAAAGTTCGCGATCCCCACCGGAATACCAATAATTGTCACGCACTGTGCAATACCCGCAAAAATATGCATCAGGCATAACCACCAGCCGAAGAAAACCAGCCACAAAACGTTCAGCACGGTGCCGCCCGTGTTCATCAGCGCGTTTTTCCCCTCCGGGTTCAGTTCGTCTACGTGGACAGCCTCATTCCCATAAGGAATAAATGAGAGTTTGGTGATTTCCCAGCAGGAGCGGGTCAGCGGGAGTGTAAAAATAAATACGATGCTTACCAGCGTGGCAAAAAGCCAGGAAAGGGTGGTGGCAAAACCGCCCAGCACAAAATTCAAAACATTCAGAACGGTACGCATAAACCCTCAGTTCCTTTCGATATGATTAACGCCCACTGATTGTAACGTTTTTTTAGGCTGGAGCACCTTAAAACTGGCAGTTAAACTGTCAGGTAAATTATCTCTTCGTGGATTTAGCTGGACATGGAACTGAAAGCAACTTCATTAGGCAAACGCCTGGCGCAACACCCATATGACAAGGTGGTCCTCCTGAATGCGGGAGTGAAAGTCTCCGGTGAACGCCACGAATATCTCATTCCGTTTAACCAGCTTCTGGCGATCCATTGCAAACGCGGGCTGGTGTGGGGGGAGCTGGAGTTTGTTTTGCCTGCCGATAAAGTCGTACGCCTGCACGGTACCGAGTGGGCAGAAACCCAGCGCTTCCACCATCATCTGAATACGCTCTGGCAGCAGTGGAGCCACGACATGAGCGTCATTGCAGCCCAGGTGCTGCAGCAGGTACTGGACGACATTGCACAGAGTAACGAGCAACAAAAGTGGTTGACCCGCCAGCAAACTGCCGGATTGCAGCACACGATCCGGCAGGCGCTCACGGCGCTGCCGTTACCTGTGACGCGTCTTAATGAGTTTGAAAACTGCCGTGACGTCTGGCAACAGTGTCAGGCCTGGTTGAGCGATATTGATAAAAGCCGGCTGGCGCATAACCAGGCGTGGACTAACGCCATGCTCAGCCAGTATGCCGATTTCTTCAGCACCATCGAATCGTCGCCGCTCAATCCCGCGCAGGCGCGTGCCGTGGTGAATGGCGAACAATCGTTGTTGGTACTGGCAGGAGCCGGGAGCGGCAAAACGTCGGTGCTGGTGGCACGTGCGGGTTGGCTTTTGACAACCGGTGAAGCCGTTGCCGATCAGATTTTACTCCTGGCATTTGGCCGCAAGGCGGCGCAGGAGATGGACGAACGTATTCAGGAACGTCTGCACACGCAGGATATCACCGCCAGAACGTTCCATGCCCTTGCGCTGCATATTATCCAGCAGGGCAGCAAAAAAGTACCGCCCATCAGCAAACTGGAAAATGACGCCCAGGCGCGCCAGGCGTTATTTATTAAAACGTGGCGGCAGCAGTGCAGTGAAAAAAAGGCGCAGGCAAAGGGGTGGCGTCAGTGGCTGGAGGAGGAACTGCTCTGGGATGTCCCGGAGGGCAGCTTCTGGCAGGATGAAAAACTGGCACGCCGACTGGGCTCGCGCCTCGAACGCTGGGTGAGCCTGATGCGTATGCACGGCGGCTCTCAGGCGGAGATGATTGAAAGCGCACCGGAGGCGATCCGCGCCGTGTTTTCAAAGCGCGTCAAATTAATGGCACCGTTGCTGAAAGCCTGGAAAACGGCGTTAAAAGACGAAAATGCCGTCGATTTCTCTGGTTTGATTCACCAGGCCATTATTATTCTGGAAAAAGGGCGCTTTGTGAGTCCGTGGAAACATATCCTTGTGGATGAATTCCAGGACATCTCTCCGCAACGTGCCGCACTACTGGCGGCGTTACGGGCGCAAAATAAGCATACGTCGCTGTTTGCCGTGGGCGATGACTGGCAGGCTATCTATCGCTTCAGCGGCGCACAGCTCTCACTTACGACGGCATTCCACCACTATTTTGGTGAAGGCGATCGCAGCGATCTGGACACGACCTACCGTTTCAATTCCCGAATTGGTGAAATTGCCAACCGCTTTATTCAGCAAAACCCCCACCAGTTGGCCAAGCCGCTTAATAGCCTCACGCCAGGGGATAAAAAAGCAGTCACCCTGCTGGCAGACGACCAGCTGGAGTCGCTTCTGGACAAACTCAGCGGCTATGCAAAGCCTGATGAACGTATTCTGGTGCTGGCGCGTTATCACCATCTTAAACCGGCCGCGCTGGAAAAAGCCGCCACCCGCTGGCCGAAGCTGAAGCTCGATTTTATGACCATCCACGCCAGCAAAGGACAGCAGGCCGATTATGTGATTGTGGCAGGGCTAAAAGAGGGCAGCGACGGTTTTCCGGCCCCGGCCCGCGAATCGGTAATGGAGCAGGCGTTACTGCCAGCACCGGAAGATTTCCCGGATGCGGAGGAGCGCCGTCTTCTGTATGTAGCGCTAACCCGCGCACGTCATCGCGTGTGGCTGCTGTTCAGTAAAGATGAGCCATCAACGTTTGTTGATATTCTGAAGAGTATTGATGTGCCGCTGGCGAGGAAGCCGTAAGGCAAAAGGGCGGGTTTTTGTAGGCCGGGCAAGGCGAAACCGTCACCCGGCAATACCGTTTACTTCAATCTTTCAGCCAGATAGCGCGGATAATCCGGGATCAGGATCTCAACCGGTGAGTTGAACTGCGGCGACTCAATGATGAAATCTGCCGTGGACAGGTTTGTCGCCACCGGAATATTCCACACCGTGGCAAGACGCAGCAGCGCCTTTACATCCGGGTCGTGCGGAACCGCATTCAGCGGATCCCAGAAGAAAATCAGAACATCAATTTTTCCTTCCGAAATCTGTGCGCCAACTTGTTGATCGCCACCCATTGGGCCGCTCAGCATGGCATTGACTTCCAGACCCGTTTCGCGGTGAATCAGGTTACCGGTGGTGCCCGTTGCCGAAAGGACGTGCTTTTCCAGCAATGGCTGATGGCGGCGAACCCAGTTGAGCAGCATTTGTTTACAGTGATCGTGCGCAACCAGGGCAATGTGTTTGCGTTCCGGGAGCGTGCGTGTTGTCAGTTCCATAATCTCGTCCGTCGGGTTAACTGGCTACACGATGACGGGAACCGCCTTTTGCTGCAAGAGGGAGGAGAAAAAAATGTGGCTTACGACGAAGGCTGTTGCTTCGCCCACTGTAAAAAGCGGGCCCGCGTATCGGGGTCGGCCTGCTGGAACCAGAATTTTAAACGTTGCTCCGTAAGCGTCTGGGACTGAGGAGGAATAACATCCAGCTCCGATACCCCGGATAACAATGTACTGTCGTCTGCCATCATGGTTGCAAACTGGGGAAGAGAAGCGCGTTTACCAGCTTTGTTATAAATTTCCGTATCGGCTTCGTAATTTGTGTCCTTCGGTGATTTCGTTAACGCCAGAATATCCAGCTTGACCGGGATCGGCATCGAATCCCCATCCAGCAACTCAATGCGCGGTGAGGAATCAAAGGCCGCAGACTCTTTTTCGGTTTCAAGGCGCGGCAGGTTAAAATTAACCTGGCTGATTCGCTGGGTGTTAAAGCTGACAATCAGCGGTGGGGAGATGTACGTACTCTGTTCATGATTAGTAAGGCGGATCGTTTTTTCTACCCGAAATACCACCTGATGTGGCCCGTTATCAAGTTCGATGCTGTCTGCGCCGCGCAGTAATGAACTGGAAACTTTTTTACCGTCCAGCACCAGCAGATCAATGTCGGTAGAAAGCCGCAGCGTGGTTGCAAAGACGCAAACCGGCATTACTAACGCAATCACAGCAGAGGCAATACCGATTTTCATAGGGTGCTCCTGTTGAAATTACTTTCATCGTAATAATGTATCTAAATTTTTCGATAATCATGTTTACTAACATATAGACATATTCCACCGTTTTGCCCTCATACATCTGTGTGGGATGGATGGTTGAGATGTCCGGTTTGACGTACACTTTGAAAAAAGCCAGGAGAAAGACCATGAAAGAGAACGATATTGCCGGGATTTTGACGTCTACGCGCACAATTGCGCTGGTGGGGGCGAGTGATAAACCCGATCGTCCAAGCTATCGGGTGATGAAATACCTTCTCGATCAGGGCTACCATGTTATCCCTGTTTCGCCGAAAGTTGCCGGTAAAACGCTGCTGGGCCAGCCGGGATATGCCACGCTAAATGACATACCGGAAAAAGTGGATATGGTGGATGTTTTCCGTAATTCAGAGGCTGCATGGGGCGTTGCCCAGGAGGCCATTGCCATTGGTGCAAAAACGCTGTGGATGCAACTGGGTGTCATTAACGAGCAGGCCGCGGTGCTGGCGCGTGAGGCTGGGCTGGCGGTGGTGATGGACCGATGCCCGGCGATTGAGATCCCCCGACTGGGGCTGGCAAAATAACAATAAAAAAAGCCCGTTACCGGGCTTTTTTATACGCTTAGTTCCGCAGGCGAGGAGCCTGTAGCTGTTTACGGATAGTCTGAGCAAGTTCGTCCATCGTGGGTTGTTCCGGATGCTCATCCTGCAGTTCACCGCTCAGCTGCGCTTCGGCAAGATAGGTATGGACGGGTTGTCCATCATCGCCTTCCATGACCACATGGTACCAGGGCGCGGCGCGAAGCTCTGCGTCAACCGCCAGCTCATCCGCTGACGGTTCATCAAGGGAATACTCCGGGTCGATATCCACGACCACACCCAAATATCCAAGCAAGGTGTGGCGGACCTGTTGGCCGATACCGAATTTGCTGGCAATCATAGTCACCTCCCGGGAAACATTACTTACACACTATGTGTGGGCAATATTTCTCTTTTCAAGTTACATGACGCGACAGGCAAACCCTTTCAGATACAGCCCTTCCGGGTAGGTAGCGATCACCGGATGATCGGCGGCCTGACGGAACTGCTCTATAAATTGTACATCACGACCAGCATCTATTGCGGCATCGGCGATGATTTTCTGAAATAAATCTGTGGTCATCAGGCCAGAGCAGGAGAAGGTGAGCAACACGCCGCCCGGGTTCAGCAGCTGGATAGCCAGCATGTTGATGTCTTTATATCCACGGCACGCGCCCATCAGCTGGCTTTTGTTTTCCACAAATTTTGGTGGATCCATAACGATAACGTCGAATTTCTCTCCCTGATCGCGGTATTTGCGCAGCAGTTTGAAAACGTCATCGCGAATAAATTCAGCTTTGCTGAGATCCAGCTTGTTCAGCTCAACGTTCTGTTTCGCCACATCCAGTGCTTCCTGCGACGTATCCACGCTGACCACCTGACGGCAACCGCCCATCAGGGCCGATACCGCAAAACCGCCAGTGTAGGAGAAGCAGTTCAGCACGCGTTTGTCGGCAACGTACTGGCGGGTCGCCAGGCGGCTGTCACGCTGATCGAGGTAATAGCCCGTTTTATGGCCACCCTGAATATCGACCAACAGCTTCATGCCGTGTTCTTCGATAGGCAGCAGGGCTGGCGGCACTTCGCCCGTCACTGGGCCCTGAGTCAGCTCCATTCCCTCTTTTTTACGCACGGCCACGTCACTGCGGTCGTAAATAGCGCATTCCGGGAACAGCGATTGCAGGGCGCTAATCAGCGCGGCACGCTGGTATTCTGCACCTGCGCTCAGGAGTTGCAGCACCAGGAAGTTGCCAAAGCGGTCAATGGTCACGCCAGGCAAGCCGTCGGACTCACCGGCAATCAGGCGATAGCTGTCCAGACCGTCACGTTTTGCCAGCCATTCACGCCACTGCTGAGCTTGCTGCAGGCGGCGGACAAAGAAGTCGATGTCAATGGTTTCATCTTTATCGAACGTCCAGACGCGAGCGCGGATCTGGGACGCAGGTGAGTATGCGCCACGCGCTAACCATTTCCCCTGATGGTCAACGATATCGATGGTTTCACCGAGGCTGGCTTTGCCTTCCATACGGGCAACCGCGCCGGAGAAGACCCAGGGATGGCGGCGCAGTAATGACTTCTCACGCCCTTTGGCTAACACTAAACGTACACTCATAATTTGCTATTCTGTCGATTCCAATGAAATGGCGCGTAGATTAGCACAGAAGGTAAGACGCAATCATCTGCGGATACCTGTGAGCGTTTCGGCACAAAATAAAATCGCTTAGGCACACTACAAAATCGCAACGGGCTTTACATTGTTGCTTCCCGCTCACCAAAGGAAACACAAATGAAAAAGCGCGTTGCAATAGCAGTAAGTGCCCTGACCATTATGAGTGTTAATGTTTCAGCCGCATCATCTTTCAGCATCAGTAGCCGGGATATTCCCGGCGGCCATCAATTAACGCAACATCAGGTTTTTGAGGGATTTGGCTGTCATGGAGGCAACGAATCTCCGCAACTTGAATGGAAAAATCCGCCATCAGGTACGAAAAGTTTTGCTATTACGGTATTTGATCCGGATGCGCCCACCGGAAGCGGTTGGTGGCACTGGACAGTGGTCAATATCCCGGTGCAAACGCTGAATCTTCCTGCGGGGGCAGGGAACCAGAATAACGAGAAATTACCTGCCGGGGCTGTGCAGGGACGGAATGATTTCGGTTATTCTGGATTTGGGGGGGCATGTCCACCTGAAGGAGACAAACCTCACCGTTACCAGTTTACCGTCTGGGCCCTGGATGCGGATAAACTCCCTGTCGATAAAAATGCCAGTGGTGCATTGGTCGGCTTTATGCTTAACAGCCACGCCCTGGAAAAAGCACAATTAACCGCAACATATGGAAGATAAAGGTGGCACGGTGCAGGACTTTCATTTTCAACACAAACATTTGACCGCTGGTGAGGTGAGTGCCAGAAAAATGCATCGTCTGCATCATGTAAAACTATTTTATCCGGCTATCTGCCATATTACGCATGGAAGCAAGGTCATTATTCAGGACGAGAGCCGCAACGTTGCAACGTCCGATGAATTAATCATTATTCCGGCAAATACGCCAATGGAGATTATTAATCAGCCTGCGCAGGGATTATTTCATTCAGACCTGTTGATGTTGTCACCCGAGATCATCGCGGAATTTAAAACGCGTCATCTGAAATCCTGGCCGCGTACAACGCTAAACTCTTTATGTGCGCCGCTGAGCGAAGGGTTGGCCTTTATGTGGGATACCTTGCTGCACGCTGTGCGCCATGATTTACCGGAAGAGTTGCAAAAACATCAGGCTTTCGGCCTCTTGCTGGCGTTAATGCATGATGGCGTCGCAGGACCGCTTCTCATTGAGCGAAATGTTAACCTGACAGAGCAGGTGCGGCAGTTCATCATGCTGTCTCCCGGCAGGTCATGGACCGCACAGGATGTCGCCAGCCGCCTGGCATTAAGCGTGCCGACGTTACGCAGGCGATTACGCGAGGAATCGCAAAGTTTTCGGCAAATCGTGGAGGAGGTTCGGATGTCCGTAGCACTGTCGCAGTTGCAGTCTACCCGATTGCCCATCGGTGAAATCGCAATACAATGCGGGTATCTTTCCAGCTCCCGTTTTACTGCTCGTTTCCGACAGCATTACGGCTGTTTACCCAAAACGTTGCGTTAATAATGTCCGCACGTGGCTTGTGAGAGAGTAACGGTTGAGTACTAAGCTTACTTAAGCTATCAGATTTGAGGTACTTATAATGGAAAAAGATCCTTGTCATTGTGTCAGATGTTGGGTTCACGGCAACGTCCAGGGCGTCGGTTTCCGCTACAGCACGCAGCGTGAGGCGGTTCAGCTTGGGCTCACGGGGTACGCTCGTAATATGGATGACGGCAGCGTGGAGGTGGTCGCCTGTGGTGAAGCGGAGCAGCTTGAGAAGCTGGTGGCGTGGCTGAAAGCGGGCGGGCCGCGTAGCGCACGGGTTGATAAGGTGTTAACCGAACCGTATCAACCCGGCAGGGAATACGTCAACTTTGGTATTCGCTATTAAATGCATTTCACCGGTTTTGGCAGGCCGGCGATTTTGGTCGCCTGTTTTGCCGGGCCTTTTGGGAACAAACGATACAGGTAGCGGCTGTTGCCTTTCTCTTCACCAAATTTGTTCGCCATCGCCTTGACCAGCATGCGGATAGCCGGAGAGGTGTTGAATTCAAGATAGAATTCACGAACGAAACGCACCACTTCCCAGTGTTCAGGGGAAAGGGTAATGCCTTCGTTTTCCGCAATTTTCTCCGCCAGCGGTTCGCTCCACTGGCTGCTCTCTTTCAGATAACCGTCGTTATCCGTCTCAATTTCCTGACCTGCAAAAATGAACATAATCTTCTGTCGTGTGAAAATAATCGGCAGCAGTGTAGCAAAAAAGCGCCGTGAGCATAAACCGCGACCTACAGGAGCAGCTGCAGCAGGTTGTTGGCATTGAGTTTCTTCAGGGCATTGCATTTATGCGTTGAAACCTGTTTTTCGGACATGTGCGTCACGATGGCAATATGGCGCACGGTCAGCCCGGTGAGCATTAAATCAAGCACGTTGAATTCGATACCGGTCAGGCAGCAGTCAAGGCTGCGGACGCGGCGAGGTTCTTTTGCCAGCAAATATGCTGCATCCGCAACGGAGATCCGGTCATCAATGATGTAAATCACTAACGTGCTGAAGCGTTTGCGCAGATGCGTGGCTAGCGCCCAGCCTTTTTCGTTACAGACCAGATAAAGACTGCCTTGCCAGCGAACAGCTTCCAGCCGGAGCAAAATATTAATCAACGCCTGATGTGTTCCCGCAACGGAAAAACGACAGCGAATAACCAGAACACGTCTGTTTAGCAGTCCAGGCTGCCATTGCACGGAGTCGCTTTGCACCTGTCGTGGAACGCCCCGGCGCAGCAGCGCATAGCGCAGTCCTTCGGCATAAAATCGGTTATTGTCGAGAATGGCGTAACTCACGGTGACCTCATTATAACGTACTGGGTGTATAGATAACGCGCAGCGTGCCGGTGTAGTCGCCCGCATTTTTGCTGCTGGCGGCAAATGAAGGCGTTTTCAATATGATAGGCGCGGGGATGCAAAGCACGCTTTCGCGACCGCCGGGCAGCACAACCTGACGCAGATACTGCGGATCGTTCGTGCCTTGCCACACCAGCGTTTTGCCGTTTGCAATGGTTTCTGTTGCGCCGGTGATCGGATTGGTCACAAGAACCTGATAATCAAGACGATCGCGCGGATCGGTCTGGCTTCCCCCCCGGCGTCGGATTGAAAATGCCCCTTCGGTTCGCCCTGTTGCAGTGAGCCCATCGTCCTCAAACCGCAGGTATGCGCGGGTGCTGGCGCTGTTATTGCCGTCATACAGACACATGTCCACTGTGCTTTCACCCTGGATCTCACTCCCGCCGGGCCGCCCCGGAAAGTTGGTCAGGTTGAGGTTAACAATGGGCGTCGAGTGCGGAAATGCAGGCAGATAAATCTGCTGATTGCCCGGATCGACCACCTCGATACGCACCGTCGCCTGCCAGCTGGCGAGGGTTAGATAGCCTGGACATCCGACATCCACGTCATTAAAGTTCCCGCCGCAGTTGCCACCTCCCCACTGACGCAGGTTCTGCTTCAGCGTGGCGGTCCAGATGCCAGGCAGGGTGAGCTTATCCAGTTCGCTTCTCACGATGTAATAATCAAAGTAGGGCTCCCTGTTCCATGCGGCGATATCGCCCGTTCCCCCCGTGACAAAGCTGGCAAAGGTAAAGACTTTACTGTTGATAAACATGTAGTGTTCGCCGTACACCTTGATATCCACTGTTTTTTTGGTGAGCGCATGCGTAAATCGCAGCGTAATGGGATAAGGGGCGGCCGGGTTCGCCGAGAACCATACCGGGGCGGTCATACAGGCACCGTTTGTGGGGTCGGTGCGGGATAAGCAGGTCAGGGTATTGCGGCCCCATTTTTGCGGATCGGCGGTGTCGTAGCCGCTCGGCTCATGTACCCAGATGTCAAAACGTGCAGGCGGCGACGAGCGATCGTAGCTTATCTCTGCGCTGGTGTTTCTTCCTGCAGGGGCACCCGCCAGCGTCTGGCCGGTCCACAGGCTTAAGAACAGTAAAATAAAGAGGCACTTATTCACATCATTTCCCTTTGGTAAAGTTCTCTGCGTTCATTGCGGTTGGGCCAGTCGGCACCGAACGTCCGGCGAGCATCAGCTGCGCCTGTTGCTGGACGGCATCCGGCAGGGCAGAGAAGGTTAATTCCCGACAGGGGATGGATCCGACATAACGCACCACGTCGCGCATACTTTTCACGTTCAGCTCGCACTGATAAAACTGCTGCTGACGCACCAGGTAAAGGTTATGCAGCAGAGCATCGCTGTGGGCGCTAAACCCACCGTTGCCGAGATCGCTCCAGCCGTTCACATTCAGCGGCACGCCGCCTATAAACGGAGAATGACGCTCGTCGGTGAGTTGGCCGAGCCAGGTGTAGCTCGCGGTCGTTTGAACGTCCCGACGGAGTATTTTGCCCGGCACCATAAAGAGTGTTCGGCTGCCTGACCCCTGGGTGATTTCACTGCTGACGCCCTGGGAGACATTCAGCGATTCGTTAATTGTCAGCGTGGTCTGCTGATATCCCGGCACCGCGAAGAGGGCGCGGCTGTTTGCCGGAATATCCGCGCTACCGCTGTTATCCAGCGACACGGCGACGCGAGGATCCTGTGAATCTTCGGGCGTGGCGACCCGCACGGCGATGGCAGACGCAGGGCGTCCGTCGCTCCAGCGGCCAAGCCACAGGCCTGAACGCGACAGGGCGAGGGTGGAGTTGTAATTACCGCTGCTGCTCAGCGTATGTCGTTGATCCTGACGATCCCAGGCGTCGCTCATCGTCAGGCTCCCGTTGCCGTATCGTCCACCCTGGCGCGTATAGGCTGAGGTGTTGAGCGAATCTCCGTTAATGCCCGAGGCGCTCAGACCATACTCATTCTCGCCGCGTGCGTCGGTATACCAGTTATGCGCCACGTTATAGCTCAGCTGATTTTTTTCCCGCTGCTGGTGCTGCCAGGTTGCGCCCAGAGAGGTATAGCTTGAGGCATCGCCCTGACGGTTATGCGCCAGCGAAACACTCACGCTCAGGTAGCCGCCTGTATCCTTGCCTTCGCGGGAGTCATCCTGGCGCATGAACAGGTTAATGCTGCTGTTGATGTTCAGGCTGCGGGCGCTAAACGCATTGCTCAGACCAGCCTGCCAGGCCCGCGTGCGGGAGCGGGCCATATAGACAGACTCCCACGGCAAACCGGCGTCGTGGCGATCGTCATTATCCGGCAGCTCCCGGCGTGAAACGTGACGCCCTTCATTGCGGTTATCCGAATACCCAAGGCTGGCATACCAGGCACCGACAGGGGCGGAGAGCATCACCGAGAGGCTGCGATAACAGCCGTTTACCGCGTCGAATCCTGTGCTGCGGGTATTACAATTGTCCGCCGATAACGCATTGCGATAGACGCTCAGTGAAAATCCGTCGTTGTAGCTGATTTGCTGAATATTGCCGCGCTGACCTTCGCTGCCGTAGAGGCCGCTAAACCGGGTGCTCAATACACCGTCAATGGGGCCGGTATTGAAGCCACGGCTCCAGTCCAGGGCGTTTTCAATAAAGCGCTGCTTTTTCATCATTGTTGCGCCACTGGTCAGTGCCAGCGTCGGTGTGACGGGCAGGCGTACACCCGCCTGTGCAACTGCGCGGCGTTGTTCGTGTGAGTCGTTATTGTCCGTTTCTCCCGCTTGCATGAACCACTCGACGCGGTCAAATGGCGTAATACCCGTTCGGGTAAACGGAACCTGTTCGGTGCGCGTCAGCCGGTTATTTTCATAGACTGACAGCGTCACGGTATAACTCCCGTCCGGGAACGAGCGGGTATCCAGGTTTTGCGCCCCGGCATTGAGATAAAAACTGGCCAGCAGCTCATTGCCCCGGCGTGCGTCGATGCGGGCATCATGAGAAAGCAGAACGGTGATCGGCGTTCCCTTCGACTGCTGAACCGGATTGATCCATGCTCTCGTTGAGCCCGTGCGCAGGCCGCGAATTTTCCCCAGTGGAAGCTGGCTGAGCGTGATATTTCCCCCGGCATTGCTGAACAGGTCACGGGTATCCATCGCGCCGAACTGCACATAATATTGACGCAGTAAATCCTGACGGAACCAGGCGTTATTGACGGTCATTTCCTGCTGTTGCTCGTGGCGTGAACGTTGACCCAGCCAGGTCCAGTCCAGATTCAGGTAGCCATCCTGGGTAACGGCCAGTGCGCCATTGCCCTGAACCGTTGCCGACTGGTAATCCCGGTCGGCGACAAAATTGATATTTTGCTGATGAATCAACGCATTTTCTGTACCCTGCGTGGGCTGATACCACTGGTTTTCCGCTGTCGGTTTAGGCAGGAATTTCTTGTCCAAAAACAGGCTGATACGGGCATTGTTTTCGTCATAAATAATGGCCGCGTGTTGAGTGTCAATATAATCGCATCCCGTTGCTGAGCTGTTGCTGCTGCAGGCCAGGTTGCCGTTACGGGCAAGCGGAACGGCCAGTGCGGCAGAGACAGTGGCAATCAGGGAAGGGTTGTCATTAAACTGGCGCTTGATGGCCGCGACTACGGTTTCTGGCGCGATGAAGCTCACCGTTTCAAGATTGATATCCGTTTCAAAAAGGCCAAGCGACTCGCCGTATAGGTTGACTTCTGTCCAAAGGCGCTGTGTTTTCGCGAGGTCTTCAAACCCTGCCGGAACGGCCATCTCAGCGCAGGCGAGTTGGATAGATGCGGGTAACAAAGCAACTAAGAGGAGAGTATTTCTGTGAAACGCCATGAACAAGCCTCGACATCATCCTGACGTCAGAGGGTGAGTACCCTCTGACGTTATTCTTTTAGGTGCTGTGGTGTTACGCACCGCCTTCCGTGGTCGTCGCCTGAGTCAGCATCAGGCTGACAACACCGCTGTACTGGCCGGTTTTCAGAATGCCTTTGGTGGTCTGGGAAATCGTCAGAGGCAACACCGCAGAACCGTTTTCAATGCTGCCCGGGAACAGTTCGGCACCGGTAAATTCGGCATCAGCGGTGGTCAGGGTTTTCTCGCCCAGCTTCACGGTCATCGGTACGGCCTGATCACCTTCCGTATTGGTCAACCGTGCAGCGCTTACCAGACGTACTTTGACGTTACTGGTGGCGGAGTTTGACCAGACCTTGGTATTCACGCGGTAGCTTTCCAGACCGCGGCCCGGTAGATACTGCATATCGATGCTGGCTGGCAGCGGCGTATTATCGGCCTGGGTCAGGTCCAGCTGTGAATCGACGCTGGCGTTGACGGTAATATCTTTTTGGATCGCCAGAACGCTAACGGACGTGGTCATCGCGGCAGCAATCATCAGAGGTTTAATAAATTTACGCATTGATATCTCCATATTTACAAATGAGCACCTTGGCTCTTTAAACAAACCACACGTGGTTTTTTTACAGTGATGTCGTGTTATTGCACGACGGGTAAGTCAGCTTCTTCAGTTGTTTTTTTCACCCAATTGAAGTAGCGGAATTTATATTTCTGGCCTTTAACCTGTGTGAGCGTTTTTAATTTCCGCTCGGTATCCGGGTAAATCGTGGCGTCTTCTTTCACCCATTTACAGGATTCATCTGTATGACAAATACCAATTTCCCTGAGCGGCACGCGCAGAGTACCGTTGTTCTTTAACGTCCCCCGTGTTGGGGAGATTGACAGCGAAACCACGCTTTTTTCCGGAGCGAGGTGCACGAGCGCTCCCCAAATCACGTTGACTCCTAATTTTGCCGTCGCACCAGATTCTTCAGAATGGCCTGCAATAATGCTGTCAGGTTGTTTTACACCCTCAAAATAGACCCGCCAGGTACTCTCCTTTGCCGGAGGCGTAAGGGAGACCAGACGAACCACGCGCATTGCGCCTGCAGACAGGGCGAATTTTTCGGGCGTGACCACTACGCCGCCTTCTTTCCACGATGCCACGTCAATCTCTTTTTCCTGGGGGGTGCCGGGATTAAGAATTTTCTTTTGCCTCACCCGAATGAACTGAATATCATCCGTTTTCGATGCCACTTTTATTTGCGCCGCACCGGAACTGTCCACGTTAAGTTCCATGGGATACACGCTCATATTGGCCATTGTCATTTCGGAGAAAAATGACAGTGACAGCGCGGCGACATAAAAAGCACTTGTCCTATTCACACTATTTTTTTGTTTCACTTTCAGTCTGCCTGCTCCGGGTTCATTCACGGCGTGTTAACACCAGGATGCCGTCAGCATTCGTATCGCTTCAGGGCAGGGAAACTTTAACCAGAACAGCAGGTTGTGAAAATTTGTATTGGTTAACTCTTTATATACAGTTTTTTATCCTGATTTTCTGGATTTAGTGTTGTATAGTTAAGCGAAAATACCGTGACCCAGGATGGGGAGAAAAATTCCTTCTGATGAAAAAGCAAGCAGTTCAGGAGGCGGTTTTCTTGTCGATGTATCAGGGATTAAAAAGCATGCGGTAACAACCGAGAATAAAAGATGTTTTTTATATGCAATAATTCGTTGTTATTTGATCCTGAAGTACGTGCAATAAGTATTGTTGGGCAACCCGAGTCTGTATTAACGCTTTCGACGCCAGCCGTTCGTCTTTTACAGGAATTTATTCGATGTAAAGGGCGAGATCTGAGCCGGGAAGAATTGATTACACGCGTATGGGCGGAGTATGGCTTTACCCCGTCGGGAAATAATCTAAATAAAGCGGTAAGCGAATTACGTAAAAGCTTCCACGCGCTGGGCGATGATCACGAGTTTATCGTGACCGTGCCCCGGTATGGCTTCCGCTTTGACGCCGACGTTATTTCCCATCCCGTAGAGAGTGCTCTAGCTGAGGCTCCGCGACCAACACTTCAGCCATTAGTGGAACGGCCGTCGAGATATCAGCGCTTATCCAAAAGGTGGTGGCTGGTTCTGGCTTTATTAACCACACCAGTAGTAGGGGGAAGCCTGTTTTTCAGTCGACAGCTTGAGATAACTGTACCCGCGACGCTAAAACCCGTTAAGGAAAAAATAGCCGGTTGCCGCCTCTGGCTTATTAACGATCAAGGACGACCGCTGGTGCTATCCAAAATGGCCGAGCTGCTGAAGAAAAATAACGTCGCGTGCGACCGCGAGGAGTACAACATTTATTATTTCAGCGCCCGTTTTTCACTTGCCACTGCCGATGAGGTATTTATTGGCTCCTGCCCGGTCAGTGAAACCAGCCTGTGTAAAACTATTCGCTACAAAAGCGGGGCAGAATAATGAAAATCAAACTTCTGTTCGGACTGGGGGGAGCAATAGTCGGGGGGGCGCTTGCGTTCTTTATCTATACGGGTGGAGCGTATAAACGCGATGCCCTGGCCTGTAGCACTGAGTTTAACTTTACGCGCAATGAAGGCAAGGCAAATGAAGTGAAGGTCAATACCATTGCCCAGTTCTATTTTCATCGCAACGGTACCGGTTTGACTACGTACAAAGGTGCTGCAAAAACTGAAGGTCGGGACTTGATCATTGACAGGGACGTAGATTTTACGTGGAAGCGGAGGGACGATGATAAGGTTATTGTCCTGAGCTACACCAAAACCTGGCGTCGACACAATGACAATACCCCCGATGCTCAGTGGGGGAGCTTTGCCTCTCCGACCGCACGCTATTATCTTACGATCTCAGAGCTATCGCCCTCGGTGTGGCTGATTCAGGACCGGCATTACCCCACCTATATTTGCCGGGGTAATTAAGGCATAAAAAAAGGAGAATGCCAGCGGCATTCTCCTTTTTCTTGTTCGTCCTGGTTAATCCCGGCTGGCGAAGCCCAGGATGCTCAGCAGGCTGACGAAGATGTTGTACAGCGACACATACAGGCTCACGGTTGCGCGGATGTAATTCGTCTCGCCGCCGCGAATGATGTTGCTGGTTTCCATCAGGATTGCGCCAGATGAAATCAGGATAAACACGGCGCTAATTGCCAGGTGCAGTGCGGGCAATTGCAGGAAGATGTTCGCCACCATACCTACCAGCACAACCACGATACCCGCCATCAGCATCCCACCGAGGAAGGACATGTCCTTGCGGGTGGTCAGCACGTAGGCCGAGCAGCAGAAGAACACCAGTGCGGTACCGCCCAGCGCCATGCCGATAAGATCGCCCATTCCGGCAGACAGGTATGCGTTCAGCATTGGCCCCAGGATGTAGCCCAGGAAGCCTGTGAAGGCGAACGCAGACAAAATACCCACCGGTTTGTCGGCGGTTTTGTAGGTCAGGAACATCAGACCGTACATCCCCACCAGGGTCAGGATCAGGCCCGGAGACGGCAGCATCAGCACGGTGCTCGCCGTGGCGGTGATTGCAGAAAACGCCAGCGTCAGGCTGAGCATGAAATAGGTATTGCGCAGCACCTTATGGGTACTGAGTAGCGATGTGCGGTCGCGTGAAGATGTAATGATACGATCCATGAGTCACTCTCTATGACAGATGTAATTAACGGCAAGCATAGGAAATGGTACGCCAGTCTCAAAGTGGTTTTACCCATCTTTACTCAGTCTGATAGCGCCAGAGCTGGTTGTTTCTTCTATATAAATTCGGTTTAGCAGAATGAACAGTGGTTTGACGTATTTATTCAGATCAACCTCTTATAGGTTACTGAAAAATATTGCGTTATTGCTCTATGAACGCTAAGAGTTATTTCCGGATCGTCAAAAAACAGACAATAAGGCGAAGGAAATGAAACCACAAGCACGCACCCACTTTACACTCTCTTTGTTAACCGCAGCCATTCTGTGCGCCAGCACGGCGGCCTGGGCGGCTAACGTGCCAGCAGGAACTGTGCTGGCAGAGAAACAGGAGCTGGTCAGGAATAATGGTAACGAACCGGCGTCACTCGACCCGCATAAAGTCGAAAGCGACGTCGAATTCAATATTATCAGCGATTTATTCGACGGGTTAGTCAGCGTCTCCCGGGACGGTGAAATCCAGCCACAGCTGGCAGAAAAATGGGAGAACAAGGACAACACCGTCTGGACGTTCCATCTGCGTCCGGGCATCACCTGGAGCGACGGTACCGCCATCACCGCACAGGATGTGGTATGGAGCTGGCAGCGCCTGGTTGACCCTAAAACGGCGTCTCCGTATGCCAGTTATCCTGGCAACATGCACATCGTCAATGGAACCGATATTGCCCAGGGCAAAAAAGCCCCCGACACGCTGGGTGTAAAAGCCATTAATGACACCACGCTGGAAGTGACGCTGACGCAGCCTAACGCGGCTTTCCTGGCGATGCTGGCGCACCCGTCGCTGGTGCCGGTGGATAAAGTGCTGATTAGCCGCTTTGGCGAAAAGTGGACCAAGCCAGAGCATATTGTCACCAGCGGTGCGTATAAGCTGTCGCAGTGGGTGGTGAATGAACGCATTGTGGCCGAGCGTAATCCACGCTACTGGGATAACACCCATACGGTCATCAATAAGGTGACGTACCTGCCAATCACCTCTGAAGCGTCAGACGTTAACCGCTACAAAGCGGGTGAAATTGATATTGCTTACACGGTGCCGATCAACCAGTTCGCCCAGCTCAGGAAAACGCTGGGCAGTGAGCTGGATGTTTCTCCGCAACTGGCCACTTACTATTACGAGTTCAACACCACCCGGCCGCCGTTTAACGATGTCCGCGTGCGTAAAGCGCTGAACATGGCGCTGGATAAAGACATCATTGCCGGGAAAGTCTTAGGGCAGGGGCAGCGCCCGGCATGGCTTATCAGCCAGCCGGATATTGGTGGCGTCAAGCTACAAGCCCCGGATTACGCCAGCTGGCCGATGGATAAACGCATTGCGGAGGCGAAAAAACTGCTGGCTGAAGCCGGTTTTAACGCCAGCCATCCGCTGAGCTTTAATCTGCTCTACAACACCTCCGAATCGCATCAGCGTATTGCGATAGCCGCCAGCTCGATGTGGAAGAAAAACCTCGGCGTGGAAGCGAAGCTGCAAAACCAGGAGTGGAAAACCATGCTGGATACGATGCACACCCATGATTTTGATGCGGTGCGCTATGCATGGATTGCTGATTATGATGATGCCGCCACCTTCCTGAACAACTTCCGCACTGGCGACAGCGAAAACACCAGTCAGTACAGTAACCCGGACTATGACCAGGCGTTGCTTAACGCTGCGAAAGCGAAAACGCCGGAAGCGCGCGGTAAATTCTACCAGCAGGCAGAAGATCTGTTGGGGCGTGATGTCCCGGCGATCCCGGTCTACCACTATGTCCGTACGCACCTGGTGAAGCCGTGGGTAGGGGGATTCGCGCCAGATAAACTGGGTTACTACTTCACCAGAGATATGTACATCAAAAAGCACTAAGCCGTCAGGTGGACTTTGTGCTGATAAAATGGCCAATGCGTTGTCTATTCAACCGATTAAACGCGTTTTGGCTATTTTTAAAGCGAACGAATGCAAACCCACTTTACAGCGTGCAGTGAGGTGTTTATAGTTCGCCTCACTTAGGAAGCGTGGCCGAGCGGTTGAAGGCACCGGTCTTGAAAACCGGCGACCCGAAAGGGTTCTAGAGTTCGAATCTCTACGCTTCCGCCAAATTCGAAAACCCTGCGATAGCAATATCGCAGGGTTTTTTGCTTTTATACGGCGTGTAAACGCAAGAGCGTAAAATTAGAAAAATTCCTGCTTTACAAGGCGCTAATAGATGTTTATAGTGCGCCTCACTTTGGAAGCGTGGCCGAGCGGTTGAAGGCACCGGTCTTGAAAACCGGCGACCCGAAAGGGTTCTAGAGTTCGAATCTCTACGCTTCCGCCAAATTCGAAAACCCTGTGATAGCAATATCGCAGGGTTTTTTCGTTTTACAGCCCAATCACCAGCTCTCCCGAATGACTCCGCGAACAGCACAGTGCCACCTGCTGATCCACTGCACCTTTCTCCGCTTCCGACTGCACGGTATCCCGGTGATCCACCACGCCATCGATAACGGGCGTCAGGCACGCGCCGCAGATCCCCATTTCACAGGACAGCGGTACCGCCACGCCATTTTCCAGCAGCACCTGGGCGATAGTTTTATCTGCAGGCACTGACCAGCGTTCTCCCGTTGACGCCAGGGTGACCGTGAACACGTTGTGGGTTTCACCGCCAGCGGGGGGCGCAACGGGCTGGAATGCCTCGCTGTGAACGTGCGTTTCTGCCCAGTCGTTAGCCGTGGCAACCTCGCTACCTTTGCCATAAATTCCGCGGGTCCGCAGGTGTACACATGTAATCCCGCATGTGGTGCAGACAGATCCTGTGCAAGATGCGTGCGAGGGCTTTCTCCCTCGCAGGAGGCGTGAACAGCACACTCACCATAGTGAAATAAACGCGATAGCTCGCGGATAAACGCTGCACTTTCACGACTTTTGACGTAATAGTGCAGCGTGAAGG
This sequence comes from Enterobacter sp. LM3, assembly GCF_046622475.1. Lineage (NCBI taxonomy): Bacteria > Pseudomonadati > Pseudomonadota > Gammaproteobacteria > Enterobacterales > Enterobacteriaceae > Enterobacter > Enterobacter sp. LM3. The sequence continues at coordinate 63,993 of NZ_JBJURN010000001.1, read as the reverse complement.
GGGTTCCTGAAGCCTCAAGCTGAAGCGCCATCGCATACAACGGCGTAATACCAATCCCCGCGGCCAGCAGTAAAACGCGCTCCGCCTGATGAAGCGGAAACACATTGCGAGGAGAAGAGATCAACAGCCGTTGTCCGGGGCGCAGCGTCTCGTGGATATAGCGCGATCCGCCGCGTGACGCAGTTTCTCGCCCCACGCAAATGAGGTAGCCCTCGTCCCCGCAGGGTCCGGTCAGCGAATACTGGCGGACAATTCCGCAGGGCAGGTGGACATCAATGTGCGCTCCGGGCTGCCAGTCAGGCAGCGCTTCACCGTTTTCTGCCACCAGCCTGACAGCGAGGCTCTTATTGCCCTGACGCCATAACCCGTCAACGATAACGCTCAACATGTCACCCATCTCACCCCCTCCGTCATACCAGGAAAAACGCGCCAAAACCCATTTTTTTCAGCCCACGGCGGTAGGCAATGGAGCTTTTATCTGCAGGAATGTGAGCTTCAAGGGAGAGATCCAGCGGCAGCCTTTCCGGGCGCTGAGACTCCACCATCAGGCGGTCTTCTTCAAAGATGCGCAGGTTGAAGGCATGCACTTCTTCCACGGGGATATGCAGATCAACATTGCGCGCAATGGGGGCAAACATACGGGTGACGCGTGATGATACGGGCGATGCGGCATTCATGATCACCAGACGGGATCCACCCGGAAAGTGGATAGTCAGCGTCGCGGTAAACGGCAGATGCATTTCAAAATGACGCAACCACTGGAAGCCTTCCGGCGCTTGCGTATCCGAATTCGCCGGATAATTGCTTACTGAACTCCAGTAGTCGGCGACAAAGCCAAATGCTGTTTCCTGTGGCTGATATGTCGGTACCTGCTGGTTATCCGGGTCGGCAAAAGTGTCGGTGTGGATCCACGCGAAATGAGCGACATCCAGAAAGCCTTCGACCTGACGGCCAGCAAAGCCGTTAACTTCAAACGCCGGGCAGTTGATCTGCTGAAAACCATCGTCATTCCAGTGCGGCATTGTGGGCAGCGGCGCAGGGTTATCCGGGTCAAACGCCAGGCAGGTCCAGATCAACCCAAAACGTTCCTCCACGGCATAGTTAATCAGATTGAGCTTCGCCGGAACGGGCTGATCGGGGCTGGACGGAATACGGTTGCAGCGACCATCCTCACCAAAGCGCAAGCCATGATAGGGGCAGATAATCCCGTGTTCATCGTGAAATCCCAGCGTCAACGGTACACCACGGTGCGGGCAGACGTCACGGGCGACCACGACCTGATCGTTAATCCGGTAGATGACCAGCGGTTCATCCAGCAGGGTTGCCTTGACCGGTGCAGCGCCGATGTCGCATGCCCGGGCAACCGGATGCCAGCATTGTGCCAGACGCAGCCAGTCCTCTGGCTCAAACGTGCAATGGGCAGGTGGAGTCGGTTGTATTTTCATGGTTATCCCTCTTACGTTCAGCCTAATGGCCCGCCCTGAATGGTGTCGCACAGACCGTTGATAATGCGTTCTCCGGTCTCTTCTCTCAGCTCCTGATACCAGGCCTGAGTTAGCGCCATATCTTTACCGTGCGTGATGTCGCAGCGTTTGCGGGCCTTCAGCACCAGGTCACGCACCCGCTCGCGGCGCAGCGCTTCGTACTGTCGCAGCGCCAGCTCAATGTTGTGGGTTCCACGCACGCAATCCCCCAGTACCACGGCATCTTCCAGCGCTGCACAGCCTCCCTGGCCGATATCCGGCGTGGTGCTGTGTCCGGCATCTCCCAGGAGTGCCACCTTGCCGCGAACCAGGCTGTTGAAGGGATCGATATCGTGAATTTCGATGCGGTTAGTGGTTTCTGGATCAAGTGCTTCGATAAGTTTCTGCACCGGGGCTGCCCAGCCGCGGAAGTAGCCAGTGAGATCGGCACGCAGGGTGTTGCGATCCTCCGCCAGACCGACAGGGAGCGGGACATCAAAAAAGAAATAGAAGCGTCCGCCAGAGACGGGCATCAGCGAGACGCGCTTACCTTCTCCGACAAAGGTGGTCCACTGGTGGGCAGGGGCAATCTCTTCATCAATCTTCACCAGCCCATTCCAGTTGACATAACCGGCGTAGCGGCGCTCAGGGGTGTACCCCAGCACATAGGGACGTACTGCAGAATGGCTGCCGTCGGCGGCAATCAGAAAATCCCCTGTGGCTGTGCTGCCATCGGTGAAAGTGACGGTGACGCCAGCATCATCTTCAACGACGTGTTCGACACGCTTAGCGAACTGAACGGCGTCGCGCCCCCAGAAGTTAAGCATCTCGCGCTGCAGCTCAGCACGTGATACGGGGCAGGGGCGTCCTCCGGTACGTTCGACCAGCGGGGTAAGGCTAAAGCGGGTCAGGGTATCGCCGCGCCGGTGATCTTTGTAGGCCATAAAACGCATTGGCCCGCCGTAGATCTCCATCATGTCGCCCATACCGAGGTGCTGCATGCATTTCACCCCATTTGGCCAGATGGAGATGGCCGCACCAACGGGCTTGATCTCTTTCACTGCCTCAAACACGGTACAGTCAATTCCGGCGTTCTTTAACGCCACGGCAGCGCTCAGACCACCTATTCCCGCACCAATGACGATCGCTTTCATGCTTCTCTCCTTTTGCAGGGGGTGATGAGAATGAGCAATTTGCGTACCAGGCTGCAGAGTGGGGAAAAGGGCGTTGTGACAGGCCATTATGCACTGTTAAGGTGCGTTATCGCGGTGAGTGTGCTTTTTTATGAATCAATAATTTCCGGTTCTGATATTCGGAATCGACAGTTTCACATCCGCGGCAAGGGTGGCGTGTTTTGTGCAATGCTTAAGGACGATGATTGAAACGGAGCCGCCATGATCACACTGCACATTTTTAACCAACTGAGCCACGAAGAGGCTCGCGCGCGGTTACTCCCCTGCGTGGCAATTCCCGGCTGGGCTGATGAGCTCGTGCGCGGACGTCCTTATCCCAGTCGGGGCGCATTGTTCCGCGCGGCCCATGCATGCGCGCAAACCTGGGATGAGAACGCGCTAACGCTTGCCCTTCGTGCTCATCCGCGTATCGGTGAGAAACCCGCAGGTGTACAGGCCGAGGCGGCGTTTTCGCGCCAGGAGCAGGGAGCCGTCAATGACCGCGATGCGCTGCTTGCCCAGGCGCTGCGGGAAGGCAATGCGCGCTATGAGGCCCGCTTTGGCCGCGTCTTTTTGATCCGCGCGAAAGGCCGTAGCGGGGAGGATATTTTGCAGGCGCTGGATGCGCGGCTGAAGAACAGCGATGCGCAGGAGGTGCAGGCTGCACTGGCGCAGTTGCGGGAAATTACGTTACTACGGCTGGAAGGAGTGGTTAGCGAATGAGTACGCTAAGTACGCATATTCTCGATATTTCGACGGGTACCCCCGCTCAGGGCGTTACGGTTCATCTTGAACGGGAAGGGGCGTTAGTCGCCACTGGCGTGACCAACGGCAATGGCCGCATTACGGAGTTTGTCCCGCTTCTGACTGCGGGGCGTTACCGGCTGGTGGCGGAGCTGGGAGCCTGGTTTGCCCAAACCGGACGCGATACGCTCTATCCCTGCGCGCAGATTGATTTTGTGATTGGGGAGACGGCAGACGAACACTTTCATCTGCCGTTTGTGATTGCGCCTGGCGGGTGGTCAACCTACCGCGGCAGTTGACCACACCCGCTCGCCGTTGACCCAGGTTTCGCTGATATTGCGTTCGTCACCCAGGGTCATCAGCACAAACAGTTGCTCGTAGACATCCTTACAGCGTCCGTTACGCAGGCGCTGTAGTGGTGTGACGGCCGGGTCAATAACGATAAAATCGGCCTCTTTGCCCGGATCAAAGTTGCCAATCTTATCGTCCAGCCGCAGGGCGTGAGCGCCTCCCAGTGTGGCATGGTAAAACGCTTCGCTGGCGCGCAGGCGGTAGCTCTGCAACTGACCTACCTTATAGGCTTCTCCCAGCGTACGCAGCATGCTGAAGGTGGTTCCTGCCCCCACGTCAGTCCCGATACCCATTCGAACCTTGTGCTGCCAGCATTCGGGTAAGCGAAACAGCCCGCTGCCAAGAAACAGGTTGGAGGTAGGGCAAAAGGCCACTGCCGAACCCGTGTCATGCAGACACTCCCACTCGCTGTGGTGCAGGTGAATACCGTGGGCAAACACGCAGCGCTCACCGGTCAGGCCGTAGTGGTGATACACATCCAGATAACGCTCGTGTTCTGGCCAGAGATCGCTCACCCAGGCCACTTCGTTAGGGTTTTCGCTCAGGTGGGTCTGCATCCAGGTGTCCGGGAACTCCTCCCTGAGCAGGCTGACTGCCGCGAGCAGTTCCGGTGATGAGGTTGGGGCAAAGCGGGGCGTAATGGCATAACCCAGCCGTCCCCGGTGGTGCCAGCGCTGGATCAGCTCCCGCGTTTGCCGGTAGCTCTGTCTGGCGGTTTCCGTCAGATAGTCAGGCGTGTTCCGGTCCATCATTACCTTTCCGGCAATAAGACGCATATTGAGGCGCAGTGCCTCGGTAAACAGCGCATCGACGGATTCAGGATGCAGCGTGCAAAACACCAGCGCAGTGGTTGTACCGTGGCTCACCAGTTGGTTCACGAAAAATTCCGCTATCTCTTTCGCGTAGCTCTCATCGGCAAACTGGCTCTCCACCGGGAAGGTGTAGGTGGTCAGCCATTCCAGCAATTGCTCACCAAACGCGCCGATCATCTCCGTTTGCGGGTAATGGACGTGGGTATCGACAAAACCGGGTAGCAGCAGCTTGCCACGCAGGTCGGTATAGCCTTTGTGGGGATCAAGGTATTGTTCCCCCTCCTGCCAGGTCATCTGTGCCAGAATTTTACCGCTCTGAATAAACAGCAGCCCGTCGACAAGGTGGCGCGTGTGATGGGCGATAGCATCTGCGTTGTCGCAGACCTGGGTAATATCAAAAAATGCACCGCGGATCGCTGTCTGGTAATTCATCATGGTTCCTGCCTTATTGTTTGCGTAGCGGGGTCATGAGAATGAGCAAAAACGGTGCCAGCCTGAGGACGGCCGCAGTAAAACTGCGGCCGGTGGGGAAGGGTTACTCTTTCTGCGTTGCCACGCGGGAGGTAAACTGCGGATCGGCGGCCTCCTCACGATCTTCACGTGCCAGCCAGCGGTAGGTCACGCCACCGAGGAAGACGCCGATAAACCAGCTAAAGTTCGCCACTTCATGCAGGGCCGGGATAAAGCCGATCACCAGTCCTGCGACAACAGACGGTACCAGTGCGCCGATGGCTTTCGGGTTAAACCCGTTGCGATACCAGTATTTGCCTTCTGGCGTGTCATCGAACAAATCGTTTACGGAAACCTTCCCGCGCTTAATCAGGTAGAAATCCGCAATCAGGATACCAAACAGCGGGCCGATAAACGCGCCGAGCACATCCAGGGTGTAGTGGATAAGCTCCGGTGAGTTGAACAGGTTCCACGGGGTTAACAGGATAGATCCCACGGCGGCAATCATTCCTCCGGTGCGGAAGCTGATCTTCTGCGGTGAGCAGTTAGAGAAATCGAACGCCGGAGAGACAAAGTTCGCCACGATGTTGATCCCGATGGTGGCGGTGATCATGGTCAGCAGACCTACAGCGACGGCCAGATCGTTACCCACGCGGCTGACGGTTTCAATCGGGTCGGTGATCATGCGGCCAAACAGCGACTGCGTACCGGAAACAATCACCACGGTCACGATGGAGAACAGCAGGAAGTTAAACGGCAAGCCCCAGCGGTTACCGCGACGGATTTCACCCATGCTTTTCCCATAGCGGGAGAAGTCGCCAAAGTTGAGCAGCGGCCCGGAGAAGTAGGAGACGACCAGCGCCGTGGCGGTGATCATTTGCCAGGTTTGCTCACCGGTGCTCAGGGATTTGCTGGCAAGGGTAAAGGAGATCCCGTCGAATCCGATCTTGTATACAATCCATCCCGCCAGTGCCAGCATCACCACGTACACCGCCGGGCCGGCGATATCAATAAAGCGCTTGATGGCGCTCATGCCGTGCCAGAAGACCATCGCCTGCAACACCCACATAATGGCAAAGCAGATCCAGCCAAGATGTGACAGGCCCAGGAACGACTCTGTGGTAAGGCCAGAAAGTGACGGCCAGAACTTCAGCACCACCAGCATCAGGGCGTTGGCAGCCAGCCAGGTCTGAATACCGTACCACGCGAAAGCAATAAGCCCGCGGATCACCGCCGGGATGTTCGCCCCGAAGACGCCAAACGCCTGACGGCTGATCACCGCATAGGGCACGCCCGCCATCTGGCTCGGTTTGGCCACCAGGTTAGCGCACAGCTGCACAATACAAATCCCCACCAGCAGGCAAAGCAACACCTGCCAGCTTGCCAGCCCGAGCGTAAAGAAGCTCGCGGCAACGACATAACCTCCCATGCTGTGGACGTCCGACATCCAGAAAGAAAAGATGTTGTACCAGCTCCAGTTCTGGTCACGCGTTGGTGCCAGATCCTCATTGCAAAGCCGTGGGCTGTAAACCGCACTGGAATCAGCGGCCTTACCTTGCTGCGCGTTTTGTGTATTTGGCATGAAACCTGCTCCTGTGAATGAAAACCCGTTGAGTGGGAGTGCGAACGGTGTTGCAGGATCCAGGCCAAAATAATAAATGTTGTATGCAATATTTAATTTTTATGTATACGATTTGCGGATGAAAAGTAAAAAATGGAGTGGTTAATGAACAACGTAAAAAGTCTGCACGCCGCGCCAGACCTGCATGACAAAGACGAATCCATCTTTCAGGCGCTGATGACCGCGATTGTCGAACATCAGCTGCTGCCGGGAAGTAAATTGCCGGAAGAAGCACTGTCCGGGGTGTTTGGCGTGAGCCGCACGGGTATTCGCAAGGTGCTGCAACGGCTCGCCGCTGTGCAAATGGTCACCTTAACGCCCAAACGTGGTGCACATGTTGCCAGCCCGACGGTAGAAGAGGCGCAGCACATCTTTCGCACGCGCGCTTTGCTGGAAGTGGCTAACCTGCCGGACGTGATGGCGCATTGTCAGCCGCCGCATCTGGCCGCACTGGACGCCATCATTCGTCAGGAGCAGCAGGCGCATGAGGCTTACGACGGTCCGGCGGCGATCCGCCACTCCGCCAATTTCCATATCCAGCTGCAGGCCATTTCCGGCAACCAGGTGCTGACTGAGATGGTCACCAGCCTGAGTCAGCGCTCGTCGCTGGTGATTGCCACGTGGGGTGCGCCGTGGCGTCAGGGTTGTCGCTGCAACGACCATGAACAGCTTGTGGAACTGCTGCGCCAGAAAGCGCTCCAGCCGCTCAGTGATGCCTTAATGCACCATTTTGAACATATCGTCGCCAGCCTCTGTTTTGAACGGGCGGGCGAGTGTCTTCCCGATTTTGCCCGGCTGTTTGCCGGCCACAAGGAGTCGTAATGTCGTCTGTCTGTATACAAGTCATCAACCCCAACACCAGCCCCGGAATGACGGAAACCATCGGCGCGGCAGCCCGTGCGGTGGCTGCACCGGGAACGGAGATCCTCGCCGTGTGCCCGGGGGAAGGTGTGCCCTCTATCGAAGGTCACTTCGATGAAGCTATTGCTGCCGTGGGCGTCCTCGAACAGATCAAAAAAGGCAGGCAGCAGGGTGTGGACGGTCACGTTATCGCCTGCTTTGGCGATCCGGGTTTGCTGGCGGCGCGTGAGCTGGCGCAAGGGCCGGTCATCGGTATCGCTGAAGCGGCCATGCATATGGCGACGATGGTGGCGACACGTTTTTCTGTTGTGACCACACTGCCGCGCACGCTGATTATCGCCCGCCATCTGCTGCATCAGTATGGTTTTCAGAACCACTGTGCTGCCCTGCACGCCATTGATCTCCCGGTGCTGGCACTGGAAGACGGTAGCGGTCTGGCGCAAGAGAAGGTGCGGGCACGTTGTATTCAGGCACTGAAAGAGGATGGCTGCGGGGCGATTGTGCTGGGTTGTGGTGGTATGGCGACGCTGGCGCAGGAGCTGACGCGTGAGCTGCATGTTCCTGTCATCGATGGCGTCAGTGCGGCGGTGAAAATGGTCGAATCGCTGGTGGCGCTGGGGCTGTCAACCAGCAAGCACGGCGATCTGGCGTTCCCGGAGAACAAAGCGTTAAGCGGTAAATTTCAGACATTGAATTCATTTTAATTTTGAGGGGGCTGGTGATGGCGCTTTTTGAACCGAATTACCCGCGCGATCTGCGTGGATACGCGGGCAACCCGCCGCATGCGCAGTGGCCGCAGCAGGCGAGAATTGCCGTGCAGTTTGTTCTTAATTACGAAGAAGGTGCAGAAAACCATGTGCTGCACGGCGATGCCGGGTCAGAGCAATTCCTCTCGGACATCATCGGCGCGGCCAGTTACCCGGACAAACATATGTCGATGGACTCCCTCTACGAATACGGCAGCCGTGCCGGGTTCTGGCGGATCCACAACGAATTCAAAAAACGCGGACTGCCGCTGACGGTCTTTGGCGTGGCGATGGCGCTGGCGCGTCATCCTGATATCGTGGAGGCGATCAAAGCGGCAGATTACGACGTGGCCAGCCACGGCTGGCGCTGGATCCACTATCAGAATATGGATATCCACCAGGAGCGTGAGCATCTGCAAAAGGCGGTGCACGTCCTGACCGATCTGTTTGGCAAACCGCCAACCGGCTGGTACACCGGGCGCGACAGCCCCCACACCCGTCAGCTGGTGGCAGAGCACGGCGGCTTTGACTACGACAGCGACTATTATGGCGACGATTTACCCTTCTGGACGGAAGTGACGTGCAGCGATGGCACCCGCAAACCGCACCTGATTGTGCCTTATACGCTCGATGCGAACGACATGCGCTTTGCGACCGCACAGGGGTTTAATACTGCCGAACAGTTTTATACCTATCTGAAAGACAGTTTTGATGTGCTGTATGAAGAGGGAGAGAGTGCGCCGAAGATGATGTCCATCGGCATGCACTGCCGTCTGCTGGGGCGTCCGGGGCGTTTTCGCGCGCTGCAGCGGTTCCTCGATTATATTCAGCAGCACGATCGGGTGTGGGTCTGTACCCGCCAGCAGATTGCCGATCACTGGCGGGACGTGCATCCGTTTAACAAATAGCGGTGGGTTTTGCCGGGTAGCGGCTACGCCTGTGACATCAAACTCACCTGCGCGGCCACAATCCGCCACCCGTACGGAAACCGCACCCACGTTTGCTGCTGGCGACCAATCCTTTCTGTCCCTTCGCGGGTAAATTCGGTGCTGCACACGGCATAATCTTCCCCAAAGGTGGTGATCACCGTATGGCGTAACGTCCGCAGTAGCCCGGCGGACGGACGTGTGGCGCGAAAGGCGCGGATCTCATCAATACCGTACAGGTTTTCTCCTGCCCCCAGGCGTACGGTATTTTTATCGTGCCAGAACAGTTCATCCAGTACCGCGATGTTATTGCTCACCAGCGCGTCTTCATAGCGGTAAAAGGCCGCCGTGACTTCAGCAACCACCCACGGGCGATTAACGTCATCGTGGTTTATCATCATGCAATCTCCGCAGGACGGGCATCGGTTATGCCACGCTCTTCCAGTACCCGCGCCACCCGCAGACAGGCCTGTTCATTAAACGGCGCAGCAATCAGCTGCAGGCCAATGGGTGCGCCCTGCGCAGTACGCAACGGGACGGTAGTGACGGGCAAACCTAAAAATGAAATCGGTTGAGTGAGCATCCCCATGCTGGCCCGAACCGGCAGCGGTTGTCCGTTAATTTCCATCATTTGCTCGCCAATCAGCGTGGCGCTGCGCGGTGTCGCCGGGGCGATCAGCACGTCGGCCCGGGAAAATAACGCCTTAAACGCCAGCCTGGCGTGGGTGCGGAAACGCTGCGCCTGAATATACCAGGCCGAAGGGATCATGGAGCCTGCCAACAGCCGTTCCCGGGAGTGAGGCTCAAAGCGTTCAGGCTGGCTGCGAAGCAGGGGCAGATACTGATTTCCCCCTTCGGATGCGCTGATGATAAACGCTGCCGAACGGGCAAGTTCTGCATCGGGGAACTGCAGCTCATCCTGCACTTCGAGCGCCTTCGCGACCCGCGCTACGGCTTCGCGGGCATCATTATCACACCAGGTGCTGAAATAGCCACCGAGCACCGCGCAGCGCAGCCCATCCAGCCCGCGATCAAGTAAGGACCGCGTCTGCTCGCGCGAGCTGTCGGCCTGAAAACCGTCGCTGGTATCACGCCCCTGAAGTGCATCGTACACGGACGCCAGATCGCTAGCGCGACGGGCAAACGGCCCGATATGATCGAGGCTTGCGACAAACGGGTGGCTGCCGGAACGTGACAAGCGGCCAAACGTGGGCTTTAACCCGAATATCCCGCACAGGGAGGCCGGAACGCGAATCGATCCGTTGGTATCGGTGCCCAGTGAAAAATGGACCAGCCCGGCGGCAACCGCGGCGGCAGATCCTCCGGACGATCCTCCCGCAATGCGTGCCAGGTCGTGCGGGTTGTGCGTTGCGCCGTAGTGGCTGTTTTCGGTGGTAAACCCGTAGGCGTAGGCATCCATATTGACCATTCCCGAAAGTAGCCCTCCCGCGCTGTGCAGCTGGCGCACTGCAAAACTGTCAGTGGCGGCGACCGGGCGCTGGCTGAACAGCTCTGCTCCGGCGAGGGTGGTATGTCCGGCAACGTCAAACAGGTTTTTCACCGCGTAGGGGACACCCGCCAGCGGTGGCAAAGGGCGCTTTTCCCGACGCAATGTATCGATGTTGTTGGCCTCGGCCAGCATTCGCTCTTCGGTGATCGTTGTCCATGCGTTGAGCTGCGGGTGAGTGCGTGTTATCGCATCCAGCGTATGGCGGGCTATCTCATGGGCGCTCAGGTCTCCAGCACTCAGTGCCTGCTGGATAGCGCTGATACTCATCTCGTGTAGCGTCATGCTTTGTATACTCCTGCAATTTCCAGACGGTCATCGAGCGGCAGCGCCATCAGCGGGGCGGCCATGCTGGCAATGCGGTTGAACTGAAGCTGAAGCTCTGCGCGGCGGGCGTCATCCAGTTCAATGTCAAGAACGGACTCCATCTGAGCAAGATATGCACTCCAGTCGGGCTGTGTGGTATTCATCGTGATCTCCTCAGAATCCGGCGGCGGAGCCGTTGCTGCGCGGGTCAAATGCCCCTTCGAACAGGCCGTCAGCGTGGCGGACTATCGCCCCTGCGTGGCCCATGACTTCGCTAAAGTCCGGGTATATTTCCACGTCGTGGCCCAGCGCGTTTAAACGGGTGAGAGTGTGTGATGAGAAGCGACCTTCGAGTTTTAAGGTGTCGGAGGTTTGCCCCCATGTGCGCCCCAGCAACCAGCGCGGGCGGGTGACGCTCTCCTGCAGCGGCACACCCTGCACCACATAGCGGGTAAACAGTGCTGCCTGGGTTTGCGGCTGTCCGTCCCCGCCCATTGATCCGTAAACCATCACGCGGCCATCGTTCAGGCGTGCGGCTGCCGGGTTCAGGGTATGGAACGGTTGCTTGCCCGGTGCGAGCGCCAGAAGATGGTCGGGGTTGAGGCTGAACGAGGCTCCCCGGTTTTGCCAGACTATCCCGGTATCGGGCAGAACCACACCGCTGCCGAACTCGTGGTAAATACTCTGGATAAACGAAACGGCAAGACCGCTGTTATCCATTACGCCCATCCACACCGTATCACCAGGGCCTTTGCCCATCCCCCACGGCGCAGCCTGGCTGTCGTCAATCTTGTCAGCGAGCGCCTGAAGGGGAGCGGATCCCAGCAGGCTCTGGATATCGGTTTTCAGCTGGCGTGGATCGGTGATGTGGGCATCGCGCAGACCAAAGGCCAGTTTGGTGGCTTCCACGATGCGGTGAACGGTCATTGCCTCGTCGGCATCGGCCATCGCCAGACGGTCGGTTATCCCCAGGATCGCCAGAGACACCAGCCCCTGCGTCGGAGGAGCCAGGTTCCAGACCTCTCCTTGCTGGTGTTGCAATTTCAGCGGTGTGGTTCGTCGCGCAACGTGCTGGTTTAAGTCCGCAAGCGTAACGGGAAGACCCAGTTTCGCCATACCCTGCGCCAGGCATTCGGCCAGCGGACCGCGATAAAAACTGTCCAGACCCTCTTCAGCCAGGCGCTTCAGAGTCGAGGCGAGAGCCGGTTGGTAAAAACGGCTTCCGGCTTGCGGCGGCTTACCGTCTACCAGCCAGGTTTCCGCAAAGCCGGGTATGTCTTTAAGTTCGTCGAATTTGCTGGCCGTGGCGCTGGCCTGGGAAGCCGTGACCGGCGTGCCGTTCTGCGCATAATCAATGGCGTCCGCCAGCAGGCGAGCCAGCGGCAGCGCGTTGCCGGTCAGTGCGTGTGAAACCTTCAGCGCATCGTCCCAGCCGCTGACGGTTCCGGCTACGGTCAGCGCCGCGCGGGGACCGCGATGGGGGATCTGCGTCAGGTCGCTATAGGCGGCAAGCGTGGCCAGTGAACCTGCCGCACCGCTGGCGTCAATGGCAATCGGTTCACCGTCTGGCGGCACGATGAGCCAGAAGCCATCTCCCCCGAGGCCGTTCATATGAGGGTAAACCACGGCAATGGTGGCAGCGGCAGCCACCATTGCTTCAATTGCACTCCCGCCTTCACGCAGGACAGCCAGCGCGCTCTGGCTGGCAAGATGATGGGGAGCAACGGCCATTCCGTGTGTACAGACATTACTTTGCATGGAGAGTCCTCGTAACCCAAAGAGTTACAAGGCATTGCAAAAGCTGTTCCAGTTATGAATGAAAAGTTTCATGTCAGTCATCACGCATCTTTTTAATAAGCTGGCATGCATAATGAAAGGTATAGTTGGGTGAAACAAAAGTTACAGAGGCTTTATGGAACAGCTTGATGAACGTCTGAAAGGGCAGTATGCGTCATTGTCACCGCAGGAGCAGCGCGTGGCCGATTTTATTTTCGATCACTTTGACGACCTTATTAGCTACAACAGCGCTGAGTTGGCGCAGCTGAGTGGGGTGTCGAAAGCCACGGTAAGCCGTCTGTTTAAGCGTCTGGGCTATGAGAAGTATAAGGACATGCGTGACGAGCTGCGCACGCTGCGCCAGAGCGGTATGCCGTTGACCGATAACCGGGATGCAGTGCAGGGCAACACGCTACTGGCGCGTCACTATAAGCAGGAGATGGCGAACCTGACCCAGTGGGTGAATGCCCTGGATGCACAGCAGTTTGCCGACGCGATGGCCTGTATGGTTAAGGCGCGGCGGATTGTGATAATCGGGATGCGAAATGCTTATCCGGCGGCGCTACACCTGCGTCAGCAGCTGTTGCAGGCGCGCGGCCAGGTCCTGGTATTGCCGCAGCCGGGGCAAAGCCTGAGTGAAGAGCTGGTGGATTTAACCGCCGACGATCTGGTGGTGATGATGGCCTTTCGTCGCCGTCCGCGCATTATTCGCCCGCTGTTACAGCAGCTTCAGGACAGCGGTATTCCGGTTTTGCTGATGTGTGAGCCACAGGCTCACAGTCTGTTTCCGCTGGCAAACTGGCAGCTGTGCGCCCCGCTGGACAGCGTCTCGGCCTATGACAGCTATTCCTCAGTCAATAGCCTGATTAACCTGCTGGCCAACGCTTTCCTGCATGAAATTCTTGATAAAGGACGTCCGCGCATTCATGAGATTGCCTCACTGTACCAGCAACTGGATGAGCTGGAGCAACGATAATGGGGCATCAGGCTGGTGCTTTGCATTAAATCAGTGCAAAAAAACGGGGTGAAAACAGTTTGTGTTTTCACCCCGTTTTCTTTTTCTCCGCTATTTACCTGCCATTCAAACAAATTTTATGGTTTTGCCGTGCCTGGCACATTAGTTGCAAAAGTTAAATCAAAGAATCTTTTGTTTCATGCTAACGTAACGGGTAAACACCATGAAAAAACTGTTGATTGCACTGGCCGGGGCCGCTTGTCTGTTCACACAACTGCCAGCAAAAGCTGACCAGCTCCAGGATATTGAGAAACGCGGCACCATCCGCATTGCCGTCCCGCAGGATTTTCCGCCGTTTGGCTCAGTGGGAACCGACCTCCAGCCGCAGGGCTACGACATCGACATGGCGCGCTATCTGGCAAAGCAGATGAAGCTCAGGCTGCAACTGGTGCCGGTAACCAGCGCTAACCGCGTACCGTATCTGCAAACCGATAAGGTGGATCTGGTTATCTCAAGCCTCGGTAAAAACGCTGAACGCGAAAAGGTGATCGATTTTAGCCGCGCCTATGCGCCATTCTTCCTCGGCGTATTTGGCCCGAAAGGGGCGGAGCTGAAAGATGCCACCGCGCTGAGCGGGAAAACCATTGGCGTGACGCGCGGTGCGGTGGAAGACATGGTGTTGACCAGCCTGGCTCCGAAAGATGCCGAGGTGAAACGCTACGAAGACAACAACACCACGCTGTCGGCGTATCTCTCCGGTCAGGTGCAGTATGTGGCTACCGGCAACCTTGTGGTGGCAGCGATTTCACGGCAGAACGCGGATAAAGCCCCGGTCCCGAGTTTTATGCTGAAAGACTCGCCGTGTTTTATCGGTCTGAAGAAAAACGAACCGGCCCTGAAAGCGAAAGTGGATGCGCTGATTGAGCAGGGTATCAAGGACGGCACGCTGAATGGACTCTCTGAGCAGTGGCTGAAAGCACCGTTACCGGCAAGCCTTGGCGCATAAGGCCTGTGAATGACAGAACAACTTCACTTTTCTGCGCTCTGGCCGTACTGGCCGGAGCTGCTGGCAGGACTTTGGATCACCATTCAACTGACGGTGATGGCGACTATCGGCGGGCTGGCGATCGGTATTTTCGGGGCGGCCATTCGCAGCGGGCGGGCGACGTGGTTCAGCCGGATTTGGGGCGGTTACGTGGAGGTTATCCGCAATACGCCGTTTGTGGTGCAGCTGTTCTTTATTGTTTTTGGCCTGCCTAACATGGGGCTGAAAATGACGGCGGGTGAAGCGGCGCTGCTGGCGATGGTGGTGAATCTTGGGGCCTACAGCACCGAAATCATCCGCGCGGGTATTCAGGTCACGCCAAAAGGACAGTGGGAAGCCGGACGTGTGCTGGGGCTAACCCGCTTACAGACCTTTATCCGCGTGGTACTGCCACCCGCGCTGCAGCGTATTTATCCGGCGCTGGTAAGCCAGTGCATCATCGTGATGCTGGGTTCATCGGTCGTGTCTCAGGTCTCATATGAAGAGCTGACCTTTGCCGCCAGCCTCATCCAGTCCAGAACGTTTCTGAGCTTTGAGGTGTATCTGGTGACGACCGGGATTTACTTAGTACTGTCGATTACCCTGCGCCAGCTGATGATGGCGGCAGGACGGAAATGGCTGGGGGTGCAGGCATGATGACCACCTTTACCGACTGGGACATTATTCGCAACCTGCTGCTCGCCGGGCGCTGGACGGTGCTGCTGTCGCTGGTGGCGTTTGTCGGCGGAGCGCTGGTGACGCTGCCGCTGTTGCTGCTGCGGCTGACGGGCGGGCGCACGGTAAAACGTCTGATCCGCGGCTATATTGAGCTGTTTCAGGGCACACCGCTGCTGATGCAGCTGTTCCTGGCCTTCTTCGGCGTGGCGCTGTTTGGCATCGACGTTTCGCCGTGGACGGCCGCGTCGCTGGCACTGACGTTCTACACCAGCGCCTTTTTACTCGATATCTGGTTTGGCAGCATTCGGGCACTGCCAAAAGGACAGTGGGAAGCCTCGCGCTGTCTGGGGCTGAGCTTTGGTCAGACGCTGTTCCGGGTGGTCGCTCCGCAGGCGTTACGCATCGCCATCGCGCCGACGGTTGGTTTTGCCGTGCAGGTCATCAAGGGTACGGCGCTGGCGTCGATTATCGGTTTTATCGAGTTGACTAAAGCCGGAACGATGCTCACCAACGTGACCTATCAGCCGTTTAAAGTCTTTGCGCTGGTGGCGCTGGGCTACTTTATTTTGTGTTATCCGCTGTCGCGCTACAGCCGTTATCTGGAGACTCAATTCAATGCCTCTCATCACCATTAATCAGGTGCAGAAGTTCTACGGCAATAACCACGTGCTCAAGGGCGTGGATCTGGATATCGACATGGGCCAGGTGATTTCGATAATCGGGCGCAGCGGGTCCGGCAAGAGCACGCTGCTACGCTGCATCAACGGCCTGGAAGGGTATCAGGATGGCAGCATCAAGCTCGGCGGTATGACCATCACCGACCGGGACTCTCAGGCGCGTGAAATCAGCCGATCGGTCGGGATGGTGTTCCAGAACTTCAACCTGTTCCCGCACATGACCGCGCTGGAAAACGTGATGCTCGCCCCGCGTCGGGTGCTGAAGAAAAGCGCTGCCGAATGCCGGGAGCTGGCGCAGCAGATGCTGGAGAAAGTGGGCTTAGGCGATCGCCTGGACTATTATCCGTCGAACCTCTCCGGCGGCCAGCAGCAGCGCGTGGCGATTGCCCGCGCGCTGGCGATGACGCCAAAAGTTTTACTCTGTGACGAGATAACCTCAGCGCTTGACCCGGAACTGGTGGGCGAAGTGCTCAGGGTGCTGGAACAGCTGGCGGCAGAGGGGATGACGCTTATTCTCGTGACGCATGAAATGAATTTTGCCCGCGAAGTGGGCGACCGCGTGGTGTTTATGCATCAGGGGACAGTCTGGGAGCAGGGCGACAGCAAAACGCTGTTTGCCAATCCGCAGACCACTGAACTGAAGCAATTTATCTCCTCCGTACGCGGCTTAAATTAATTAAGGACTCAACAATGGATATCGCTCAATTTCCGCAAATCAATCCGCCGCAGCGTCTGCTGATGGGGCCGGGGCCGATCAACGCCGATCCGCGCGTGCTGCGCGCCATGTCGAGCCAGCTGATTGGCCAGTACGATCCGGCCATGACCCACTACATGAATGAGGTGATGGCGCTCTATCGCGGGGTGTTCCGCACTGAAAACCGCTGGACGATGCTGGTGGATGGCACTTCCCGCGCGGGGATTGAGGCGATTCTGGTGTCGGCTATTCGTCCGGGGGATAAAGTGCTGGTGCCGGTGTTTGGTCGTTTTGGCCATCTGCTGTGCGAAATTGCCCGCCGCTGTCGCGCCGAAGTGCATACCATCGAGGTGCCGTGGGGGGAGGTCTTCACGCCGGATCAGGTTGAAGATGCGATTAAACGCGTACGTCCGCGCCTGCTGTTGACCGTGCAGGGCGACACGTCGACCACCATGCTGCAACCGCTCGCGGAACTCGGTGCTATCTGCCGTCGCCACGATGTGCTGTTTTACACCGATGCGACCGCGTCGCTGGGGGGGAATGCGCTGGAGACCGATGCCTGGGGGCTGGATGCGGTCTCGGCAGGCATGCAGAAATGCCTCGGTGGCCCGTCCGGGACGTCGCCCGTCACCCTGAGCGCACGCATGGAAGAGGCGATCCGCCGCCGGAAATGCATTGAAGAGGGCATCCGTACCGATGCGCATCACAACGGTGTGGATGAGATGGTTTACTCCAACTATTTCGACCTCGGCATGGTGATGGACTACTGGGGACCGGAACGACTGAACCACCACACGGAAGCCACCACGGCGCTGTTTGGCGCACGCGAATGCGCCCGGCTTATCCTGCAGGAAGGGCTGGATAACGGCATCGCCCGCCACAAGCTGCATGGCGATGCGCTGCTGAAAGGTATTCAGGCGATGGGGCTGGAAACCTTTGGCGATCTGAAGCACAAGATGAACAACGTGCTGGGCGTGGTGATCCCGCAGAGCGTGAACGGCGATCAGGTGCGTAAGCTGATGCTGGAGGATTTTGGCATCGAAATTGGCACCTCATTTGGCCCGTTGCACGGCAAAGTGTGGCGTATTGGTACTATGGGCTATAACGCGCGCAAGGACTGCGTTATGACCACGCTGAGTGCGCTGGAATCGGTCCTGAACTACCTGAAGTTTTCCACCACGCAAGGTGCCGCGATGCAGGCCGCGTGGGATCACTACCGCAGCGAGACGGCGCGATGAGCCAAATCACGCGCCAGCAGGCGGCAGAACGAGTGATGGCGCGCGCCGATGCGCTGGCTGCCATCAGTGAAACCCCGAATGCTCTCACCCGGGTCTATCTCTCGACGCAACATCTGCAGGCCAATCAACTGGTCGGGCAGTGGATGAGCCAGGCGGGCATGACCGTCTGGCAGGACAGCGTGGGTAATATTTGCGGACGCTATGAGGGTGAGCAGGAGGGGGCACCGGCGGTGTTACTCGGCTCGCATCTGGACACCGTGCGTAATGCCGGACGCTACGATGGCATGCTTGGCGTGCTGACGGCCATTGAAGTGGTGGACAGCCTGCATCAGCAGGAGAAACGTCTGGCGCAGGCCATCGAGATTGTCGGTTTTTGCGACGAAGAGGGCACCCGCTTCGGTATTACCCTGTTAGGCAGCCGTGGCCTGACCGGTACCTGGCCGGAGAGCTGGCTCGATAAATGTGATGCAAACGGGGTCAGCGTGGCACAGGCAATGGTCCTGGCCGGGTTAGATCCTGCCCGGGTACCGCTTGCTGCCCGGAATAAAGACGATTTCAGTGCCTATCTGGAACTGCATATTGAGCAGGGGCCGTGTCTGGAGCAGCAACGGCTGGCACTGGGCGTTGTGGAAGCCATTAACGGCGCGCGTCGCCTGAACTGCCGCTTTACCGGCGAGGCCGGACATGCCGGTACCGTGCCAATGGCCCATCGCAAGGACGCCCTGGCTGCCTCCGCAGAGTGGATGGTGATGATCGAGAGCACCACGTTGCAGCACGGTGGCAATCTGGTGGCGACCGTGGGAGAGCTGCGCTGCCTGCCTGGTGCGGTAAATGTTATTCCCGGTGAGGTTGCGCTTTCCCTGGATATTCGCGGCCCACAGGATGCTCCGCTGGATGTGCTGCTCAATACGTTGTTGGCACAGGCACAAACGATAGCCACCCGCCGCGGATTGTCTTTCAGCGCCGAGGAGTTCTACCGTATTGCCGCCACGCCGTGTGATGCGCATTTACAAACCCGGCTGGGGGAGGCGGTTGCCGCGGTACAGGGACGCACGGTATCGCTGCCAAGCGGAGCCGGGCATGACGCCATCGCGATGGCGGAGCGCTGGCCGGTAGGCATGCTGTTTGTACGTTGCAAGGGGGGGGTCAGCCATCATCCGGCAGAATCGGTGATGGCTGAGGATGTCGCCCAGGCCATTGACGCTTTCACCCGTGCGGTCACGTCGCTGACATAACGGCTATTTTACGGATTTTTTGACCCGCATTGCGGGCAGCATCCTTTCCAGGGTGTTGTCACGTACCACGTAATGGTGGAACAGCGCAGCGGCAGCATGCAGACCAACCAGGTAATAGCCCGCGTTGGCGATAATTTCGTGAAGCTCTTTCAGGCTGTGCTGCATACCCACGTTCTGGGTTGCGGCAACGGGCAGAGGGAGCCCGAAGAAAGACCACGCGACCTGGCCGAACCAGAGTGAGGCCACTCCCAGCACCGGCAGTGCAATAAACATCAGATAGAGCAGTCCGTGAAGGGATTTGGAGGCGATAACCTGCCAGCGCGGCGGTGCGGGAAGAATGTCCGGGTCGCTGTTTCTCATCTTCAGCACCACTCTGATGACCATCAGAAACAGGACGCTGAACCCTGCGGTATAGTGGATCAGTGACATTGTGGCGCGTTCAGGGCTTCCCTTCGCGGCAAACCCTTTCAGGTTTATGGCGGCATAGGCAACGACAATCAGGATGAGAACCAGCCAGTGGATGACTATCTGGCTTCGTGCGTAGCTGTTTTTCATGTTAATCCACCTTATATTTCCATTATGGTGAGTTATAGATAAATTAACTTAAGCAGACATTAACGGCTGCGGAGAAAAGAATTCACCCGCAGCCGTTATTATTGGGTATGGATCACTCCAGCCCCAGCGTGTACTGGGCGATTTTAAAGTAGATGATCAGTCCGGTACCGTCGATAAGCGTCGCGATGAACGGCGCAGAAACCACTGCCGGGTCGATACCACAACGCTTGAGTACCATCGGGATCACCGAGGAGACAATCGCACTCCAGAGCGTAATACAGACCAGCGTCAGGCTGACGATAAGGGTGATTTCCATCCCAATTCCCATCATCCAGGCGCGGATACAGCCTGCCAGGCCGAGCGTGACGGCAATCATTAACGACGTGCTGATCTCTTTACGCAGCACGCGGCCAACATCGCGCAAATGCACTTCACCCAGCGCCATAGCGCGCACCAGCGTGGAGGTGATTTGCGTACCGCTGTTTCCGCCGGTACCAATCAGGAGCGGAATGAAGAACGCCAGTGCGATGGCGGATTCCAGCGCCTCTTCAAAATGCTGAATCACCGAGCTGGTGTAGGCCTCGGCGACAAACAGCAACAGTAGCCAGACGGAGCGCTTTTTCCACAGGTCAAACGCGCTGGTTTCCAGATAGGGTTTTTCCAGCGGCAGAGTGGCCCCCTGGAGCTGGGCATCTTCAGTGACATCATCTTCCAGCAGGTGTGCAATCTCGCGTTCGGTGAGGCAACCCACCAGCTTGCCGTGCGTCACCACCGGCACGACATCCGTGCAGCCGTGGGCCAGCAGCCCGGCGACATCGGCGCGTTCGTCTTCGGGTTTAACCTGCAAAAACTGCGAAATCATCAGCGCTTTCACCGGCTGCCCCGTATCAGTGGACTGCAATAATTTGCGTACGGCAATCATGCCCGCCAGGCGACCATTATCTTCGATAAAAATATGCGACGGAATATCATCGTCTTTTAATTTTTCGAAAAACTGCTCACGTGCAAGTGCGACGCATAATGAAATATTGAGGACGATAAAATCGGTATTCATATATTGCGCGATGGCGCTGTCATTGAATGGCAGAATGGAGTTGTGAATAGCGTAAGACATAGTGAATTCCCTTTGAATAATAAAATCTCTCAGGGGCGAGCAAGACAGGGCATGTCGAAGAAGAGATCCCCACGTCCTGGGTTCAGCACTGTACACCGTATCCCGCAAGGGAAGTTATACTGACAAAGCCTTGATTCGACAGTGCCTGTTTTACCCTGTGCCGGTTCTCTCGAACCCACCAGAGCGATAACGTGTATTTGTACAGGAGCCTCGCCATAACGAGATCGTTGTAAAACGTGGGGGATAATACCGTTATTTTCTTTTGCTGCTTATAAATTTAAATCACGTTTAGGGAATGTTTAGGTGAATATTGTCAGCAGCATGTTGACGGTTTATTTAGGAATGTTCATTTTAAATGGAGGAGGGCATATCGATAAGGGAGGTAAAATGGCATGGTTTGACAATCTGCTGAATCATTTTGCGCTCTATCCGACGCATCTGTTCGCTCTGTTGTTTTTAATGGCGTTGAGTAAATCGACTGTGTTGATCTCCTCTGTCCTTCCCCCGGCGTCGGTCATGCTGCTGGCGGGGGTGACTGTCAGCCAGTCGAGCCTGCATCCGGGGCTGACGTGGCTTGCGGTGGTGATGGGGGCAACGGCAGGTTCGGTGCTGAACTACCATATTGGCCAGTTGATGGGGCAGACGCGGCCGATCGCGCGCATCACCTCCAGACATGCTGACACATTTTTACGCGTACAGCACCAGCTGCAAAAGAACGGTGTGCTGGTGCTGTTTACCTCGCGTTTTCTGGCGGTACTGCGCTATGTCGTGCCGCTGGCAGCGGGCATGCTCAGGCTGAACGCGGTGAAAGTTTATGTCGTCAGTCTGTTTTCTGCCTGCGTATGGGCGGCGCTGTATGTCGGTATTATCACTGGTATCAGCACTTTTTGAGCTACAGACTTCCCGTTCCACCGTCGACCAACAGCTCTGTTCCCACCGTGTAACTCGATTCATCGGACGCCAGATAGAGCGCAGCTTTCGCCAGCTCCGTCGGCGTACCCATTCTTCCCAGCGGTACCAGGCTTGCAATATCACTCTGCAATGCTTTTTGTGCTTCTTCGCTTAAACCCAGTTTATTGAGCGCCGGGGTTTTTACCGGGCCAGGGCTCAGGCCGTTGACGCGAATACCGCGTGGCAGCAGTTCTGCCGACAGCGTACGCGCCAGCGACAGTAAACCCGCCTTGCTTGCAGCATAGACGCTACTGGTGGGGAGACCGATGCGCGCACTCACAGAGCCGCACAGGATCACCGAGGAGGGATTATTGAGCAGTGGCAGCAGTGCCTGAATTAAAAAGAACGGCCCTTTCAGGTTGATGCGCATCAGGCGATCCCAGGCATCTTCCTGCCACTCTTCCAGCAACCCGTGCGTCACGTCTCCGGCGTTAATAAATACCGCATCGACTCTCGGCCAGCGGAAGGCAAGCGTCTCTGCCAGCGCGTGTTGTGCGTGTATATCACCCGCATCAGCAGAGATGACCCAGGCGTTATTCCCCAGAATGCGCTGTGCTTCGGCGAGGGTTTCCGGGTTGCGTCCGGTGATGGCAACCTGTGCTCCTTCGGCAATAAACTCCTGCGCGGTGGCGAGACCGATGCCGCTGGTGCCGCCGGTAATCAGCGTATATTTACCTGCTAAACGACCCATGTTCTTCTCCTGAAATGTCTCTGGAGAAAGCACTATAGAAACGTTAGTATCAAAAGGAAACCAGGTACCAATTGGATACTAATGAGGCAAGAGGTGTGCTATGGCATCACTACAGGATATTCCCGGTGAAAAAAAATCTGAGGTTCATGCCTGCCCGATGACGCGGTTTGTGAATCTGATCTCCGGTAAGTGGGCAATCCCGATCCTCTATCGGCTGATTGTGCTCAATACCCCGGTACGGTTTGGCGATTTACTTCGTGCTGCTGCGCCCATCACTCAAAAAGAGCTGACGAAGCAGTTACGTCTGTTTGAACAGCGCGGGCTGGTGTCGCGTACGGTTTACCCGGAGATCCCGCCGCGCGTGGAGTACCAGATAACCGGGCTGGGTTTGACTCTACAAAATGCGCTCTCTCCGCTGGCCGCCTGGATGACCGAATATGGTGATCAACTCGAGAAGTCATCATCAGTTTGAGAAATGCTTCAGGGAAAAATGTCATCAATCTGTCACACTTAACGCGACATTTAAAACGAGTGAGGAATTAGGGATGAAAAAAGCACTACTCGCTGTTGCCGTGGCAGGTACCCTTTCAATGACGTTCGGCGCGCAGGCGCAAGAGACGCCAGAGGGGTATCAACTGGAGCAAGTTTTAATTATGAGTCGCCACAACCTGCGTGCGCCGCTCGCCAATAACGGCAGCGTACTGGAACAATCCACGCCGAATAAGTGGCCGGAATGGGATGTGCCGGGCGGCCAGCTCACCACCAAAGGTGGCGTGCTTGAAGTCTATATGGGCCACTACATGCGTGAGTGGCTGGCCGCGCAGGGGATGGTATCGACGGGCGAGTGCCCTCCGGCCAACGCCGTTTATGCTTACGCCAACAGCCTGCAGCGGACCGTGGCGACCGCACAGTTCTTTATTACCGGCGCGTTCCCGGGGTGCGATATTCCTGTGCATCACCAGGAAAAAATGGGCACGATGGACCCGACGTTTAACCCGGTCATCACCGATAACACCCCTGCATTCCGTGAAAAAGCATTGAACGCGATGGCAACGGAACGGCAGAAAATGCAGCTCGATGAGAGCTACAGGTTGCTGGAGCAGATGACGCATTACGCTGACTCACCGTCCTGCAAGGAGAAAAAGGTCTGCTCGCTGACGGACGCCAAAGATACCTTCAGTGCTGATTACGAAAAAGAGCCGGGTGTTTCCGGGCCGCTGAAGGTGGGGAACTCGCTGGTCGATGCGTTCACATTGCAGTACTACGAAGGTTTCCCGGCCGATCAGGTGGCGTGGGGCGAGATCAAAACCGATCAGCAATGGCGGGTGCTGTCGAAGCTGAAAAATGGCTATCAGGATTCGTTATTCACCTCGGGTGAGGTGGCGCGCAATGTGGCGAAACCGCTGGTGAAATACATCGATAACGCCCTGGTGACTGAGCAGGGGAAAGCCGCCAGGATAACGCTGCTGGTGGGACACGATTCCAACATCGCCTCACTGCTGACGGCGCTCGATTTCAAACCTTATCAGCTGCATGACCAGTACGAACGCACCCCGATTGGCGGCAAAATTGTCTTCCAGCGCTGGCATGACAAGAACGCTAACCGGGAGTTGATGAAAATCGAGTATGTCTATCAAAGCGCAACGCAACTGCGTAACGCCGATGTTCTGTCGCTGAAGTCACCCGCACAGCGTGTCACGCTGGAGCTTTCAGGGTGTCCGGTCGATGAGAACGGATTCTGCCCGGTAGAGAAATTTAATACGGTGTTGAATAACGCGGCGAAATAAAAGAGCCCCCCCGCTGCGGCGGGGGGGAAACGGTCAGACGTTTTTACGTTCGATGGTTTGCTCACCCCAGAAGAGCGAGTCTTTGTCCGTTTTTTCGAAGGCGCGCGTCAGTACTTCATCGCTGCCTTCTTCCCAAATCTGCTCTGCCAGCTTTTCGTCATATTTTGCGACTTCAAAGATAGCCTCGGCAATTTCCGGAGAGGTATTGCGTAAACTTGCCCATTCACCCACGCGGTGAGCTTTGGATTCTTGAGTTGGCATGCTTGTCCTCCTGTTGGGTTAGCCGTTCAGTTTTTTGGCAAGACCCGCGACATATTCACCCTGGTAGCGGGCGATAGTCAGCTCTTCGTTGCTTGGCTGGCGTGAACCATCCCCCCCGGCAATGGTGGTTGCACCGTACGGTGTACCGCCGCGCACCTGGGAAACATCAAACAGCTCTTGTGCACCGTAACCAATGGGCACAATCACCATTCCATGATGTGCAAGGGTCGTCCAGGTCGAGGTGATCGTCTGTTCCTGACCGCCGCCGGTACCGGTAGAGCTGAAAACGCTGGCGAGTTTGCCGTATAACGCACCCGATGCCCAGAGTCCTCCGGTCTGGTCGAGGAAGGTGCGCATCTGTCCTGACATATTGCCAAAACGGGTAGGCGTGCCGAAGATGATGGCATCATAGTCAGCCAGTTCCTGCGGGGTGGCCTGCGGAGCATTTTGCGTTTTCCCACCCGCTTTTAAAAACGCTTCGGGTTGCATCGTTTCCGGTACGCGTTTCACCACAACCTCAACGCCGTCCACCCGGTTTGCACCTTCTGCAACTGCGTGAGCCATGGTTTCAATGTGTCCATACATGGAATAGTAGAGCACCAGAACTTTTGCCATTTTGCATCACTCCTCGTTTGTGTTTTCTGGCAGCGAATCGCTGCGTTCATTTAAAGATAAGTCGTGATGGCCATACTGCAAATATTAGCGCCATTTCTTTGATTTATAACAATATGCTAACTATTTTTGCGCTGTAGCAATATGAAACACATTTACGGGGTTATATTTCTGGAATGATAAGAATGGCTTATTGATAACCCGTCAGGGAGCCATTTCGAATCTCCGGGAACATGTTGCAGGATATTACCTTTAGCTTGTCGGGTAGTCTTATTCCACTAAGCTTAATTGCACGCGGCGTGGATAAAGGCGCTGTCCTTTCGTTGCGAGGTGAAAGAATCCTCTTTTACTGAATGCAGTATGATGTCTAATGTTTCACACTCTGGAGGTTAGAGATGGCAAACCATCGTGGTGGTTCAGGCAATTTTGCTGAAGACCGTGAGAGAGCATCAGAAGCAGGTCGTAAAGGTGGCCAGCACAGTGGGGGTAACTTCAAAAATGACCCTCAGCGCGCATCTGAAGCGGGCAAAAAAGGGGGAAAAAACAGCCACGGCAGCAACAAGTAATATGCCGGATTGATACCCTGCCGCCGGGAGCCCCGGCGGTTTTTTTATTTCTGCAACATTGAACTGTAACCAAAGGCATCGCACACTACAGAATTGATTCTTATTTCTGGTGTCGCATGTCCGTTTCACGTTTCAAATTCTCCGTCAAACCTCAGGAAGCGATCCTCATCCTGATCACCATGTTTTGGGGGGGGACATTTCTTGCCGTTCAGTACGCCGTCACGTTGAGCGATCCGTTCTTCTTTGTGGGTCTGCGTTTTGCGACGGCGGCGGTTGCGGTTGCGCTCATTTCGCTCAAAACCCTGCGCGGGCTGACCCTCAAAGAGCTGAAAGCCGGGGTGGCGATAGGCGTGGCGATTGCGATGGGGTACAGCCTGCAAACGTGGGGGTTACAGTCGATCTCCAGCAGTAAATCAGCATTTATCACCGCCATGTATGTGCCGCTGGTGCCGTTATTACAGTGGCTGTGCCTGGGCAGAATGCCGGGGCTGATGTCCTGCATTGGCATTGTGCTGGCATTTATTGGCCTGATTTTGCTTGCCGGACCGGAAAACAACCTTCTGGCGCTGGGGCCGGGCGAGATGATTACCCTGGTCGGCGCGGTGGCGATTGCGGCGGAAATTATTCTGATTAGCGCCTGGGCCGGGAAGGTGGACGTGAAGCGCGTGACGGTTGTGCAGCTGGCGACGGCGTCGCTGGTGGCGTTTGCGGCAATGGTTCCGGCCGGGGAATCCGTTCCACCGATGTCCACCGGGCTTGTCGTGGTTGCTCTGGGGTTGGGGATCTTTAGCGCCATTATTCAGGTCACCATGAACTGGGCACAGCGTAGCGTGTCGCCAACGCGGGCAACGGTTATCTATACCGGTGAGCCGGTCTGGGCGGGGGTTTTCGGGCGTATTGCCGGGGAGCGTCTGCCGCTGCTGGCACTCGTTGGTGCGGCGTTTATTGTCGCCGGGGTGCTGGTGAGTGAGTTAAAGCTCAAAAAGCGGCGCAACGAAGTTCAGGATCTGACGGTTGAATGAGGTTTTTGTTGAAAAAACTCGCAACGCATTCTACGATATGTACGGATTAATGCCGTACATATTGGACTAGATCATGCCAGCATTGAAAAAACAGCGTATCGACCTTCGCTTAACTGATGAAGACAAAACGATGATCGAAGAAGCGGCGGCGATGACGAATCAAACGATCACCCAATTTATGGTGAACAGCGCTTCGGAACGTGCTGCAGAAGTGATAGAACAGCATCGACGTCTGGTGTTAAACGAAGCATCATGGAATGCAGTGATGGATGCCATAAACAATCCGCCAGAGCCGAATGAGAGACTAAAACGAGCGGCAAAGCGTCTTCAAAACATGGAGTGAAGCGTGGCCAATCTCACGATCGACATGTTTTCAGAGGGAACCGATTACACTTTCGAGGATTTCGATTGTGGTGAGCCCTCACTCAATTCCTTCCTCACAGAGCATCTGGTGCGTCAGCACAATGGGCGTATTTTAAGAGGCTATCTACTCAAAGATCGTGACCATCCTCGTGTGCTGGGGTACTACACGTTGTCCGGAAGTTGTTTTGAGAAAGCATTGTTACCCTCTAAAACCCAGCAGCGCAGAATTCCTTATACAAACGTCCCAGGTGTGACTTTAGGCCGTTTAGCGGTACATAAAGAATTGCAGGGGAATGAGTGGGGGACAACACTCGTCACGCACGCTATGCGGGTTGTCTACCTGGCATCGCAGGCTGTGGACGTGCATGGGATTTTTGTTGATGCACTTAATGAGCAGGCAAAAAGATTTTATCTGAAGCAAGGTTTTATCCCGTTATCCGGTGAAAACAGCAATTCGCTTTTTTATCCCACGAAATCAATCGAACGATTGTTTGAAGCAGACGAGTAAAGCCCTCCCGGAGAAGGGCTTTAGCGTTATCACGGATCCTGATGCACCACCTCGCCCTGCGGTGTCGGGATCGCAGGTGAGCGTTTATTGTGGTTTTACAACCCCGTTCATGCGTTTGGGCTCCGGCAAATCACCCGTATCATTCAGTGCTCCCGGGAACGTCGACAGCCACGCTTTCACCTTCTGCTTATTGGTATACACTGCGCTTAACCCTTCTAAACATCCCCATAGCTCGCGGGAATTCTGCGGGGTGATCACAATGCAATCCGGCATCACGCGGATTTTTACCGCCCGGCCATACGTAAACCCGGCGCGGGAAAGCCAGTCACCGGACAGCGGCAGATAGTTGCGCTCCATTCGCGTATACAGCTCACCGCATGATGAACCCGACTCATCCCTCGCGTGAACACGCCCGGAATGGGTTGGCTCCCCATGCAACGTCCGTGGGTTCTTTTTGCATACTTGCTCGCGAATTTCTTCACTATTTTCAAATACTGCATTTTTCGTTTGGGCAACAGCCCGCTCTGGCATAAAATTCTTCGCAGCCATATTCAACTCCTGCTTAGTTGTTTGTGGTTAGCGGTATAAAGGTGTTCCACCATCTTTATACCGCGATCTCGTTTATCTACTTTCCTGTATAAAACTCACTGTTTGTGTTGATCGGTTCAGTACACCGATTATACCCCCTATGGATAAATACACAGGGGTAAATGGTGGGGAAAATAGTGAAAATGCGAGGCGGCTCGAGGAATGGTGTGGGGGGGAGTGGGGGGCTGTAAATGATGGTTTTCATGGTTGAAGAGGGGTATGGCTGAGGGGGCATTTTTTGTTTAGTGGGCTATGAGGGAAGGGCGAAAGTTCACAATTGTCCCTACAGCTGATAGAAGCATTACTAACATTGGCGTATTGTATTGAAATAGGGCAGGTCAATTACTCGGTTGATATTTAACTTGCTGTCATAAATCCTTATCCACTTTTCATTAAGTATATTTTCCTGAATCGATTGTACATAACATATAATGGAGATGTTAATGGTTATTACACGGTTAATTATTGAGGGCTTTAAGGGTTTCAAAGACCGATTCTGCATCGAGTTCAATGAGTCAGTGAACATTATCGTTGGTGATAATGAAGCGGGGAAAAGTACCATCCTTGAGGCTATCAACTTGGGTTTAACGGGGTTGTATGCGGGGAAACCTGTCAAGAACAACATCAGCCAATATCTCTTTAATGATCAATTAGTGAAGGAATATTTAGCCAGCCTCGCAACTGTAACCAGACTGCCACCACCAGCGCTATTCGTTGAACTCCACTTCCAAAAAACGCCTGAGACCGTTTTCCTGGAAGGCGATGGTAATTGCTTGAAGTCATCATCAGTGGGGGTAGTATTCAAAATCAAGTTTAACGAGGACTATAAGGCTGCCTATGAGGCACTTTTGAAAGTCGGAGATATCAAGACACTGCCTATCGAGTATTACGATATTGAGTGGAAAAGCTTCAGCAGGGATGCACTTTCATCACGTAACATCCCCCTCAAGTCTGCGTTTATCGATTCATCTTCGGTCAGAGGTAATAATGGGTCAGATGTATACATCAGCAGAATAATCAAGGATTTGCTGACGGACGATGAGGTCATAAGTGTTTCTCAGTCTCATCGTAAGATGAAAGAAGCCTTCATATCAGACAAGTCTATTGAAACTATTAATAAGAAAATTATTAGTGCAAGTAAGATCACCAGTAAAAGAGTCACGATCTCGGTTGAGCTTTCCTCTCAAAAAGCTTGGGAATCAAGTCTGATTACCTGCCTAGATGATGTTCCGTTTAACTACATTGGAAAGGGTGAGCAAAGCATTGTGAAGACCAATTTGGCGCTCTCGCACAATAAAGCGAAAGAGTCGAATGTCATTCTGATTGAAGAGCCTGAAAATAACCTGTCTCACACCAAGCTTAATCTGCTCATCAAGACCATCAAAGACAACTGTAAAGGTAAACAAATCATCATTACGACTCACAGTAGTTTCGTTGCGAACAAACTCGGTCTTGGTGATCTGATTTTTCTCTCAAACCGTAAGACGACCAAGCTGGCATCGCTAACACCAGACACGAAAGAATTTTTCGAAAAGATTGCGGGTTACGATACGCTTCGAATGGTTCTGTGTAAGAAAGCGATTCTGGTTGAAGGTGATTCGGACGAACTTGTTGTCCAGAAGGCTTACATGGATGCGAACCTGGGACGACTGCCCGTTGAGGAGGGGATTGAAGTCATCTCAGTGGGGATTTCGTTTCTGAGATTTTTGGAAATAGCCGTGATTATCGATAAACCCACCTGTGTCGTAACGGACAATGATGGCGATTTTGTCGCAATCCAGAAAAAATACAGCGACTATCTGGGGGCGAATAAAAAACCACACATTGATATCTGTGTTGACCCGATTGTTGATACTGGTACGTTGATGGTGGGCACAAAAAAATATAATTACAATACGCTTGAGCCTAAATTGCTGAAGGTGAATAGTAGGGTGAACCTTAATGTCATTTTAGGGACTGCACATACTACTGATGATGATTTACGCATTTATATGCGTGCTAATAAAACAGATTGCGCATTGAAGATATTTAACTATAAGAATACTGCGGCGCTAAGTGTACAGTATCCGCAGTACATTTTGGATGCAATCAAATGAATAAAGTCATCATCGCCTCTGCCGGAGCAGGCAAAAGCACCTTTGTAGTAAAGGAAGCATTAAAAGCATCCATTTTAGGCAAGCGTATTCTGATTACCACTTTCACCGAGGCCTGCCGGGATGAAATAAATGTCAAAATCATTAAAGAGAATGGATATGTTCCACCTAATTTGTATGTGATCACATGGTTTTCCTTTCTGATTAAACACTGGATAAAACCCTATCAGGGATGTTTATTTGACTATGATGTCAAAGGGATGCTTCTTTGCAGCAGCAAATCCGGTCAAAAGCCTTATAAGGTAGCGGGGAGACCCATCTACTGGGGAGAAAAAGATTTCAGGTATCACTATTTCAGTTCTGATTTTAAGCTTTACTCCGATAAAATGTCCAAACTCTCTCTTCGCTGTGATGAAAAGTCGGACGGAAAAGTCATCACTCGGCTGGCATCGTGTTTTGATGAAATTTATGTGGATGAGGTTCAGGATCTCGCTGGTTACGATCTTGAAATTCTTCAAACACTGTTCAGGTCACCCATTAAAATCATACTGGTTGGCGACCCGCGTCAGGCCACATACAGTACAGTCAATACCGAGAAAAATGCGAAGTACAAAAAAGCTGCAATCGTGAATTTCTTTGATGACAAGGCGGCAGGAGTCACAATTGATGACAAAATGCTGAATGAGAACTTCCGGTGCTTTCATGAAATCAATGACTTTTCCAACAAACTTTACCCTGACTTTACACCGTCAATCTCTAACGTAAGGAGCCTTTCAGGGCATGATGGCATTTTTCTATTACCTGAGAAGCTCCTGAACCATTATCTGGAAACGTTCAATCCCGTTCAGCTGCGTTGGGATAAGAAACGAACTGTGGATGAACGCTATCCGGTCTTTACATTTGGTACATCTAAAGGTCTGACATTTGATCGTGTGGTTATCTATCCGACCAAGCCCATGCTTCAGTGGTTTCAGGATAACTCTTCTGCTCTCACAAATGATACGCGAGCTAAATTGTATGTCGGCCTGACTAGACCAGTTAAAAGTATTGCGATTGTTTTTGATGAAAGTGCAGCATTCAACTCGAACGGAATGAATATTTACGCAACTGGATAATTTTTGTGCGCACCAGAGCCATAATCCACGTTCTGTTATTATTAAATTATTAAGATGTCTGTTGTTAGCACTAAACGGTCGAGCTAACTGAGATGAAGGTCCGCTGTGACATGTGAGTTTAACCGATGGATGTAACACACTCATTGACCCGTTGAACTCACAGCGGATAGCGGATGTTGTCGATTTATAACATGATATCAAGACATTAGATCTGTCACCTGTCAGGTTTTGTGTCAGCAGTCATAACATAAGTATAATAACTTCGTTGGGCAACTAAAGATCTATTGTGCAAAGCCGATAATTCCACAGAAGACAATCATTTCACGGTGCATCGTTTAGCAGGGAAAATGGAATTGAGATTTTTAACGTTGTTTACACTACTTATTGCTATTACCTTACATGCCGAAGATCATGATTATGGCCCGCCAATCTCCGTATGCCTAAACAAACATACTATTCCCTATATCAACACGATGGCTCCTGCTGAGAATATTGTTAATGAAGCTTATAAGGCGTGCCAGGGTGTCGTTGATGAATGGAATAGCGAGAGAGAATCCTTGCCCAAGGAAATGGTAATCAAGCAGAATAAGGAGCTTCGGGATATGTATATCAGGATGATTGAGAACCGCCGGAAAGCGAGTGTACACAAAAAGTAAGTAGAACCCGGCATCGACTGATTCGAGCGAAGAGCGATCTTACCGTGTTATGTTAAGCAACATAGAACTGAAAACCTAAACAGGATGTCATTCCAGTGAACGTAAACAATTGCCAGACCTGCGGTCAACCGATGAGCAACACACCAGAAAATATGAATTTTGACTGCGGTGTGATTGTTTAAGTTGCATGGCTTGGCATGGTGAACCAGGCGCAATTGAGATTGTTTAGAGACTTACTGGCGAAAAAGTTAATGTCTGTGGGAACTTATATCGTTCCAGTAAGGTTGAAGGGCAGCCATGAGCAAGGAGCGGACCCTTCATGCTTCGTTGAGCATATATTTAGTGCGCTCAAGGCTAAAAGAGAAGAATGTATGGATTATAATGTTTACGTTATGTTATTACTTACATGTATATCTAATAGTATTAGCTCACTCTTACATTAGTATAAAATGGTTAAACGATTTTCGTGTAAAATAGTTTGGATAAAAAATATTGCTAAGGAGTTTATTCTGATGGGAAAGGCATTTCAACGTATTGGTTCTGTGTCTAACGCTCACGTTGGTCTTGATTTTGAGCTTAAAGCACAATTGTTTTTCAGAGGGCAAGGAATTCTATTGGAACAGAATCATAAAGTAATGGTGGGAGTAGGTGGTATCAAGAAACCTCATCGATTTGATTTAGGTTGTTCCAAACAAAAAATTATAGTTGAGTGTAAATCTCATCGCTGGACAGTAGGAGATAATGTACCAAGTGCCAAACTGACTGTATGGAATGAAGCGATGTTATACTTCCATTTTTCACCAATTGATTATCGTAAAATAATGTTTACCCTTAAAGATAAAAGAGAAAAAAATGATAAAACCTTATGCCAATATTATGTGAATAGATTTGAACACCTTATCCCAGAGGGCGTGGAGTTTTGGGAGTATGATGAGAATGCTATGAATGCTTTACGAATTTACTGACTAATAACTATAAATCATGGCTTATGTCAGTTTGCATCGGGTTTTAGATGCAATAGTATCCCACACAACCAATCATACTATGATTATGTTATTTGACTCTCATGGCATCAAATACTATATTATCCTTTCGTTAACTATACAAAAATAAAAGGAATTTTTGATGAATGCGGTATTAATTTCAAGCGTTATTAGTGGTGCAATAGCTCTAATCTCTATCGCTATATCTACTTATAATCAGAGTAGAATAAACAAGCTCCATGAATCACTAGACGCAAGGAAAAAACATCAATACTATATTGAACCTTTAATCCGCTCTGCGTCAGATTTGCAAAGTCGGATTTATAATATATTGGAGGGTGGGTTCATTGAAGGGTTTTATAATAGCGGAAATAAACGCCAACAAGATTATGTCATCAACAATACCGTTTTTCTTTTCTCCCAATTTTTTGCATGGACAGAAGCTGCCAGAATAGATATTCAATACCTCAGTTTGGAAAAAAACAATAAAATGAGGGAATTTATTGGATTACAGAATAATATCAGCTCATTAATTCAAACAGATAGCCTCGGTCATTATTTTATGTTTTTCATAGGAGAGCAGAGGGCTATTGCTGAAAAGATGTTGATATCAACAGATGCTGGATTTGATTGCATAGGCTACGGTGGTTTCACAAAGGCAAACTGCTTTATCAATGAGCCATTTTTTATAGATTTAAATAATGAAGTATTAAATATGACAAAAAATATCGAAAGCTATAAAAAAAGGTTAACAAAAATACAGCATGCGTTAATTGATTTAATTAATTTCCTTGATCCTGATATGGTTAGATTTAACGGTGTAAAATATGGAAAAATATAATTTTAAAATTTCATGCTTATGCCGGGCCACCACAGTTGTAAATAAGTTAAAGCCATGTTAAGTGAAGAGGTTTTATATTGGCTCTAGCAGGGGTATTAATAAAGAATACACTCAATGGTTTTTAGTTAATCCATTTTTTAATCATTGATGAGTTTAAATACATCGCGTCAAGATTTATATGCAAACTATTTATTTAAAGTCCGATTATGGCACGGAACGGACAGAAAGCACGGTCCCAAGGTCCGCTGCGAGCGAACCGCGGAAGTACAAAATTGTTCTGGTCGCCGAGGGCACATTTCAAACATAACAGTGTGTTACTCAACGGGGGGCAGGTCAGTGGATCCCTACAGACAGCAAAAAAGCCGTAAGCAGATAACCGCTTACGGCACCAGGATCGGTGATGATTTTTCTGACAATCAGGCCGCTTTCACTGGTCTGATTTTTTTCGTGTCAGCCGCATCGGATTCTGTATTATCCGTTGCAGCTGGGGCATGGAGATCGGGAAGCTTGCTGGTTCGCAGAATATGCTGCACGGTCTCTTTCTGTTCGGCGAGATACAGACCAAGATTTTCAGCCTGCGTTTCATCCATCTGCATTCCGCTTTGCAACAGCCAGTCGGTGAACGCGTCTGCCATATCGAGCAGTTTGTCGTAAGCGTCAGCCTCTTTCTTACTGGCAAATGTCATTTTCTCTTCACCTTTTCTTACAACAACAAATTTTGTTTCAACAGCCATTATGCGTACCTCATACTGTAATTATATACAGTATAACGGTTCCGGGTTTATGTTGCAGCTAAAAAGTGCGTTCACTCCTGGCGAGCAGGGGGAATATTCGAAAACCGTGCGCTGATCGCATCACGCTCATAGCCCTGCGGCTGTGTCAGTATCTGGTATAAATCAGGACGACGACCGTGGATCCAGCGGCGTCCGGTGCTCATTGCAAGCAGGCTTAAATCCAGTTCAGCGCTCACCATAGTATCTTCAGCCGCCCAGGTTTCATCAATGATCCGTCCATAAGGATCGAGGATCATTGCATTACCTGTGCGCACTTCGTCATCATCTGCACCCACACCGTTGCTGAAGAGAATAAATAAGCCGTTGTCATGCGCACGGGCAGGCAGCCAGCGCATTAGCCATTCCCGACCGCTTGCCCCTTTGAAGGCAGCCGTAATTTCTTCCTTGCGCGTTTCCCGCTCCTCCCAGAGCGCCAGCGGAATAGGCTTCATCGCGTGAGGGCTGCGGGAATCGGTACCACCTGTTTGATGCGGCGCGAGAAGAATATCTGCGCCCAGCAATGCCGTCGCACGCACATTTTCGACCAGATTATTGTCCCAGCAAATCAGGATACCGACTTTCACTCCCCAGGGCGTATCAAAAACGGTAAAGCTGTCCCCGCTGCTGATGGCCGGATGTTCAAAAGCATGGAGTTTACGATGCGTATGCATTGAGCCGTCCGGCATACAGGCCACATACGCATTGTAAAGGCGGCCATCGTCGGCTCTTTCAATAAGACCAGCACCAATAAGCATTTGATGTTTTATCGCCAGAGAGCGAATTAACGTCAGGGAAGGGCTATCAACAAGCGGCTCTGCCAGAGCAGACACCTCCGCTGCCGTGAGCTTAGGTACATGCCAGTAGCCGGTGATACACATTTCAGGGAACGTGAGAATTTTCACCTGCTCATGCGCCGCCTGTTCAATAA
Organism: Enterobacter sp. LM3; assembly: GCF_046622475.1. Taxonomy (NCBI): domain Bacteria; kingdom Pseudomonadati; phylum Pseudomonadota; class Gammaproteobacteria; order Enterobacterales; family Enterobacteriaceae; genus Enterobacter; species Enterobacter sp. LM3. The sequence goes on along the minus strand of NZ_JBJURN010000001.1, from coordinate 28,350 downwards.
ATTTCTCCATTATCAGCAGATTGTATTTTTTGTTATTGGCCTGGTGCTGAAACTGTACGGTTGCCGCTTTTAAGGATTGAGGTTCGTTCATGATGCGTCTCCAGTGGTCATCGAAACTGAATTACATAACGATTACCAATAACTGTATAATCAATTCATTTCTTATTTCGATAACCATCTGGAATGAAAAATTGAACATCCGTTTGCTCAAAGCCTTTTTGATACTGGCTGAAAAAGGAAATTATGCCGATGCGGCGCGGGCGCTGTTTATCTCGCAACCGGCATTGACCAAACAGATTAATCTCCTCGAATCTCAGGTGAATATGTCCCTTTTTTCACGAGGTCGTCACGGCGCAATACTGACGGCCGGCGGCAGGCGTTTGCTGCCAGAGGCTGAAAAAGTGGTCAGGCAAACCCAGTTATTTATGCAGCATGCTGAGCGGGTATCAAAAGGCGTGGAGGGGCATATCGCCGTTGGGTTCGGTCTCTCAAGTTTTTATCTGGCACCACGCTGTATCGCTGATTTTCGTCGGGACTACCCGGGAGTCGAGATGTCATTGACGGATCTCCCTTCCTTCCAGCAGTACGAGCTATTGCAAAATGATGAGCTACAGGTGGGATTTGTCAGGGTTCCTCCCCCCGTGGCGCTTGAATACCTGCCGTTATTTACCGACCGGCTGGTTCTGGTTGCGCCCGCAACGTCGCCGACAATGTCTGCTGCTGAGTGGCTAACGAAACGCCCTCTGTTGCGGCTTTATGATGAGCGAGGGCAGGGTTTAAATGCGCAGATTGACCGCTTTTTGCATGACAACGGTCTTTTCATCTCATCGACTCAACTGACTGACGATATACAAACTATCGTCGCGATGGTGATTGCGGGTATCGGTGTGGCCATGCTGCCCACCAGCGTTACGCATATCGCGCCGCCGGAACTGGTGATGATTCCGTTAACCGGGGAGTCAATACGCTGGAAGGTGGGCATCGCCTGGGACGCAAGCAAGGAGGATGTCATCCGTGACAATTTTATTGCCAGCATACGAAAGGGCATTTCTGTCGATGGCGGGTAATTATTCGCACTACCTGGACTGCTGACGTAGCTGTTGCATGTCCGGGCCACCCAAACTCCGTCGCCATGCCCCTGGTGCCTGACCATACTGGCGCTTAAAACTGCGGTTGAAGGACTGCTGGGAGTCAAAACCCAGCGCGATCGCCACGTTCAGAATGGGTTCATCACTGCGGGTTAAGCGCTCAACCGATTTTTGCAGCTTTTGCGCGCGAATATACCCGGCGAGGGGATAGCCCGTATGTTCTTTGAACAGGCGCTGGAGGTGCCATTTTGAGTAGCCGGAGCGCCTGGCGACGGACTCAATGTCCAGACGGCTATCCAGGTTGTTGTCGATCCAGTCGAGTAAATCATGCATAAATGCGCCAGTGTTCATCTGGTTACCTCCACGCAGCCTGTATAAAAGTATCTTTGTTTGTTGCATTTAAAGGTGGCGCGTTTTTGCAGTAATTGCAAGTTTTATTGTTGCATTTAAATCCCTGTCCGAAACGGGTCTTTTCACATCGGCTCAAATAGCACATAAAGTGCAACAATTATTCTTGCACTTAGTTAAGCGCCTTCCTACAATCGCCGGGATAGTGTATTCGCAACTGTTACAGTTTTGTGGCGATGAACGACACAAATGGCCTTAAGCCAGCTACCGGACAAAGGAAGTGGCGCTGCGTCTCCCGCAGCGTCTTGCCCGGCGGCTACCAATACCGGAATAAAAATAATGAGCCTGCAAAAAACCTGGGGTAATTTTCATCTGAGCGCGCTGGGGGTCATGTTGCTCTCCGTGCTGCTCGTCGGATGCGATAACAGCGTCGCGCAAAATGCCGCGCCACCTGCGCCCGCCGTCAGTGCCGCTGACGTGGTGGTGAAATCCATTAGCCAGTGGGATAGCTTTAACGGCCGGATTGAAGCGGTGGAGAGCGTTCAGCTACGTCCACGTGTTTCCGGCTACATTAATCAGGTGAATTACATTGACGGTCAGGAAGTGAAGAAGGGTGAGGTGCTGTTCACGATTGATGACCGAACCTATCGCGCGGCGCTGGAACAGGCGCAGGCGAACCTGGCAAGAGCCAAAACGCAGGCCAGCCTTGCGCAAAGTGAGGCTAACCGTACTGATAAGCTGGTCAATACCAACGTTGTCTCCCGTGAAGAGTGGGAGCAGCGTCGTTCGGCCGCCACGCAGGCGCAGGCCGATATTCGCGCCGCACAGGCGGCGGTTGATGCCGCGCAGCTCAACCTGGATTTCACCAAAGTCACCGCGCCTATCGATGGCCGCGCCAGCCGGGCGCTGATCACCAGCGGCAATCTGGTCACTGCGGGCGACACCGCCAGCGTGCTCACTACGCTGGTCTCGCAGAAAACGGTTTACGTTTACTTTGACGTGGATGAGTCGACCTACCTTCACTATCAAAATCTGGCCCGCAGCGGGCAGGGGGCGTCCAGCAATCACACGGCGCTTCCGGTTGAGATTGGCCTGACGGGTGAGGAGGGTTATCCCCACCAGGGCAAAGTGGATTTTCTTGATAATCAGCTCACGCCAGGTACTGGCACGATCCGTATGCGTGCGCTGCTGGATAACGCGCAGCGGCAGTTCACGCCGGGACTTTTTGCCCGCGTACGTCTGCCGGGCAGCGCGGAATTCAAAGCCACGCTTATCGACGACAAAGCGGTGCTGACCGATCAGGATCGTAAATACGTTTATATCGTGGATAAAGAGGGGAAAGCGCAGCGCCGCGACATCACGCCGGGGCGTCAGGCCGACGGTTTACGCATCGTGCAGCAGGGGCTGAACCCTGGCGATAAAGTCATCGTCGAGGGTTTACAAAAAGTGTTTATGCCGGGTATGCCGGTTAACGCGAAAACCGTTGCCATGACCGCCAGCGCCGCCCTCAACTGATCCCTTACCCGAGAATCCAACCCATGGACTTTTCCCGTTTTTTCATCGACAGGCCGATTTTTGCCGCCGTACTGTCGATTCTGATTTTTATCACAGGATTAATCGCCATCCCGCTGTTGCCGGTAAGCGAATATCCTGACGTCGTGCCACCAAGTGTGCAGGTACGCGCGGAGTACCCGGGTGCCAACCCGAAAGTGATTGCCGAGACCGTGGCGACGCCGCTGGAAGAGGCGATCAACGGCGTTGAGAACATGATGTACATGAAATCCGTCGCGGGTTCCGATGGTGTGCTGGTGACCACCGTCACCTTCCGTCCTGGCACCGATCCGGATCAGGCGCAGGTTCAGGTGCAAAACCGGGTCGCGCAGGCCGAAGCGCGCCTGCCGGAAGACGTGCGGCGTTTGGGCATTACCACCCAGAAACAGTCGCCGACGCTCACGCTGGTGGTGCATCTGTTTTCGCCCAACGGTAAGTACGACTCCCTGTATATGCGCAACTACGCCACGCTGAAAGTGAAGGACGAGCTGGCGCGTCTGCCTGGCGTCGGCCAGATTCAGATTTTCGGCTCCGGCGAATACGCGATGCGCATCTGGCTGGATCCCAACAAGGTGGCGGCACGCGGGTTGACCGCTTCGGATGTGGTCACGGCGATGCAGGAGCAGAACGTACAGGTTTCCGCCGGGCAGCTTGGCGCTGAGCCACTGCCGAAAGAGAGCGATTTTCTGATCTCCATTAACGCCCAGGGCCGTCTGCATACCGAAGAAGAGTTTGGCAATATTGTCCTGAAAACGTCGCAGGACGGGACGGTCGTCCGCCTGCGCGATGTGGCGCGTATCGAAATGGGGTCCGGCAGCTATGCGCTGCGCTCCCAGCTGAACAATAAAGACGCGGTCGGGATTGGTATCTTCCAGTCTCCGGGGGCGAACGCCATCGATTTGTCTAACGCGGTGCGCGCGAAAATGGACGAACTGTCCACGCGATTCCCGGCGGACATGAAGTGGGCGGCACCTTACGATCCGACCGTTTTCGTGCGCGACTCCATCCGTGCGGTTGTGCAAACGCTGCTGGAAGCGGTCGTGCTGGTTGTGCTGGTGGTTATTCTGTTCCTGCAAACCTGGCGCGCGTCGATCATTCCGCTGATCGCGGTGCCGGTCTCGGTGGTGGGTACCTTCAGCATTCTTTACCTGCTCGGCTTCTCGCTGAATACCCTGAGCTTGTTCGGGCTGGTTCTCGCCATCGGTATTGTGGTGGACGACGCCATCGTGGTGGTGGAAAACGTCGAGCGAAATATTGAAGAGGGGCTTGCTCCGCTTGCGGCGGCGCATCAGGCGATGCGGGAAGTGTCCGGGCCGATTATCGCAATTGCGCTGGTGCTGTGCGCGGTGTTTGTGCCGATGGCGTTCCTCTCTGGCGTGACCGGTCAGTTCTACAAGCAGTTTGCGGTGACGATTGCGATTTCAACGGTCATCTCCGCGATTAACTCGCTGACGCTCTCTCCGGCACTGGCGGCACTGCTGTTAAAACCGCACGGCGCGCCGAAAGATTTCCCGACCCGGCTTATCGACCGTCTGTTTGGCTGGATTTTCCGTCCGTTTAACCGCTTTTTCCACCGCAGCTCGAACGGCTATCAGGGGCTGGTGGGTAAAACGCTGGGACGACGCGGCGCGGTGTTTGTGGTTTATCTGCTGCTGCTCTGCGCGGCGGGCGTGATGTTTAAAGTGGTACCCGGCGGGTTTATTCCGACGCAGGATAAGCTGTACCTGATTGGCGGCGTGAAAATGCCGGAGGGCTCGTCACTGGCGCGTACGGATGCGGTGATCCGCAAAATGAGCGAAATCGGGATGAATACCGAAGGCGTGGACTATGCGGTCGCGTTTCCAGGGCTGAATGCGCTGCAGTTCACCAACACGCCGAATACCGGGACGGTCTTCTTTGGCCTGAAACCGTTCGATCAGCGTAAACATTCTGCGGCGGAAATTAACGCTGAGATCAACGCGAAAATCGCGCAAATCCAGCAGGGCTTTGGCTTCTCCATTCTGCCGCCGCCGATTTTAGGGCTGGGTCAGGGGTCGGGTTACTCTCTCTACATCCAGGATCGCGGCGGTCTGGGCTATGGCGCGCTGCAAAATGCGGTGAACACCATGTCCGGTGCGATTATGCAGACGCCGGGAATGCATTTCCCGATCTCAACCTATCAGGCGAACGTTCCGCAGCTGGACGTGCAGGTCGACCGTGATAAGGCGAAAGCGCAGGGCGTGTCGCTGACCGATCTTTTCGGTACGTTGCAAACCTATCTTGGCTCGTCGTACGTGAATGACTTCAACCAGTTCGGGCGTACCTGGCGCGTGATGGCGCAGGCAGACGGGCAGTTCCGCGACAGCGTGGAAGATATTGCGAATTTACGCACCCGTAATAACCAGGGCGAAATGGTGCCAATTGGCAGTATGGTGAAAATCACGACCACCTACGGGCCGGATCCGGTGATCCGCTACAATGGGTACCCGGCGGCGGATTTGATTGGCGATGCCGACCCGCGCGTGCTCTCGTCCTCGCAGGCGATGACGCAGCTGGATGCGATGTCTAAGCAGATCCTGCCAAACGGGATGAATATTGAATGGACGGACCTGAGCTTCCAGCAGGCCACGCAGGGCAATACGGCGCTGATCGTCTTCCCGGTCGCGGTGCTGCTGGCGTTCCTGGTGCTGGCGGCGCTGTATGAAAGCTGGACGCTGCCGCTGGCGGTGATCCTCATCGTTCCGATGACTATGCTCTCCGCGCTGTTTGGCGTCTGGCTGACCGGTGGCGATAACAACGTGTTCGTGCAGGTGGGGCTGGTGGTACTGATGGGGCTGGCCTGTAAAAACGCGATCCTTATCGTGGAGTTTGCCCGCGAGCTGGAAATTCAGGGCAAAGGGATCATGGAGGCTGCTCTGGAAGCGTGCCGCCTGCGTTTACGCCCGATTGTGATGACCTCCATCGCCTTTATTGCCGGGACCATTCCGCTGATCCTCGGCCACGGCGCAGGCGCAGAAGTGCGCGGCGTCACCGGGATCACCGTGTTCTCCGGTATGCTGGGGGTGACGCTGTTTGGTCTGTTCCTGACGCCGGTGTTTTACGTGACGCTGCGTAAATTCGTCACGCGCGGCAAAGTGGAAAGGGAAGTGCTGCCCGCGTAGGGGCATTGCAGATAATAAAAAGCCGCTTTCACTGTGAAGGCGGCTTTTTTTGCACCAGGTAAAGCGTTACGACGTTTTTTGATACTGGGCAATAAGATCGGGGAGCGGATCGCATCCGCTGCTATCGGCGTTTTTGACCGCTTCCAGGGCACTTGCCACGGTATGGCGGGCTAATACCGCTAACGAAGCCTGCTCCGCTTCTTCGGATATCGATTTAAAGTACCAGCAGGCGTTAGCGCTGACCACGCAGCGGGCTGGTACGTCAGGGCGCGACGCCCACAGCTTTTTATCTTCGATGACCGAAAGGTAGATGTCGCGCAGGGTGATCTCTTCCGGCGGGCGACCAAGATGAATTGAGCCGTTACGGCCAAGCGTTGAGACGATAATGCCGTCACGCGTCAGCGGAACCATCAATTTGCGGATGAAGCTCGGATTCGCCTCCAGGCCGTAGGCCAGAATCGCACTCGTCGAACGTTCACCCAATTGCTCCGCCATCGCTACGCTGAGAACCATCTGCAAAGCTGTCGGGAAGCGGTAATCTAACATTTTTCTGTCCTGGGTTGCGGTGAATCTTGTTCTTTTTGGCACCGCAGAGGTGAATAAGCAATAAACAACAATATAACAAATAGGGTAATTTTTTTGAAGCAATCTGCGGCATTTGCGATCAAACACCCTGTTCCGGTTTAGCTAAATGTGCGGTTCGGGAAATCAACCGTCACCATGAGACCACCTTCTGCAGAAGTACTCAGATTTACGATGCCGTTGCGAAGAGGTATAGGTCCGCTACGAGCGAGGAACGGACGTTTGCACCTCACGAACGAACTTAAATATAAAATTTTCCAGTTATATAGTGGCTATAAGGTATGTATTGACATGATCTCTATGCCAAAATGAATTAAATTTAATCATTTATGGAGTAATGCAAATCATGGCTATTGTGTTTATCCCTGCCCTTGTTGCGCTGCTTGAAACCAAAGAGAAGGACTTCGGACGAGAATTGACACGAGAGGATGTTGAGTCGATTCGAGATAATGCTACTGCTATTGAGTTACCTGCAGAGATTGCCACGGACATGATCAAAAGCCGAGGCTATCCCGATGTTGATGCGCAAAATGCCTGGGATGAGTGGTTACTACATAAAAAACCATAAATTCTTAAGAGCATTGATGTGCTTCGAACAAAACTTCTCTAAATCGGTAAACTATTCGGTAAAGGAATATTATGATTTTTGGTGATCCCTATCGTTTTGCAATCTGGATTGAATACGTTCCGCAGTGGGGCGATTCTATAAAGAATGGTTTCTTTTATTTCTTTTTGAACGGGAGTATGTATCCTAATGATATCCGCACATCAACCTTATTCGTTGATTATGATGATGTCATTGATTCTGAAAATGCTCTTATAGCTATGCCATGCGATGATGAAATATTTAATGCATCAACAGATAAAGCTTTTGAATATCTATATAAAATGGCTTACCCACAGCCCACACCAGAGGATGAATATCCTGATGGAATATGTAAGTTCAATGCTTCAACCACGATCATTTTAGAATCTGGGGCATGTTTTTTTGCCGTTTCGAACAAAAATTTCGTTAGAATCTTAGGTGGTAAGGTATCTGAATTAGTCGAACATGGCGAGAGGCGCGTTTGGCAAGAGATAAAACGCCCTGTTATAGAGGATATAATTATAGAAAAAATTGAAATTAATAAAATAATTTCAAGCTTTAAGGAGTATACCACCTCTTTATTACAAACAGATCGTTAATGACATTCAAGGGCTAGGAATTTTGCATTTAAACCACTTATATCCTCATCTGAGAAAATCACTGCGAGGGCGTTTGTAACGCCCAGTATTCAGCTTAAATATGCACGAAATTCCTCTACTCAATGGGCATAAACCATGTTGCAAACTTCCGCTTCTGGCACAAAGCGGATGGACATATGTGCAATGTTCCCCCTGAGTGGAATCATGGAAAAGTTGATGATGCGCAACATTTCACCCCATAGTGATTGAAAGGTCACGATAGTAGGCGTATCAAAAAAGACGGCAACTTTGCCATTCTTTTAGGAAACGCAAATATGGCTGACAGAAGACCACTTAATCCAGGCGTAGTTGTTCCTAAACCCGGCGGCGGTACACAGCCCCGCGATCGTAACAATGATGGTAGAGTTCGAGAAAAGCGTTCGGATGCTGGTAAACCACGCAAATAATTACAAGCCGCCTACGGGCGGCTTTTTTCTGGAATGATCAGGTATAGCCTGATTTACGGCTGTCCGCTGTGAGCGAGAATCGGACGTTGGTACTTTTGCATCCACGAGAGTATTTTTATAAACAGTCGCCATTCATTCATTCATGTTCTCGACTACCTGCGCGCTACTTTGGCGCGCAGGGCCAGGAATGTAAACTACAAAAGATACCTAAGACGTGAAGCTAAAGGACAGACATGACAGCATATTTAAACGCTGATGCGGCAAGAGACTTACGCTCGGCCTTAGACAAGGCACCCGTTGGCGCTGTGAACGGAGAATGGTTCTTTATAACCGAACAGGCTGGCGTCTCCTCACTAACTGGAGGCTACATGTATGCAGATGGGAGTCACATTGCAGAGGGGAACCACGCCCTTCGAACGGTACGGGAGGCTGTCGAGAAACTTGAAGCATCACATTTACAGCCTTTTAATAAGGTCATCGTTCGCTGGACAAGATCTAAAATACCGTTAATACGCGGGCGCGTTACGGTTGATACACTGTTTGATAAGACAATCGTGCCGCGCGGTCCTCAAGACCCGATTTATGAGGCCGCCTCTATAGCAAGACGAGCCTTTTGGGAAAGGTATGGCAGCGTCTCAGATGATTTTATAGCTGAACGGGATGACGCAAACGTACACAACCAGACGAACTGGTTCGGACCCCATCGTCGAGTGCTCAACATTATGAGCAAAACGACATTTACGCTGGCCACCGATGGCCTCTCGACGCCCTGGGCCGGCATTGCAGACCCGGAAAATGGCGTGGGCTGCGAACTTTTCATGGAATTAGACGCTTCTACTACCATCAGCCACCCGATGGATGACTGGGCTTCTCTCTTGATTAGTCTGGGCGATCTCGTTGCAGATGGGTATCAGGTTGCTGACGATGTTGAAAAATATGGGGCAATCCTGTTTTGTACGCTTACAGACGAATATCACCCATTGACCCGAATCATTCTCAGCCTTGATGACCGCAGGATTGATAATTTACCTTTTGGCTCAGTTCCGCTGATCCGTGTCACGCTGATAGCAGAGGCCGAGGTTGAACATCTGGACCAATCTGATGAATGGGCATCACGCGCAGCAAAACATGCACTCGCGGAACGGCAGAGAGAAACATAGAAATTACGACGATGTTGTTCACGCTCCTTACGAGGCAGATTGAGTTCAGTTACCTTCTTAACATAATGAAGTTTAAGGTCCGCTGTGAGCGAGTGGCGGACTTAAACGGTATATTTTGAGTTATAATACTAAGTGAAGTCAGAACAGTTCAGATGTGAATGCAGGCAATCACAATACAGATCCTGTAAACAGTTAAAGTGTTATTCAGGGAGAAAAAGATGTGTTTTGAGCGAAAAAAGGAACGTGCACTTGCCATTATGGAAAGTAAAAAGATGTGGCGCAGCAACTATGCCCCCCCTCTGTTGCGTGGATTATGGAAGTTAGGACTAAGAATACCGCCATTACCTTTCGCTTCATTTTGGCAAATAACATTCATTATGGGATTCGGATTTGGTCTTGTATGGGGACTCGGTATGTGGTTTTTCACATGGCAAGGTATGGGCGTTCAACCTTCCTGGGCGATATTAAGGAGTCTCTCAGGTGGGATTCTATTTGGCGTGATGATGGCAGCGTTTCACGGATGGCGCAAAAAGGCCAATAATCTGCCTGACTGGAAAAACCTGTAAATGACTTGCAAACGAATCAGCATCGCTTAAAGCCCACTCTAGGCACTCGCTGCCGTTCCACCCATCCGCCGCCCGCTGGCGGCACCACAGCACCCGGCAGGGCCAACTCCGGCTAAGCGATAGTTTTTGAACTATGTTTAACACCATTCAGAATAATAAAATAGTTGAAGATTTATCAGGATCTGAGTGGCGGCGGCCTCAATCCGGAGCATTTGAAAACCAGAACCTCAACCAGAAATGTGCCAGCATGACGTGAGTAATATCCATATCCGGAGAATAACGTGTTCGGAAAACTTTTTTTAAACTACATGCCAGGGTTACAAAATTTATTAGCCTACGATAAAAGCTGGCTAAAACATGATGTTAAAGCCGGGTTATCCGTTGCGGCTGTCGCGCTACCCGTTGCTATTGCTTATGCCGAGCTGGCGGGTGTTGGGGCAATCGTAGGGCTGTATTCCTGCGTTTTACCGATGATAGCTTATGCACTGTTTGGTTCTTCACGTCAGCTTATTGTTGGCCCTGATGCAACAACCTGCGCGGTGATTGCGGCCGTCGTGGTTCCGCTGTCTGCCGGAAATCCCGAACTGCACTGGCAACTGACGATTATCATGACATTAATGATGGGCGGGTGGTGCCTGCTTGCCAGTAAATTTCGCCTGGGCGCACTTGCCGATCTGCTTTCTCATCCCATTCTTACTGGTTTGCTTAATGGCGTAGCCGTAACGATTATTGTCGGGCAATTAGGTAAGGTTCTGGGGATTAAGCTTGATGAGGCGCAGGTTATTGAGAAAATAATTGCCTTGCCAGGCCGAATTTCAGACAGCCATTTATTAACCTTAGGGATATCACTTTTAACGTTAGCTATTTTAATGGCTATCAAAACGTATCGCAGCCACTGGCCTGCACCGTTGATTGCCATTGTGATAACAACGGCACTGGTATGGGGCACATCTGCACAAAATTATGGGATAGCCACTATTGGAGGAGAAGGTTTCCAGCCGGGCTTACCCGTCGTTAACTGGGCAGCGTTTCAGCCAGGTCTGATGCGTGATTTAGTGATCCCGGCGCTGAACCTGGCGTTGGTCAGTTTTGTCAGTCTGATGCTGACCGCTCGCAGTTTCGCCGCGAAAAATGGCTATGAAATTAATGCTGATGCTGAGTTCAGAGCGCTGGGTATTGCGAATCTCATGTCTGGATTATCGCAGGGGTTTGCTATCAGTGGAGCCGATTCCCGGACTGCGGTTAATGATTCAACTGGGGGGAAAAGTCAGCTGGTTTCCGTGGTCGCAGCCTTACTCATCGGTATCGTGGTAGTATTTTTCACTCAGCCATTACAATTTATTCCCGTTTCTGCATTAGGTATTGTTCTAATGTATGCATCGTGGTCATTGATTGATTTACGTGGGCTATGGAACCTGAGGCGAAGAAATAAACAGGCATTTCGCCTGGCTTTCTTCACGTTTGGCTGTGTTTTAATTATCGGCGTTATCCAGGGGATCGGGCTTGCGGTGTTGCTTGGCCTGTTACAGTTCCTGCGTACAGTCTTTCGCCCCTCTGAGCACTTACTGGGAACTGACGAAAATGGAATGATTCACTCATTAGGTAATACAACCGATATTAAAATGATCCCGGGCGTGCTGATGTATCGATTTAACTCCCCGTTGACCTATTTTAATGTGGCTTATTTTAAACGTCGGGTATTGAACTTAGTTGATGGTGCAGCATTACAACCTAAATGGGTGGTCATTGATGCCGTTGCCTGCTTCACCTATTCAGATATCAGTGTCCTGGCAACCATTAATGAGTTAAAGCGCGACCTGAAAGGGCGACAGATCACGTTAATCCTTGCGGGCAGGAAAACGGAATTAACGCGCTGGTTTAAAGAAAGTCGGCCAACAATGAAAGATGATGACATGATTCTGGCACCCGATCTCTATCTGGCACTCCGGTTCATTCAAAGCAAAGAGAGTGCGAGTGAGGGGGAATCAGCCGGTGATGTATAACCAACATCTGGTCATCATCAGGTCATGGCTGACCATTCACCAGGAAATTGAGATAAGTTCAGCTCAGTAGTCCGGCTCCGACGTTCACCGACAGACCAAGAATCGCCAGATTGAAAACAAAAGAAACCACCGACTGGAGCAACGTAATTTGTCGCATGTCGGTGGTACCGGTCGCCACATCGGCGGTTTGTGACGCTACAGCGATGGTGAAGGAAAAATAAAGGAAATCCCAGTAACCCGGTTCCTCTGGTTTTTCCGGAAAGATCATCGGCGTGACGTCTTTACTTCGGTGTAGGTAATGGTGGTGAGCGTAATGCATGGCAAATGAGGTGGGCAATAAGGCCCAGGAAACCGCCAGCGTGGTGCTGGTCAGCAGCAGATGCAGCACGCGCGGTGTTCCGGTGAGGTGCTTTAGTGAGGTCAGCTCAATCAGGATCGCCAGGATACTGACCAGGCAGCCGAGAATCACCATGCCCAGCACCAGCCCCGCGCTCTCATCCTGCATTCTGGCAATATGCGGAATATCCTGCACATCAGTACGTAACATACGAAACCACATAAAGAACAGATATAGCCACGCCAGCACGTTCCAGCCTATCAGCAACCGTTGCAGATCTCCCAACTCAGGGGGAAGGGCTAAAAAGCAGATGACTCCGGCCAACATAGCAATCAGTAAACGCATGCGCCCGTGAAAATAAGTTCTGAAAGAAAAGAGCATGATGTGAGTGTATTAGCGAAGGGACGATAGATTAACTATAGACACCCGTTGAAGATTTGAGAGTCTCACGGTGGTACAAACCCGCCTCCAGACACAGACCGGCGGCTTTGAGCGAGTAGCGGAAGCTCGCAATTGTTATTACCGCGTAGGATGCATTACTAACGTTGCTATGTGTTAACGAACGGGGTGCGGGTCAAGCTAATCGTAAATGCAGGTCGAACCGATTTCAAATGCAGGTCACTACATTTATGCTTACGGCAATTGTTGACAGAAATAAGTTGGCAAGGTCGATCTCGAAGGGGTGGACTGGAAAAAAAGCTGGTTGAGGTGGATTAAAATGGCTATGGAAGTTCACGGGTTTATTATTTCGTCTCCGTTCGTGTTCGTCTGCGATGGTAAGGTTTATCGCAGCCAATCGGGGAAAAACTGGACGGTCATATTTAGCCGTTACGGTACGCAAGCCTGGGGGAATGATACCTATGCTTCCCAGCGCGTTGACCGTGCTTGCCCGCCAAATCGTAACGAAGAAGTTCGTTTGGCTTTCCGTGGCGCAGTTATGCGCCACTTCAAGCTGAACTATACCCAAATTGAGGCATTCTTCCAGCGTCAGATCGACGAGGACAAGCAAATCCTGGTCGAAGGAAATTCGGTTAAACGCCATGTGGGTGGCCGCAGCAGCTACAGCACAGGCAGTAGCAGCACGACGTTATCTGCTCCCGCGCCCGCTCCAGTCAAAAAGGAATCCCCCCATCCAGCGCTTAAACATGGTTGTCCAGCAATTCGTTTGGAAGAATTCCTAGCCTGGGAAAAAGCGCACCTTGGGATTTTGAATCGTGTCAAAATGCCCCAGCGCGTTGCCATGTTTCTGGGAACCTGGGAAGAACCGAATGCGGTCAAACCTGAACCCGTGGTGGCCGAAGAACCCCAGGCTGAAGAACCTCGAGCCGAACGGTCGCTGGCTGAAGAACGCGAACATAAAGAAGATGTACCCTTCTATGGCCGTCGCCGTTGTGATCAGGGGAAATTCCGTGAAGATGTGATGCTTAACTGCGGTGGCCGTTGCGTCTACACGAATGCCATTGCGGTACGCTGCGAAGCCGCACACCTTAAAGCCCACGCTCGCAAAGGTGGCGCGAGCTTTAAAAACGGTCTGCTGCTGCGCGCTGATATCCACAAGCTCTTTGACGCGGGACTATGTGCCATCGATCCGCACACGCTTAAACTCTGGTTCGCGCCAGACTTGGTAAAAAAAGACGCAGATCTCGCGGCCATTGATGGGATAACGATGCGCAAAACGCTGCTCCCTATCAACAAAGACAACATCGAAGACCGCTGGGATGCCTTCGTTAAGATCTTGCTGGCATGATTAACTGGTCACAAATGTCCGCTCCTGGCACCAAGCCGACCATCTAAAAAACCATAGAGTCAGCTATAAACAAGGGCCAGCAACACTCTCTCCCCCACACAACCCACTTCCCTTCTTCGATTTTGCACAGCCCCACACATACAGAATGTCGAGAGAAAGCAGGGCGTTTGCTATGCTATGGCAAACCAATAAGGAGAGCGCAGATGACACAAGGTGCAGTGAAAACACCAGGTAAACGTTCGCAGGCGGTGAGCGCCAAGAAACAGGCGATCCTCAGTGCGGCGCTGGAGACGTTTTCACAGTTTGGCATCCACGGCACGCGGCTGGAGCAGGTGGCAGAGCAGGCCGGGGTGTCCAAAACCAATCTGCTCTATTACTACCCGTCCAAAGAGGCGCTTTATGTTGCGGTGATGCAGCAGATCCTCAATATCTGGCTGGCTCCGCTGAAGGCGTTCCGCCAGGAGTTCGCCCCGCTGGTGGCAATCAAAGAGTATATTCGCCTGAAGCTGGAGGTATCACGCGATTACCCGCAGGCGTCGCGACTGTTCTGTCTGGAGATGTTGCAGGGCGCACCGCTACTGCGGGCCGAACTGACGGGAGATTTAAAACAGCTGGTCGATGATAAGTCGGCAATTATCGCCGAATGGGTGGCCAGCGGAAAACTGGCTCCCGTCGACCCGCATCATCTGATCTTTATGATTTGGGCCTCTACTCAGCATTACGCTGACTTTGCGGCCCAGGTCGAAGCGGTGACCGGTAAGACATTACGGGATGAGGCGTTTTTCCAGAGCACGCTGGAAAACGTGCAACGGATGATTATTGAAGGGATCCGCGTGCGTTAATTTGCCGGTGGGAGAGGGCAGCTTAAATCGCCCTCTTCGCACTGCATCAGCGAGGCAAGAAAGGCTTCGCGCTCCACGGTTTTTTCCGTCAGGCACTGATTCACAATCATCGGCTGAATGCTGCCGCCTTCGGTTCCGGAACCAATAAACGTACAGTCCGCATCACGCAGGGCGATCCACGCCTGCTGTGCTTTTTTCAACAGATCCCGTTGTGGGGCTGCCGCGCGTTTGATGGCCGCCTGGTAGGTCTGGTTGAGCTTTTTATCTGCTGCCTGGTATTGCTGTGCCGTACAGGTGTTGAGTTCCAGCTGGGTGCTGGCGTTCGCGCACTCGTCGGCCAGCGCGTTTGCGCTCAGCAACAATGCCGCACCTGCGATCAGGTAGTGTTTCATACATTCCCCATAAAAAAAGGCTCCGTCTCCGGAGCCTTATTAGCACAGCGTTAGCCTATTGTCATCAGGCTCGCGTTACCTCCCGCCGCCGCGGTGTTGACGCTGAGCGAGCGCTCAACGTACAGACGCTCCAGAAGCAGGTTGGTTTCGCCGCGTGCAAAGCCCTGCACCGAAACAATCGCTCCGCTGCGGGCTGCAACCTGTTCGCACAGCTCGCGTAACTGGTCGGAATCGCCGTGGTAGATCACCGCATCAAACGGCTGGGTCAGCAGGACATCGGCCTTCGCAAAGTGGATGCGGGCAGAAACTGCCTTCGGCAGCTGTTTCGCCAGGTCACGATGCAGGCCATCTTCCGGCCACAGCACTTCACAACCCGTTGCGGCAGCGGCGGCCAGTTGAACCAGCGCATCCTGCTCGTTATCCGCGACGCACAGCACGCGTTCGCGCGGCATGAGCGTCCAGGTGTTGCGCTCGCCGGTTGGCCCCGGCAGCAGACGCTGTGTGCCTGCCTGCGCCAGCTCGCCATATTGCTGAGCAACAGCGCGCAGTTCAGGACGTTTATCGGCCCACTTGATGAGCGCTTCCAGTGGCTGAGTCAGCACCGCTTTCAGCTGTGTATCCACTGGACGTTCTGCATCCTGACGCGCCAGCGTTACGCCCAGCGCATTTTCCGGGCGGTTTGCCAGCAGGCGGTACAGGTAGAGTGGTCCACCAGCTTTAGGCCCGGTTCCGGACAACCCTTCGCCGCCGAACGGCTGAACGCCCACGACTGCGCCGACCATGTTGCGGTTCACATACAGGTTGCCCACTTTGGCACTGCCGGTGACCTGGGCGATGGTTTCATCGATACGGGTATGCACACCGAGCGTCAGGCCGTAGCCGGAGGCGTTGATCTGCTCAATCAGCTCGTTCAGGTTGTTGCGGTTGTAGCGCACCACGTGCAGCACCGGGCCGAAGACCTCTTTTTTCAGCTCGTCGAAGCTTGCCAGTTCGATAAGTGTTGGTGGTACAAAGGTGCCGGTCTGCCATTCACGGGCATCTTCGTTGTTTTCACGGACGGCCTGGAACACCGGACGACCTTTGGCGCGCATGGTCTGAATGTGGTTTTCGATATTGCTTTTGGCTTCCACGTCGATAACCGGCCCGATGTCGGTAGTGAGACGACCCGGGTTGCCCATACGGCATTCGGCCATTGCACCGCGCAGCATCTTCAGCGTGTGGTCTGCCACGTCATCCTGCAGGCACAGCACGCGCAGGGCGGAGCAGCGTTGTCCGGCACTGTCGAACGCGGAGGCCAGCACGTCGACCACCACCTGCTCGGTCAGCGCGGAGGAGTCAACAATCATGGCGTTCATGCCACCGGTTTCCGCCACCAGCGGCGTTGGACGACCCTGTGCGTCAAGGCGTGTCGCAATATTGCGCTGCAGCAGCGTTGCCACTTCGGTGGAGCCGGTAAACATCACGCCGCGCACGCGGTTATCGGTGGTCAGCTTCGCACCCACCGTTTCACCACGGCCCGGCAGCAGCTGGATAACGCCTGCCGGTACGCCCGCTTCCAGCAGAATGTTAATTCCCTGAGCGGCAATCAGCGGTGTTTGCTCTGCTGGTTTTGCCAGCACGCTGTTGCCTGCCGCGAGTGCGGCGGCAATCTGGCCGGTGAAAATCGCCAGCGGGAAGTTCCACGGGCTGATACAGACCACCGGGCCCAGCGGGCGATGGGTTTCGTTATCGAAATCATCACGAACCTGGCCTGCGTAGTAGTGCAGGAAGTCGACCGCCTCGCGGATTTCGGCAATAGCGTTGCTGAAGGTTTTACCCGCTTCACGCACCAGAATACCGATGAGCGATTGCATCTGATCTTCCATCAGCACCGCAGCACGTTCCAGAATGGCGGCACGCTCCTGAGGCGGCGTGGCGAACCAGATAGGGGCATTGTTCACCGCACTGTCCAGTGCCAGGTCAACTTCCGCTTCCGTGGCTTCACGCACGTAACCGACAATATCTTTTGGCTCTGCCGGGTTAATCACTGGCTGCATTTCGCCGTCAACAACAGCCTGCTCCAGGATCGGTTTGGCCTGCCATTTATGTAATGCGCTGTTGAGCAGAGCAGAAGAGAGGGACGCCAGACGGTGTTCGTTAGCGAGATCCAGACCCGCAGAGTTGACGCGGCCTGTGCCATACAGCTCACGCGGCAGGGCAATCTTCGGATGCGGCAGACCAATCTGGCCTTCCTGTGCTGCCATTTTCTCAACGGCCTGCACCGGGTCGGCGACCAGCTCGTCCAGCGGCAGCGTGGTGTCGGCAATGCGGTTAACGAAGGAGGTGTTCGCCCCGTTCTCCAGCAGACGACGCACCAGGTACGCCAGCAGGGTTTCATGCGTGCCTACCGGGGCATAAATACGGCACGGACGGTTCAGCTTGCCATCCGCCACTTTCCCGGTGACCTGCTCGTACAGCGGTTCACCCATGCCGTGCAGGCACTGGAATTCATACTGACCCGGGTAGTAGTTCTGCCCGGCCAGGCTGTAAATCGCCGCCAGGGTGTGGGCGTTGTGGGTCGCGAACTGTGGGTAGATCAGGTTTGGCACGCCAAGCAGTTTTTTCGCGCAGGCAAGATAGGAGACGTCGGTGTAAACCTTGCGGGTATAGACCGGGTAGCCTTCCAGGCCGTCCATCTGCGCACGTTTGATTTCGCTGTCCCAGTATGCGCCTTTCACCAGACGGATCATCAGGCGACGGCGGCTGCGGGTGGCGAGGTCAATCAGGTAATCAATGACGAACGGGCAGCGTTTCTGGTAGGCCTGAATAACAAAGCCAATGCCGTTCCAGCCGGCGAGTTCAGGTTCGAAGCACAGTTTTTCCAGCAGATCGAGGGAGATCTCCAGACGGTCGGCCTCTTCGGCGTCGATATTGATGCCGATGTCATACTGGCGCGCCAGCATCGTCAGAGATTTCAGGCGCGGGTACAGCTCGTCCATCACGCGGTCATACTGCGCACGGCTGTAGCGCGGGTGCAGGGCGGACAATTTAATCGAGATGCCCGGGCCTTCATAAATGCCACGGCCATTAGAGGCTTTACCGATGGCGTGGATCGCCTGTTGGTAAGAGACCATATACGCCTGGGCATCGGCAGCGGTCAGCGCCGCTTCGCCCAGCATGTCGTAAGAGTAGCGGAAACCTTTATCTTCCAGCTTGCGGGCATTGGCCAGCGCTTCGGCAATGGTTTCGCCGGTCACAAATTGTTCACCCATCAGGCGCATCGCCATGTCCACACCTTTGCGGATCAGCGGTTCACCGCTCTTACCGATAATGCGGTTCAGGGAGCGGGAGAGGTTGGCTTCGTTATGGGTAGAGACCAGTTTGCCGGTAAACAGCAGGCCCCAGGTCGCCGCGTTAACGAACAGCGACGGGCTGCGGCCAATGTGTGACTGCCAGTTACCGTTACTGATTTTGTCGCGGATCAGTGCATCGCGGGTGGCTTTATCGGGGATACGTAGCAGCGCTTCCGCCAGACACATCAGCGCCACGCCTTCCTGTGAGGAGAGGGAGAACTCCTGCAGCAGGCTTTGCACCATCCCGGCACGACCGCTGGCCGTTTTCTGGCTACGCAGCTTGTCGGCAAGCTGATACGCCAGGCTGTGCGCCTGGGCGGCAATGGCGTCCGGCAGGCGAGCCTGCTCCAACAGCATCGGGACTGCGTCAGTTTCGGCACGGCGGTAAGCGCCGGTAATGGCGGCACGGCTGACGGACTGCGGCAGGATCTGCTCGGCGAATTCGAGGAACGGCTGATGGCTCTCTTCGGCTGCCGGAGTAGCGTCATCGCTTTCATTGGCGGCACCCGCCAGCAGGGCTGGCAGCTCTGGCAGGCCATCTTCACTCTCCAGCCTTTCCAGATAGTTAAAAATCGCCTGCTTGATTAGCCAGTGCGGCGTGCGGTCAATGCGGGTCGCTGCGCTCTTAATCCGTTCGCGGGTCGCGTCATCCAGCTTAACCCCCATAGTGGTCATACCCATGCCAAAACTCCTGTTGTTCTGTAGTCGTGTTCTGTCGTTAGCGTGAAATATCCATCATGTTGCAACTTTGTGCAACCGTGTTAAATGTGACCTGGTTTGCAAGCTGGAAAATGAATGGATTGTTAATGGATGGTTAGCTGGAAAAAAGTGCTGGCTTCTGAATCCGAAGCCTGTTTTTATGCGGGACTTAACATTTTTAAAAGGTGCAACCCGCAAAAGCGTGAGCGAGTGCAACCTATGGGAAAGACGTATAAAACCAGGGATGAATTTGATGTAAATGCAGTGTTAAATCGTTTGTCAGCGGGATGCGCATGCGGCAGGATAGCGCGCCCAATGGAAACACATACACACATCACTACGTTCCGGTGATCATATAACAAGGCAACCCGGATGGTTGTCGCTCGACATTTTGGAGAATTTGAATGGCAATTAGCACACCGATGCTGGTGACATTTCTCGTTTATATTTTTGGCATGATCCTGATAGGGTTTTTGGCATGGCGTTCAACGAAGAACTTTGACGACTATATTCTGGGCGGACGTAGTTTAGGGCCAATGGTGACGGCACTCTCTGCGGGTGCATCGGACATGAGCGGCTGGTTGCTGATGGGCCTGCCGGGTGCGATTTTCATCTCTGGTATTTCAGAAAGCTGGATCGCCATCGGCCTGACCGTCGGCGCGTGGATCAACTGGAAGCTGGTGGCAGGCCGTCTGCGCGTGCATACCGAAGCCAACAACAACGCCCTGACGCTGCCGGACTACTTTAGCGGACGTTTTGAAGATAACAGCCGTATCCTGCGCATCATCTCCGCGCTGGTTATCCTGGTGTTCTTCACCATCTATTGTGCTTCCGGCATTGTGGCCGGTGCGCGTCTGTTCGAAAGCACCTTCGGCATGAGCTATGAAACAGCGCTGTGGGCCGGTGCGGCGGCGACTATCCTCTACACCTTCGTGGGCGGCTTCCTGGCCGTAAGCTGGACGGATACCGTGCAGGCGAGCCTGATGATTTTCGCGCTGATCCTGACGCCAGTGATTGTGATTTTCACCGTCGGTGGCTTTGCTGATTCTCTGGAAGTGATTAAGCAGAAGAGCATTGAAAACGTCGATATGCTGAAAGGGCTGAACTTCGTTGCCATCGTGTCTCTGATGGGCTGGGGTCTGGGCTACTTCGGTCAACCGCATATTCTGGCGCGCTTTATGGCCGCTGATTCCCACCACACCATCGTACATGCACGTCGTATCAGTATGACGTGGATGATCCTCTGCCTGGCGGGTGCGTGTGCCGTAGGCTTCTTCGGTATCGCCTACTTCAACAATAACCCGGCGCAGGCGGGTGCGGTGAACCAGAACGCCGAGCGTGTGTTCATTGAGCTGGCGCAAATTCTGTTTAACCCGTGGATTGCCGGTATCTTGCTGTCGGCCATTCTGGCGGCGGTCATGTCCACTCTGAGCTGCCAGCTGCTGGTGTGCTCCAGTGCTATCACCGAAGATCTGTACAAAGCGTTCCTGCGTAAAGGGGCAAGTCAGAAAGAGCTGGTGTGGGTCGGGCGTTTCATGGTGCTGGTGGTGGCATTGGTTGCCATTGCGCTGGCGGCGAACCCTGAGAACCGCGTGCTGGGCCTGGTGAGCTACGCGTGGGCGGGCTTCGGTGCTGCGTTTGGCCCGGTAGTGCTCTTCTCCGTGCTGTGGTCACGTATGACCCGTAACGGCGCGCTGGCGGGAATGCTCATTGGTGCGGTGACCGTTATCGTCTGGAAACAGTTCGCCTGGCTGGGCCTGTACGAAATCATTCCTGGCTTCATCTTCGGCAGTATCGGCATTGTGGCGTTCAGCCTGCTGGATAAAGCACCGTCAGCGGCAATGCAGAAACGCTTTGCCGACGCGGATGCGCATTACCACTCTGCACCTCCGTCAAAACTGCAGCCGGAATAAATTCCGTCTCGCTCCTGGAGGCCGGGTAAGCGGTAGCGCTACCCGGCTTTTTCTTGCAAATTTTCTGTAATTACGTTGATATCGCTGCACTTATAACAATGAGGATAGCGAAGAATGATGATTAAAACAGGGTTGATGGCGGTAGCATTATTGATGCTGGCAGGCTGTAACGCCCCATCGCAACACGCTGCGGCGGATACCTGCAAAGCGGATAACCAGATGCAGCAAACCACGCTCTATTTCGGGCTGAACCGCCCGGCAGGGAAAGAGATCACCGGCCAGGAGTGGCAGCAGTTTGTTGACCAGGACGTGACGCCACGTTTTCGTGATGGCTTAACGGTGTTTGATGCACGCGGGCAGTGGCTGGGCAACGACGGGAAAGTAGCACGCGAGCAGAGTAAGGCGCTGATGCTGATCCACGGTAAAGATGCCCAGAGCGAGAAGAATATTGAGGCGTTACGCGGGATTTATAAATCACGCTTTGCGCAGGAATCGGTGATGCGTGTTGATCAGCCGGTGTGCGTGCAGTTTTGATAAAACCAGCCGGGTGGCGCTAACGCTTACCCGGCATTAACTCACAATACTAACCCTGCAACGCTCGCCGACAGCAAGCTTACCAGCGTCGCGCCATACACCAGACGCAGACCGAAGCGGGATACCACGTTCCCCTGTTGCTCGTTCAGGCCCTTAATTGCCCCTGCCACAATGCCGATGGAGGCGAAGTTAGCAAACGAGACCAGGAAGATGGACAAAATCCCCAGCCCGCGCGGTGTCATCTGGTGGGCAATTTTTTGCAGCTCAATCATCGCCACAAATTCATTCGCCACCAGCTTGGTCGCCATAATACTCCCGGCATTCAGGGCGTCGCTCAGCGGAATACCGACCAGCCACGCCAGCGGATAAAACACATAACCCAGGATCTGCTGGAAACTCATGCCAAATACGCTGGAGAAGAGGGCGTTGATGGCGCTAATCAGGGCAATAAAGCCCATCAGCATCGCCAGAATAATCATCGCCACTTTAAAGCCTGCCAGAATATACTCACCCAGCATTTCAAAGAAGCTCTGGGATTCGTGCAGTTTTTCTAGTTTGATATCCGGTTCGGCTTCCGGACGTGCCGGGTTGATAACAGAGAGAATAATAAAGGTGCTGAACATGTTCAGAACAAGTGCCGCCACGACAAATTTGGCGTCGAGCATCGTCATATAGGCACCCACAATCGACAGGGAAACGGTTGACATGGCCGTTGCTGCCATCGTGAACAAACGACGGGAAGAGAGATCGCCAAGTATCCCTTTGTATGCAATAAAGTTTTCTGACTGACCGAGGATCAGTGAACTCACTGCGTTAAAGGACTCCAGCTTGCCCATGCCATTCAGTTTTGACAGCAGCGTACCGATGACCCGAATAAAGACTGGCAGAATTCGCCAGTGCTGAAGAATACCAATCAGTGCAGAGATAAAAATAATTGGGCAGAGCACGCCGAGGAAGATGAATGCCAGCCCTTTTTCACCCATCCCGCCAAAGACAAAATTGGTGCCTTCAGCGGCGAATTTAAGCAGTGACTCAAAGAAACCCGACACATATTTAATCAGAAACAGGCCGCTTTCGGCATGCAGGAAAAAGAACGCCAGGGCGATCTCAATTACAATCAGCTGTAAAACAAAGCGAATACGAATTTTTCGGCGGTCAAAACTCGTAAGCCAGGCAAGCGCAAGAATAATCACCAGCGCCAGCAGGAAATGGACAACGTTATACATAGTTTTATTTCAGTTGGTTTTTGAGGCGCATATTTAGCCACAGCGCTGATTAACCGTAAATGAGCATTTTCTTTATACGTTATAAACCTAACGATAACCACCGAAACTATTACCCTGCGAGTTTTTTACATCTCATCATCAAAACGCCACACATTTCGCTTGTGTTTCTTTTCTCCGTAATGATAATCACTATCACAAGAATTTACCTTTCTTTTCACCAGTTGACCGCGATAAACATTTAAGGTGTCGGCATGTTTGTTCCATTTCTCATTATGTTACGTGAGGGGCTTGAAGCGGCCCTCATTGTCAGCCTGATCGCCAGTTATCTGAAGCGAACCCAGCGCGGACGCTGGATTAGCGTTATGTGGGTTGGGGTTGTCCTCGCCGCAGCGCTCTGCCTGGGGCTGGGGATCCTTATCAATGAAACCACCGGAGAATTTCCGCAGAAAGAACAAGAGCTGTTTGAAGGCATCGTCGCCGTGATTGCGGTGGTGATCCTCACCTGGATGGTGTTCTGGATGCGTAAAGTCTCCCGCAACGTGAAAGTGCAACTGGAGCAGGCGGTGGATAACGCATTGCAGAAGGGCAATAACCACGGCTGGGCACTGATCATGATGGTCTTTTTTGCGGTGGCGCGGGAAGGTCTGGAATCTGTCTTCTTCCTGCTGGCTGCGTTTCAACAGGATGTCGGTATCTGGCCGCCGCTGGGCGCAATGCTGGGGCTGGTCACCGCCGTGGTGCTGGGCTTCCTGCTCTACTGGGGCGGCATTCGTCTTAACCTGGGGGCGTTCTTCAAATGGACCAGCCTGTTCATTCTGCTGGTCGCGGCAGGGCTGGCGGCAGGGGCTATTCGCGCCTTCCACGAAGCGGGTCTGTGGAATCACTTCCAGGATGTGGCGTTTGACTTCAGTAACGTCCTCTCTACCCATTCTCTGACCGGCACGCTGCTCGAAGGTATCTTCGGCTATCAGGAAACGCCGAGCGTCAGCGAAGTGGCAATGTATTTCATCTATCTCATTCCGGCGCTGGTGCTGTTTTTTATGCCATTGCGCCCCAGCGCTCAGCCGTCGCGTACTGCGCCCTGAAGTGCACCGTGTAGTTACAACATACTTTTAAAAGGGAAGTGTCATGGCAATTCAATTTCGTCGTAGTGCGTTACAGGCGGGTGTGGCAGCGCTGATTGCATCTGCATTTGCAGCTCAGGCTGCTGATATTCCACAGGTTAAAGTGACGGTGAATGATAAACAGTGTGAGCCGATGACCATCACGGTCAACAGTGGCAAGACCCAGTTTATTATTCAGAACCATAGCCAGAAAGCGCTGGAGTGGGAGATCCTCAAAGGCGTGATGGTGGTGGAAGAGCGTGAAAACATCGCCCCTGGCTTCAGCCAGAAAATGACCGCTAACCTGCAGCCGGGTGAATATGACATGACCTGCGGCTTGCTGACGAACCCTAAGGGTAAGCTGATCGTTAAGGGCGAAGCCACGGCGGATGCCGCAAAAGGCGCGGCCTTGTTGAGCCTGGGTGATGCCATTACTGCCTATAAAACCTGGGTCGCCACAGAAACCGCCGGTCTGGTTACGAGCACCAAAGCCTTTACCGATGCGGTGAAAGCGGGGGATATCGAAAAAGCGAAATCCCTGTATGCGCCAACCCGTCAACACTACGAGCGCATCGAGCCGATTGCCGAACTGTTCTCTGACCTCGATGGCAGCATTGATGCCCGTGAAGATGATTACGAGCAGAAAGCCGCCGATCCGAAATTCACCGGTTTCCACCGTCTGGAAAAAGCCCTGTTTGGTGACAACTCCACCAAAGGCATGGAGAAATATGCCGATCAGCTGAACAGCGACGTGCTGGAGCTGCAAAAACGCATTAGCGAGCTGGCCTTCCCGCCGTCAAAAGTAGTGGGTGGGGCAGCCGGTCTGATCGAAGAAGTGGCCGCGAGCAAAATCAGTGGTGAAGAAGATCGTTACAGCCACACTGACCTGTGGGACTTCCAGGCGAACGTCGACGGTGCGCAGAAAATTGTCGATCTGTTGCGTCCTCAGTTGCAAAAAGAGAACAGCGAACTGTTGGCCAAAGTGGATGCCAACTTCAAAAAAGTCGACACCATTCTGGCGAAATACCGCACCAAAGACGGTTTTGAAACCTACGACAAGCTGACCGATGCTGACCGTAACGCGCTGAAAGGCCCGATTACAACGCTGGCGGAAGATCTCTCTTTACTGCGTGGCGTACTGGGTCTGGACTAAGCACGATGAACAAACATGATGAATATGATGTCGCTGAGCCTTCACGACGTCGATTGTTAAAAGGGGTTGGGGCGCTTGGCGGCGCGTTTGCGCTGGCCGGTGGGTGTCCGGTGGCGCATGCGGCGAAACCGCAAAACGCTCCCGGCGTGCACTCACCGGGTACCCGCATGGAGACGCAGCCCTTTTATGGCGAACACCAGTCGGGCATTCTGACACCGCAGCAGGCCTCCATGATGCTGGTGGCCTTTGATTCGCTGGCGAGCGATAAAGCCGGGCTGGAGCGCCTGTTCCGCCTGCTGACGACACGCATTGCGTTTCTCACCGCCGGTGGCCCGGCACCGGAAACGCCGAACCCGCGTCTGCCACCGATGGACTCCGGGATCCTCGGGCCGTTTATCGCGCCAGATAACCTGACGATTACCGTTTCGCTCGGTGAGTCGATGTTTGATGCGCGCTACGGTCTGACACAGCAGAAGCCAAAAGCACTGCAAAAAATGACGCGTTTCCCGAACGACTCTCTGGACGCAAACCTGTGCCACGGCGATCTGTTGCTGCAGATCTGTGCCAATACGCAGGACACGGTTATCCATGCGCTGCGCGATATCATCAAGCACACGCCAGATTTGCTCAGCGTTCGCTGGAAGCGGGAAGGGTTTATCTCTGACCATGCTGCCCGCAGCAAAGGGAAAGAGACACCGGTGAACCTGCTTGGGTTTAAAGACGGTACGGCCAACCCGGACAGCCGCGATGGCGCGCTAATGAAAGATGTGGTCTGGGTTACAGCCGATCAGGGTGAACCTGCCTGGGCGGTGGGCGGCAGCTATCAGGCCGTGCGGATTATCCAGTTCCACGTTGAGTTCTGGGATCGTACACCGCTCAAAGAGCAGCAGACGATTTTTGGTCGCGATAAACAAAGCGGTGCGCCGCTGGGTATGCAGCATGAGCATGATGTACCTGACTACGCCAGCGACCCGGATGGTGATGCCATTGCGCTGGACAGCCATATCCGGCTGGCGAACCCGCGCACGAAGGAGACACAGTCCAGCCTGATGATGCGTCGTGGCTACAGCTACTCACTGGGGGTGACCAACTCCGGCCAGCTCGATATGGGGCTACTGTTTGTCTGCTATCAGCACGATCTGGAGAAGGGCTTCTTAACCGTACAGAAGCGGTTGAACGGTGAAGCGCTGGAAGAGTACATTAAACCCATCGGCGGCGGCTATTTCTTTGCCCTGCCAGGGCCGCGCGATAAAAATGCGTATCTCGCACAAGGCCTTATCGAAGCCTGATATACATCCCTGCGATAGTTCGCAGGGATATTATTTTTTCATATGACTCCCTTCTTGTTATATTTCTGTAATATTCCTGTATGAGACTGATTTCAACTGCAGGAGCGGTCTTAAAAGTTGCATTCAAGTAAAATAAATGTTGCATTTATGATAATTCTTGATGTACTTAATATAAGGCAGCGGTTGTTCCCGGCAGTGATGCTGAATCACTATGGAGATCGCGAATGGTTGCGTCCTGTACTGGACAAGGTAAACATAACAACCGCAGCACCCGGCGCGGAGGCTCAGACTCCGGCAGCGATTTCCTCACCACTAAATTCTCCCCCTCGACTCAAGAACCTCATTCTACCGACGTGCAAAATGGTGCGCGTAGCCGTTCTGTATCGTCATCCGGAAAAGCAAGCAATGGCTTACAAGGAAGCCAACCCTCAGATGTTCGTGCGCATAATCGTGCCGAAGCTGGCGCGTGTGATGAATACCAACAACTCAAGGTGCTATCCATGGGAAGACAAAAAGCAGTGATCAAAGCTCGTCGCGAAGCAAAACGTGTGCTGAGACGGGATTCACGCAGCCATAAACAGCGTGAAGAAGAATCGGTCACCTCGCTTGTGCAGATGAGTGGCGTAGAAGCAATTGGCATGGCGCGGGACAGCCGTGATACTTCTCCAGTTGTGGCACGCAATGAAGCTCAGGCGCACTACCTGAATGCTATCGAGAGTAAACAGCTCATCTTTGCAACCGGTGAAGCCGGATGCGGGAAAACCTGGATTAGTGCAGCCAAAGCGGCGGAGGCTCTGATCCATAAGGACGTGGACAGAATTATTGTCACCCGTCCGGTACTGCAAGCTGATGAAGATCTCGGCTTCTTGCCCGGAGACATTTCGGAGAAATTTGCCCCGTACTTCAGGCCCGTCTATGACGTGCTGGTGAAACGACTGGGGGCATCCTTCATGCAGTACTGCCTGCGACCAGAGATTGGGAAGGTGGAAATCGCGCCGTTCGCTTATATGCGCGGACGTACATTTGAAAATGCGGTCGTCATTCTTGACGAGGCTCAGAACGTGACCGCAGCGCAAATGAAGATGTTTTTAACGCGCCTCGGGGAGAATGTGACTGTTATCGTCAATGGCGATATTACCCAATGCGACCTGCCATCCGGTGTGAAATCTGGGTTGAGCGACGCCATGTCACGTTTTGAGGAAGATGAGATGATTGGGGTGGTTCGCTTCACCAAAGAGGACTGCGTGCGCTCGGCACTCTGCCAGCGCACGTTGAAAGCGTACTACTGAGTTTGCTGTTGTGTTCAAGGCCCGGGAAACCGGGCTTTGTTTTTTGTGCTTTTTATTCCCTCTCCCCTGGGGCTGAGGGTTCCCCACAAATGAATGTGGGCAGTGCATAATTCCCTCGCCCCTTTGGGGAGAGGGTTAGGGTAAGGGGCTCAGACCGCACTGAGCTGCATAAAGCACCGGGGGGGGGGATTGACTCGCTTCGCTCGCCGTTACTCGGCCCATCCACGGGCCTCGCCCCTTCGGGGCCAACGCAGGCGTTTTTGTGCGGGCAGATTCCTCGCAGGCTCGTCATCTGTCCAACTGGCTGTCGCCAGTTGTCGAACCCCGGTCGGGTGTTCTCATCCCCCCCGCAGGCGTGCAACATGCGAAAAAAAAGCCCGTACTTTCGTACGAGCTCTTTCTCGAATATGGCGGTGAGGGGGGGA